>NZ_BHYL01000039.1 GCF_003851725.1 Cellulomonas algicola | reverse complement strand
CGCGCGAACGGTTGCCCCGCGCAGCGGACGGACGCGCCCGTCCGCTGCGCGGGGCTCGAGGCCGTCGGATCAGTCCTCGGCGTCGACCGCCCGGTAGAAGTTCCGCTCCCACCGGTGCCGCCGGATCACCGCACGCTGCTCGTCGGTGAGCCGCCGCCCGTCGCTCGTCGCCGCGTTGCGCTCGACGTTCCGCACGGTCCGCATGCCCGCGATGACCGTCGACACCGCTGGGTGGTCCAGCACGTACCGCAGCGCGACGTCGGGCAGCGCGTCCGTCTCGATGCCGAGGTCCTCGACCAGCGCCCTCACGTGCTGCTCGACCTGCGCCGGCCGGTCGCCACCGAAGTACGTGTTCCGGAAGTCGCCCTCCGGGAACGTCGCGCCCGCCGTGATTCGGCCGGTCAGCCCGCCCTCGTCGAGCGCGACGCGCACGATCACGCCGACGCCGTGCTCCTCGCACGCGCCCAGCAGCTGCTCCTCGGGCTGCTGGTGCCACGCGTTGTGGATGACCTGCACCGTGTCGACCGCACCGCTGCGGACCAGGGCGAGCGCGTTCTCCGGCTGGTAGTCGTTGATCGAGACTCCGAAGAAGCGGATCTTGCCCTCGTCCTTGAGCGCCGCGACCGTCTCGAGCCAGTCGCCCGTGCCGACCCACTCGTCGGACCAGACGTGGAGCTGGAGCACGTCGAAGTGATCGAGCCCCGACGCCTGCAGGCTCGCCTCGAGGCTCGCGCGGACGTGCTCGCCCGGGAACGTCTCGTCCGGGTGCAGCCCGTCCGGCGCGGGCCAGACCATGTTCTTCGGCGGCACCTTCGTCGCGACGAGCACGTCCGGGTGCTCCCGCAGGACGCTGCCGACGATGCGCTCGCTCTCGCCGTACCCGCGCGCCGTGTCGACGAAGTTCACGCCGAGCTCGATCGCGCGGCGCAGCGCCGCGACCGACTCGTCCTCCTGCGCGCCCTTCCACTGCGACGCCCCGATCCCCCACGCGCCGTACCCGATCTCCGACACCCTCAGGCCGGTCCGGCCGAGCTGGCGGTACTCCATGCAAGCTCCTCGTTGCTGTGTACGGCCGGCGTCCACCGGGCCGACGACCAGCCTCACCCCGCCGCGCGCGCGGCGCGAGCCGTCCGCCTCGCGCGTCGCCTACCGATCCGCGATGCCGTCCCACGACCACAGGCTGATCGCCGTGCGGCCGTCCGTCCGGGGGTCGTCGGCGACGACCGCGAGCTGCACGAGGACGAGCGGGGACACCGTCCGTGCGTGAGCTCGCGCCCACGCGATCGCGTCGACGACGTCGACCCCCTCGAGCTCGTACGTCGCCTCCTGGCTCGCCGGGGTGCCGTCGTCGTCGTGACGCTCCCCCGTCCAGAAGGTGACCCGGAAGACGGGGGCCGTGACCTCGTGCGTCATGTCCCGCGGATCGACGAGACGTGTCGTGACGGGTCGGACGTCGTGCAGTGCGTCGTGGTCCATGGGACCCAGCATCCTCCTGGGGAAGCGGACGTCCCCGAGATCCACCCCGCGACGGCCTCAGGAGAACGACGCGTCCGTGATCGTCGCGCGGAAGAACTCGCCCTCCTCCTCGGGTTCGGAGCCCGCCCACCAGCTCGCACGGAAGCGTCCGGGCATCGTCACGCCGTGGAACGTCGCCTCGGCGTCGACAGTCACGCCGAAGTGGTGCAGCGCGTGGCCGCGTCCGTCGGGGTCGCCCCACCGGTCCATCGTCACGCGGCGCAGCCGCCCGTCCGGTCCGACCTCGAGCCGCACACCGTGCTCGTCGCCGTCGATCAGCCACCGCCCGACGAACGCGTCGGGGTCGCGGTCCGCGGTCCACGTCGCCACGCCGAACGCCGTCGGGACGAGCACGCCCTCCCCGGCGAGCCGCCCGGCCGCGCTGCGCGTGACGTCGTCGCCCTGGGCGCTCAGCACCGGGACGACGCCCGCCAGCCGCCAACGCATCTCGCCCACGCCGTCGACGTAGCGGTCGAAGCCGCGCACGGGCAGCCCGAGGATCGCGGTCCGGGCCTGCCACACGAACGCGGAGCCCGGGACGATCAGCTGACGCGCGGTGAAGGGGCGCCACGAGCCGATCCTGATCTCGCCGTGCATCGTCAGTGCCGCCGAGCGGTGCAGCGGCGTGCCCTCGGCGATCGCGTGCCGCAGCCAGCGCCTCGTCGCCTCGGGAAGACCGGCGGTGCCGGCGGACGTGAACCGCGGCAGCGGTTCGCCGAGCCGCGGCCCCGGGACGTCGTCGAGCCGCGCACGTGCCGTCGGCGTGTGACGAGACACGAGACCTCCACCCCCTCCATCGGGACCTGTTCCGCACGGTAGGAGCGGGGCGGGACCGTCGCGCGAGTCGAAGGTCCCGCCCTCCGCGTAGGTCAGGCGGACGTGGCGACGTCGAGCACCCACGTGACGCCGAACCGGTCGGTGAGCATGCCGAACCCCGCGCTCCACGCGGAGGCGGCGAGCGGCTCGACGACCGTCGCGCCGTCCGCGAGACCGTCCCAGACGGCCTGCACCTCGTCGAGCGAGGCACCGCGGACGGAGACGAAGAACGGCTGGTCGGTGAGGGTGACGCCGTTCTCGCGCCGCGTCGAGCCCGTCTGCGCCGGGCCCGGTGCGCCGGGGACGTCGTACGCCATGACCCGGAACCCGTTGTCGGCCTCGACGAGCCCGAAGACGACGCCGTCGGCACCGGGCGCGTCGGCGGGCATGCCGAGCTCGGCGTAGGTGGTCACGGTGACGCGCCCGCCGACGGCCGCGGCGTACAGGTCGAGAGCCGCGCGGGCGTTTCCGCGGAAGTTGAGGTGCGTGGTGGTGGTGAGGGTCATGTCCGCTCCTGACGGGTGCTCGCCCGGGTCGATCCCGGTGACCACCACCCTTCCGTGCGTGTAGGTCAGGTTCGGTCCTACTTCGCCCCTAGGCTCACGGCATGGCGACGACGACCTCCCGCCTGCTGCGGCTGCTCTCGCTGCTGCAGACGCGCCGCGCGTGGCCGGGCTCGCTCCTGGCCGACCGCCTCGGCATCAGCCGCCGGACCGTGCGCCGCGACGTCGACCGGCTGCGCGCGATGGGCTACCGGATCGAGGCGACGATGGGACCCGACGGCGGCTACCGGCTCGAGGCCGGGTCGGAGGTGCCGCCGCTGCTCCTCGACGACGACCAGGTGGTCGCCCTCGCCGTGGCGCTGCAGGCCGCGACGGCAACCGGGGCTGCGATCGACGAGGCCGCGGTGCGCGCGCTCGGCACCGTGCGTCAGGTGATGCCGTCGCGGCTGCGCCACCGGCTCGACGCCCTGACGTTCACGACGCTCCCGGCTGCCGGTCGACCAGGTGCCGCCGACCCCGTCGCCCCCGACGTCCTCGTCGCGATCTCCGCCGCCGTCCGGGCCCACGAGGTCCTGCGGTTCGACCACGCCGACCCACGCGCCGGCACACCGGCGGCGGCCGGTCCGCCGCGGCGCGTCGAGCCGCACCACCTCGTCGCGTCGCGCAGCCGCTGGTACCTCGTCGCGTGGGACCTCGACCGCGACGACTGGCGCCTGTTCCGCGCCGACCGCCTCACCCCGCGCACGCCGACCGGGCCGCGCTTCACGCCGCGCGAGGTGCCGGGCGGTGACGTCGCCGCGTACGTCGCCGCGCGCTTCGCGGGCTCCGACGCGGGCGCGGGGGACGCGACCGGCGGCCCGCCCTGCCGCGGCACGGTCGTCCTGCACAGCCCCGCCGCTGTCGTCCGGCCCTTCGTCGGCGACGGGGTCGTCGAGGACCTCGGCCCCGACCGCTGCCGCCTCACGACCGGCTCGTGGTCGTGGGTCGCGCTCGCCGCGTCGCTCAACCGCTTCGACACCGACGTCGACGTCGTGTCCCCGCCCGAGCTGACCGACGCGTTCGCCCGGCTCGCCGCACGCAACGCCGCGACGGCCGCCGCCGGGCCGTCCTGACACGCGAGAGGCCCGCGACCCCGGGCGGGGTGCGGGCCTCTCGTGGCGTGCGTCAGGACGGGATCAGAAGTCCCAGTCCTCGTCCTCGGTGTTGACGGCCTTGCCGATGACGTACGACGAGCCCGACCCCGAGAAGAAGTCGTGGTTCTCGTCCGCGTTCGGCGACAGCGCCGACAGGATCGCCGGGTTCACGTCGGTCTCGTCGCGCGGGAACAGCGCCTCGTAGCCGAGGTTCATCAGAGCCTTGTTGGCGTTGTAGCGCAGGAACTTCTTGACGTCCTCGGTCAGACCGACGCCGTCGTACAGGTCCTGCGTGTACTCCACCTCGTTGTCGTACAGCTCGAAGAGCAGCTCGAACGTGTAGTCCTTGAGCTCCTGGCGCTCCTCGGCCGACAGCGCCTCGAGGCCCTTCTGGAACTTGTAGCCGATGTAGTACCCGTGCACCGCCTCGTCACGGATGATCAGCCGGATCAGGTCGGCCGTGTTCGTGAGCTTCGCGCGGCTCGACCAGTACATGGGCAGGTAGAAGCCCGAGTAGAAGAGGAACGACTCGAGCAGCGTGCTCGCGACCTTCCGCTTCAGCGGCGAGTCGCCCTTGTAGTACTGCATGACGATCTCGGCCTTGCGCTGGAGGTTCGGGTTCTCCTCCGACCAGCGGAACGCCTCGTCGATCTCCTTGGTGGAGCACAGCGTCGAGAAGATTGACGAGTACGACTTGGCGTGCACCGACTCCATGAACGCGATGTTCGTGTAGACGGCCTCCTCGTGCGGCGTGATCGCGTCCGGGATCAGGCTGACCGCGCCGACCGTGCCCTGGATCGTGTCGAGCAGCGTCAGGCCGGTGAAGACGCGCATCGTGAGCGTCTTCTCCTGCTCGGTGAGCGTCGCCCACGACTGGATGTCGTTCGACACCGGCACCTTCTCCGGCAGCCAGAAGTTGCCGACGAGCCGGTCCCAGACCTCGGCGTCCTTCGCGTCCTCGAGCCGGTTCCAGTTGATCGCCGACACGCGGTCGATCAGCTTCAGCTTCCCCGTGGGGGTCATGTCACGTCTTCCTTCTGGGCTACGAGCGCCAGCGCGAACTGGTGCTCGACGATCGTGTCGCAGTAGGCGCACCTGTTGCTGCGCACGCCCTTGTTGGTGTGATGCCTCGTGTGCGCATTGCGCTTGCTCGACGGCATGGGGCGCCCCTTCCGTGCTGCCGACATCTTCGCCCGCGTCTCGGCGCTCGCAGACCTCCCGAAGTTCGGGTTGCCCTCGCCCTTGCGCAACTCAGAGAGACGACGCCGTGCCTCGTCGCTCCACGTGGAACCGAAGGCCGGGTGCTCTGCACCGAACCTGCCGAAGTTGGGGTTGTCCGCGCCCACGTTGGTGCCCTGACGGTCCCTCGACCACCGCGCGCGCTGCTCGTCGCTGTGGCGCCGCCCGTAGAAGGGACCCAGGACGCCAGGACGGCTCACGCCTGGCCTCCCGGTCGACCGGATCCGCGCTGCCTCGCGCTGTTCTTCCGTCCAGACGACGCCTGTCGGCCCGAGCCCGCCGTCCGTCAAGTTCAGCAGCGTGTGGCCAGACGCCCTGAGATCAGCGATCCACCGCATCTCAGCCAGGCCGAGGTCAGCCCGCGAGGTGGTGACCTTCTCGAGGACGTCGACGACGACCTCCACGTCGTGCTTGCGCAGCCAGTCGTAGAACGGTGTCCGCCGACCAGCACGCGCATTCGCGCGGTGCCGGGTCAGGCGGCGCGTCGCCGACGACTCGGTGAGGCCGACGTAGCGGTACTCCGCCACAGTCGCGAGCCGAATGCCGTAGACGACGCCGACGACCGCCGGCTCGCCGACCTCACGCATCGGACAAGTCCCTCGTCACAGCATGCACGAGACGCAACCCTCCACGGACGTCCCCTCCAGGGCGAGCTGGCGGAGGCGGATGTAGTAGATCGTCTTGATGCCCTTCTTCCAGGCGTAGATCTGCGCCCGGTTGAGGTCACGGGTCGTCGCCGTGTCCTTGAAGAACAGCGTCAGCGACAGGCCCTGGTCGACGTGCTGCGTCGCCTCGGCGTAGGTGTCGATGACCTTCTCGTAGCCGATCTCGTACGCGTCCTGGTAATACTCCAGGTTGTCGTTCGTCATGAACGGCGCCGGGTAGTAGACGCGGCCGATCTTGCCTTCCTTGCGGATCTCGATCTTCGACGCGATCGGGTGGATCGACGACGTCGAGTGGTTGATGTACGAGATCGAGCCGGTCGGCGGGACCGCCTGCAGGTTCTGGTTGTAGATGCCGTGCTCCTTGACGGAGGCGGCCAGCTGACGCCAGTCGTCCTGCGTCGGGATGTGCACGCCGGCGTCCGCGAAGAGCGCACGGATGCGCTCGGTGCGCGGCGCCCACTCCTTCTCGACGTACTTCTGGAAGTACTCGCCCGTCGCGTACTTCGAGTCCTCGAACCCGTAGAACGCCTGCTTCCGCTCCTGCGCGAGCAGGTTCGACGCACGGATCGCGTGGTAGGCGACCGTGTAGAAGTAGATGTTCGTGAAGTCGAGGCCCTCGTCGGACCCGTAGAAGATCCGCTCGCGCGCCAGGTAGCCGTGCAGGTTCATCTGCCCGAGGCCGATGGCGTGGCCGCCGCGGTTGGCGCGCTTGACCGACGGCACCGACTCGATGTCCGTCTGGTCGGAGACGGCCGTCAGCGCACGGATCGCGGTCTCGACCGACTTGCCGAAGTCCGGGCCGTCCATCGCGAGCGCGATGTTCATCGAGCCGAGGTTGCAGGAGATGTCGCGGCCGACCTCCTTGTAGGAGAGGTCCTCGTTGAACGTCGACGGGGTCGACACCTGGAGGATCTCCGAGCAGAGGTTCGAGTGCGTGATCTTGCCCTTGACGGGGTTCGCACGGTTGACCGTGTCCTCGAACATCACGTACGGGTAGCCGGACTCGAACTGGAGCTCGGCGAGCGTCTGGAAGAACTCGCGCGCGTTGATCTTCGTCTTGCGGATCGCCGCGTTGTCGACCATCTCGTAGTACTTCTCCGAGACGTCGATGTCCGCGAACGGCACCCCGTACACGCGCTCGACGTCGTACGGCGAGAACAGGTACATCGGCTCGTTCTTCTTCGCCAGCTCGAACGTGATGTCCGGGATGACGACGCCGAGCGACAGCGTCTTGATGCGGATCTTCTCGTCGGCGTTCTCGCGCTTGGTGTCGAGGAACCGGTAGATGTCCGGGTGGTGCGCGTGCAGGTACACGGCACCCGCGCCCTGGCGCGCGCCGAGCTGGTTCGCGTACGAGAACGAGTCCTCGAGGAGCTTCATGACGGGGATGACGCCCGAGCTCTGGTTCTCGATGTGCTTGATGGGCGCGCCGTGCTCGCGGATGTTGCTGAGCAGGAGCGCGACGCCGCCGCCACGCTTGGAGAGCTGCAGGGCGGAGTTGATGCCGCGCGCGATGGACTCCATGTTGTCCTCGATGCGCAGCAGGAAGCAGGAGACGGGCTCGCCGCGCTGCGCCTTGCCGAGGTTGAGGAACGTCGGCGTCGCCGGCTGGAAGCGGCCCGAGACGATCTCGTCGACGAGGCTGATCGCGAAGTCCTGGTCACCCTCGGCGAGGCTCAGCGCGACCATGCAGACACGGTCCTCGAAACGCTCCAGGTACCGCTTCCCGTCGAACGTCTTCAGCGTGTACGACGTGTAGTACTTGAACGCGCCGAGGAACGTCTGGAAGCGGAACTTCTTCGAGTACGCGTACTCGAAGAGCGTCTTGATGAACGCGCGGTCGTACTGCGCGAGCACCGCCGGGTCGTAGTACTTGTTCTCGACCAGGTACTCGAGCTTCTCGTCGAGGTCGTGGAAGAAGACCGTGTTCTGGTTGACGTGCTGGAGGAAGTACTGCCGCGCCGCCTCCCGGTCCTTGTCGAACTGGATCTTCCCGTCCGCGTCGTAGAGGTTCAGCATCGCGTTCAGGGCGTGGTAGTCCAGCCCCGTCAGCTCTACGCGGGTATCTGCGACTGTCGCTGCCAAAATGTCCTCAATCCCTCGCGGACGCGGTGCACGTCCTCGTTCGTTCCCATGAGCTCGAACCCGTACAGGTAGGGGACGCGGCACTTGGCCGCGACGATGTCCCCCGCGATGCAGTAGGCCTCGCCGAAGTTGGTGTTGCCCGCCGCGATGACGCCGCGGATGAGCGACCGGTTGCCCTCGTCGTTGAGGAACTTCACGACCTGCCGCGGCACGGCGCCGCCCTCGTTGCCACCGCCGTAGGTGGGGACGACCAGGACGTACGGCTCCGTCACGTGCAGGAACGGGTCAGTCGGCCGCAGCGGGATGCGCCGGGCGGGCAGGCCCAGCTTCTCCACGAAGCGGTGCGTGTTGTTCGAGGCGGAGGAGAAGTAGACCAGCGAGCTCATCGGCCTGCTCCCCTCGCCCCGGTCGGACGGTCGGACCGTCGCTCTCGATGTGCGGTGTCGGTGCGGTGTCGGTGCGAGGGCACGGCGGAGCCGACCCTCTTCTGTGTCCGGTACCGGGGGCGGATGCCCGCCGGGCCGACGCGGTGCGAGTCCTGCGCCGGCCCGGGGCGTCCGTGGTGGGCGACCCGTCCGGCCGCCCGCGTGCGTCAGGCGACGGCGGCGGCCATGCGGTCGGCGAGCGCCTTGATGCGGTCCGGGCGGTAGCCCGACCAGTGGTCGCCGTCGACGATCACGACGGGGGCCTGGAGGTGGCCGAGCGACATGACGTAGTCACGCGCGTCGGCGTCCTCGCTGATGTCCACGACGGTGTACTCGGCACCCAGCTTGTCGAGCGCGCGGTAGGTCGCGTTGCACTGCACGCACGCCGGCTTGCTGTAGACCGTGATCGTCATCGTGGCTCCTAGTTCACTCTCGCGCGACGCTCCCCCCGGAGTGGGTCGCGATGGTCCGTGGGCCCCTTGCGGAGCCGATCGCGGTTCCCCCACCGCGTCGACTTCAACACTACACCTAGGGGTGCGACTCACAAGCCACCACTAGGGATTGTGTTACATCCGTGTCGTTCAACTTCACCCTGTGGAGAACCCAGGGTATCGCCGAGGTCCGACAGAGCCCCCGACCTGCGGGTTCGCGGACCGTCCACAGGCGTCCCCAGCAGCCGCACAGCACCGTGCACAACCGGGTCCACAAGGGCAGCGTCCAGTTCGCCCGGACGCGCCGGTGCGCGACACGCCGCAGGGGCTGCAGGACGTCTCGCGACGAATCGCCCGGACGGGTGACGGAAGCCCCGGCGGCGCCCGACGAGGGTCGCGCACAGGCCCGACCTGCCGCCCGACGACGGGCCGGGCGCGGCCACGCACGACCGCCTCGAGTCGTCGCCGGACACGCTCGACGCCGGGTCGCGTCCTGGGCCTGGACGTCGGGGCGTGGGTGGGCGCGTGATGACGTCGGGCCCCGGCGCGTGATGACGTCGGGCCCCCGCGCG
>NZ_BHYL01000038.1 GCF_003851725.1 Cellulomonas algicola | reverse complement strand
CCTCCCGCGCGACGCGACGCCGGTCCGTCGTCCCGGCCGCCCCGCCCGCGACGACCCGGCGTAGACGTCGCCCGACCGTCGCGCCCCCGCGGCACGCGGCCGTGGGACCCGGGCGGACTTCCGACCGGACGCTGTCGCGGTGGCCGCGCGCGCTGGCAGGATCGGCGCGTGCCCGGCGCGACGGAGCGGCCAGGACCCTCGACGCGACGCCCCCGCGCGCTCGTCGAGCTCGTCGTCGTGCTCGGTGCATTCACGGTGTTCACGTGGGTGCACGCGCACGTCGCGCGGGACGTCGCCGCCGCCACGGCGCACGCGCTCGCGCTGCAGGACGTCGAGCGGACGCTGGGGATCGACGTCGCGCTCGCGACGAACCGGTGGCTGGTCGCGCAGCCGACGTGGGTCGAGGTCGCCGCCGTCTACGTCTACCGGTCGTACTACCTCGTGCTGCTCGGCGTCCTGGTGTGGGTGTTCGTGCGCCACCCCGAGGTGTACCTGCGGGCGCGGCGGACCCTGCTGGCGATGATGCTGCTGGTGCTGCCCGTGTACTGGGCGGTCCCGATGTCGCCGCCGCGGTTCGCGCTCGCGGGCGTCGTCGACGTCGTGCGGCGGCACGACCCGCTCGGTGACCGCAGCGCACCGACGCCGGGCTCGTCGTACACGGCGATGCCGAGCATGCACGTCGGGTTCTCGGCGTGGTGCGCGTACGCGGTGTGGCTCGCGCTGCGGACCTCGCACCCGCGCGTCGCGTGGGCGGCGTGGCTGTTCCCGCTGGCGATGACGGGGGTCGTGCTCACGACGGGCAACCACTACGTGCTCGACGTCGTCGGGACCGCGGTGCTGCTCGCCGCGTCGATCGGCGCCGCGACGCTCTGGGGGCGAGCAGTCGAGCGGCGCCCGCGCCCGCGCGAGCGCGTGGACGCCCCCGGACACGACGACGGCGGGGACATCCCCGCCACTCTCAACGTATAGAGCACCGGGGGTCTTGCGGCAAGACCCCCCTCGCGGCGAAGAATCGCCGACCGTGACCTCCCAGACGACCAGCGCGTTCCACCTCCCCGACTCCCTCGCGGCGAAGGCCGACCCGGTCCTCGTCGCCGCCGACGAGCAGTTCTTCGCCGCGCTCGCGGCCACCCTGGACCACCAGCGCGCCGACGTGGCAGCCCGCCTGGACGAGGCTCGCCGCGCACCCGGCGGGCACGGGACGGCGGCTCTCGAGCGTGACCAGGAGATCCACCGCCTGTCGGGGCGGCTGCGCGTGCTCCAGCGGTTCGGCCTCGACCTGTGCCTGGGCCGCGTCGTCCCGGCCGACGGCGGCGAGCCGGTCTACGTCGGGAGGCTCGGCGTGACCGACGTCGAGGGCCGCCGGCTGCTGGTCGACTGGCGGTCGCCCGTCGCGGAGCCCTTCTTCGGGGCGACGCACGGCAACCCGATGGGTGTCGTCAGCCGGCGGCGGTACCGGTGGACGGCCGGGCGCGTCACGGACTTCTGGGACGAGGTGTTCACGGCCGACGGGCTCTCGGCGAACGCGGCGCTCGACGACCAGTCGGCGTTCGTCGCGAGCCTCGGCGCGGACCGGTCGGCGCGCATGCGGGACGTGCTCGGCACGATCGCGGCGGATCAGGACGCGATCGTGCGCGCGGGCTCGCAGGGGACGCTCGTCGTCGACGGCGGACCGGGGACGGGCAAGACCGTCGTCGCGCTGCACCGCACCGCGTACCTGCTCTACCACGACCCGCGGCTCGGGCACCGGCGCGGCGGCGTGCTGTTCGTCGGGCCGCACCAGCCGTACCTGGACTACGTGTCCGACGTGCTGCCGAGCCTGGGCGAGGAGGGCGTGCGGACGTGCACGCTGGCGGACCTGGTGCCCGAGGGGGCGACGGCTGTCGACGAGGGCGACCCGGAGGTCGCACGGCTCAAGGCGTCGGCCGCGATGGTGCGAGCGATCGAGCCGGCCGTCCGGTTCTCCGAGCGGCCGCCGACCGCGCCCATGACCGTCGAGACGCCGTGGGCCGACGTCCGGCTCAGCGCGACCGACTGGGCCGAGGCGTTCGACGCCCCCGAGCCCGGCACCCCGCACAACGAGGCGCGCGCGCAAGTGTGGGACGCGCTGCTCGAGATCCTCGTCGACAAGCACGACGACGACGTGCCCACCGACCAGCTGCGCCGCGCGCTGCTGCGCGACCGCGACCTGGCACGCGCCGTCAACCGCGCGTGGCCGCTGCTCGACGCGCCCGACCTCGTCGCCGACCTGTGGTCCGTGCCCGCCTACCTGCGGCTGTGCGCACCCTGGCTCACGCCCGACGAGGTGCGGCTGCTCCAGCGTGACGACCCGCGCGCGTGGACGACGTCCGACCTGCCGCTGCTCGACGCCGCCCGCGCGCGGCTCGGCGACCCCGACGCGCCCGCGCGGCGACGCCGCCGGGAGGCCGAGCGGGCTGTCGAGCAGCAGCAGCGGCAGCGCGTCGTCGACGAGCTGATCGCCGCGGACGACAGCGAGCTGCTGCTCATGTCGATGCTCAAGGGTCAGGACCTGCGCGACGCGCTCGTCGACCCCGCCGGCGACGACGAGCCGTCCGACCCGCTCGCCGGGCCGTTCGCGCACGTCGTCGTCGACGAGGCGCAGGAGCTCACCGACGCGCAGTGGCAGATGCTGCTCGCGCGCTGCCCGTCGCGCAGCCTCACCGTCGTCGGCGACCGCGCGCAGGCCCGCCACGGCTTCGCGGAGTCGTGGCACGAGCGGCTGGCCCGCGTCGGCCTGGCCAGCGTCGAGACGGCGTCGCTCACGCTCAACTACCGCACGCCCGAGGAGGTCATGGTCGAGGCCGAGCCCGTGATCCGTGCCGCGCTGCCCGACGCCAACGTGCCGACGTCCGTGCGCCGGACCGGCGTGCCCGTGCAGCACGGCCGTCGGGCCGACCTCGCGAGCGTCATCGAGGAGTGGCTCGCGTCGCACGGCGGCGTCGCGTGCGTCGTCGGCGACCCGACCTTCCCCGAGGGCGACCGGGTGCGGTCGCTCGCACCCGTCCTCACGAAGGGCCTCGAGTTCGACCTCGTCGTCCTCGTCGAGCCCGAGTCGTTCGGCGACGGGATCGAGGGCGCGGTCGACCGCTACGTCGCGATGACCCGCGCCACCCAGCGCCTCGTCGTCCTCGCCGGCTGACCGCCGGACGGGCCGCTGTCGGCCGGTCGCGGGCGTGGCGCGCCCGATGACACCCGGCCGTCACCTCACGCTCACCGGACGGTGTCACCGCACGAAACATGCGTGCGCCACGATGCGCGCGTCAGGGTCGCCCGTCCGAGGGAAAGAGTGGTCCGCCCGTGCTCAAGAAGTCCCGTTCCGCCGCGTCCGCCACCTGCACGCTCACGTTCTCGCTGCCGACGGCGGCGCTCGACGGCCCGGTCAGCGTCGTCGGCTCGTTCAACGGCTGGACACCGGGGCTGCACCCGCTGAAGAAGCGGTCGAACGGCACGTCGAGCGCGTCCGTCAAGGTGCCGGTCGGCTCGACGGTGACGTTCCGGTACCTCGGCGAGCACGGTCGGTGGTTCGACGACGCGGACGTCGACCAGGTCACCTCCGAGGGCGGCGTCGTCCTCACCTGACCGCCCGGGCGGCCGAGCCGCCTGCCTGCCCACGCGCGCGCGTCCGCCTGGTGCGGGACCGCGCTACCGATCCGGACGCAACGGGTGTTCCCGGGCACCCGGCCGCGTCGGTAGCGTGCGACCTGCGGGCCGGCGCCGGACCGCGGACGCCCGGACCGGGGAGCGGCCATGGACGAGACGGCAGGTCAGGTCGACGAGGCACGCAGCCCCCGGCTGCCGCCGCGGTGGTTCGTCCGCACCGCCTGGGTCGTGCACCGCGCGATGTACCGGGTTACCGGCGGTCGGCGCGGGCTCTGGCGTCCGCGTCCCGACCGGTGGGGGACGCTCGTGCTGCGCACGACAGGCCGGCGGACGGGGCAGGAGCGCGAGGCCATCGTCGCGTACATGGAGGACGGGCCGAACCTGGTCACGCTCGCGATGAACGGCTGGGCCGCGCCGGAGCCGGCGTGGTGGCTCAACCTGCAGGCGCACCCCGAGGCGACGGTCGTCCTGAAGGACGGGCCGCGGGCGGTGCGGGCGCGGGCGGCCGCGGGTGCCGAGCGCGAGCGGCTGTGGTCGGAGTACCGCAAGCTCGGCAAGGACCTCGACGGCTTCGCGACGCGCCGCCCGACCGAGACCGCGGTGGTGGTGCTGGAGCCGCGCGGCTGAGCATCCCGGCGTCGGCGCCGTCGGTCGGTGCGCGCAGGCCGTCGCGGCCGTCAGCCGCAGTAGTCGCAGACGCCCGTGGCCGGGAGGGTCATCGAGCACGTCGGGCAGATCGGCGCGACCCGCTCGGGTGCCGCGCTGCTGGCCCGCGTCGTCGTGCGGGGCGTCGACGTGCGCGTCGTGGACCGGGGCGCGCGCGCCGGCCGGGCGGCGGCCACGGGGGTACGGGTCGCGACGGCGGGCTCGGTGACGTCGAACCCGCGCTTGCGCAGGACGGCGGTCGCGGCGTCGACGGCGACCTCGTCGGCGATCCCGAGGCGGCCCGTCGCGTACCGGTGGGCGACGCCGACGATCGCGCGCGGCTCGTAGACGCGCCCCTCGTGCAGCAGCGCGTAGCCGTCGTCGGGCGCGAACCCGTATACGCCGAGGAAGTCGTCGCGACCGCGGGAGTCGTGCTCCCCGATCGCCTGGAGGATGTGCTGACGCGTCACGGCGGAGAACGTGGCCACGGTCCGAGCCTACGTCGCCCGGCGGGGTCCCCCGATCGCCGTAGCCGTCCCGGCCGGGGCGCGGGTGAAATCACGGGCGGACGATCCGGGACGGACCGGTCCCGACGCGCCGCTCCGTGCGCGTCGGGACGTCGGGTGCCCGCGGTCCGGATGTCCCGTCCTGTCGGAGTCGTCCTCCGGGGGCTTGACGGACGTGGGGCCGACATGGCGGAGTGCGGTCGGCGGGACCGCGTCGACGGCCGGGGTCCGCACCTGCGGCGATGTCCTCGCGGCAGCGCGCCGCCCACCCGCACACCGGGGCGTGACACGCGTGCGCAACGCTGTGACCAGCGACGACGCGCGCCACGGACGTCTCCGGCACGACGTGTCGGGCGCCCGTCCAGAAGCGCGCGCCCTGGGCAACCGTCGCGCGGCTGTGGCGTGGCACACTCGGCCGACGCGGCGACGGGGCGATGGCCGCACCACCACCCCGACCGCCGTGACACGCGCACGTTGCCGCCTGCCACGGGTGGCGCGAAGGAGTCCGGGGATGGTCGACGTCGAGGTCGCCGCACAGCGTGACGAGCCGGTCACGCCGTCGGCCGAGCCTGCCCTCGACCCGGTCGCCACCGACGCGCCGGACGCCCCGCACGTCCCCCTCGCACGCGTCGTCCGGATCGAGTCCGACGACGGCAACGCGGTCGCCGCGGGCTACCTCATCTCGCCACGCCTCGTGCTCACCGCGCGCCGCGTGCTGGGCCGGAACCTGCCCGTCGCGCGCCTGCGCCCGCCGTCGGGCGGCGTGACACCCGAGTGGCTGAGCAAGCAGAACCTGCCGGTCCGGCTGCGCGTCCGCGCGCTCGGCGACGCGGGCGGCACGCGGCTGCGCTCGGCGGCGCTGATCTGGACGCACCCGCAGGCCGAGATCGCGCTGCTGCTGTGCACCGACGACGAGCCGCTCGTGCCGTCGTCGGACGGGTTCACGACCGCGTGGTCGGAGCCCGACGAGGCGACCGAGTGCCTCGTGGTCGGCTTCGCCGCAGGCCGCGCGGTGGCACCTGCCATACCTGCTGCTCCTGCTGCTCCTGCTGCTCCGGCTGCACCTGCCCGGCCGGACGCCGACGGCACCGACGGCACCGGCACCGCCGACGGCGGCTCGCTCGCGAGCGAGCTCGGCATCGTCGTGCGGCCCGGGGCCCGCGCCCGTGCGCGCGGCTGGTCGGTCGAGCTCGCGACCGCACCCCCCGGAGGCCCGCCGGGAGGCTCCTGGGCGGGGCACGCGGGCGGCGCGCTCGTGGCCGAGGACCTCCTGGTCGGGGTCCTGCTGAGCGACCCACGGCCCGACCAGCCCAACGCCCCGGCGCTCCAGGTCGTCCCGGCCCGCAAGTTCGCCGACCACGCCGACATCGCCGGCTGGGTCACCGCCGACGCCGGTCCGGGCCGCTGGACGCAGTCGACCGCGACACCCGGACAGCTGCGCCGCCGCCGTGAGCAGGACGCGCGCGCCGACGTCAGCTGGCCCGTCTGCGTCGGGCACCCGCCGGCGCACGCGCCGGACCACCCCGCGCGCACCGAGCTCCTGGCGGCGCTCACCGACGAGGACGGCGGGCTCGCCGTCGGCACGACGACCCTGCTCGCCGGCCCGCCCGGGTACGGCGCGACGGCCGCCGCGGGTGCGCACGCGCACGCCATGTGGGACGCGGGTGCGGTCGACCTGCTGGTCTGGGTCCCCGGGTCGACGCGCGACGGGATCCTCACGACGTTCGCCGCGGCGGACCGCGTCGTGCACCCGACGACGTCGAGCGGTGCCGACGAGTCCGCGGCCGCGGCGTTCCTGGCGTGGCTGGTGTCGACGCGGCGGCGGTGGCTCGTGGTGCTCGACGGCGTCCCCGACCCGAGCCTGCTGACCGACCTGTGGCCGCGCGGCACGACCGGTCAGGTCGTCCTGACGAGCGAGAGCAACAACGTGCTGCCGCGGTCGGGGGGACGGGCCGTGGCGGTCGACCGGCTGTCGAGCGACGAGGCGGGCGCACTCGTCGCGACGGTCGCGCCCGACGCGGCCGCGGAGCACGTCGAGCGCCTCGTCGACGACCTGGGCCGCGTGCCGCTCGCACTCACGCACGCCGTCGGCGACCTGCGCGTCGCGGGCGGCACGGTCGAGGACTACGTCGAGCGTCTCGCCGAGCGCCGCCGCGCGCTCCAGCTCCCCGACGACGGCGGCGCCGACGTCCCCGCGTCCGTGCTCGCCACGGGCACGCTCGCGGTCGACGACGCCGACGCGCTCGAGCCGTTCGGCGTCGCGCAGCTCGTCCTCGTGCTCGTGAGCGTCCTCGGCCCGACCTTCCCCGTCGAGCTGCTCGCGACGTCGTCGGCGGTCGCGGGCATCGACGACCTGGTCCGCCCGCGCACCTGGCGGCGGCGGTGGACGTCGTCGGCCGCGGCCGTGACCCCCGAGGAGCTGCACCAGGGCCTGCTGAACCTGTGCGCGGTCGGGCTCGCGTCGCTCGTCGACGGGTCGCCCGAGGACGCGACGCTCGCGCACGTGCACCCGCTCGTCCAGCAGGTCGCGCGCGACCACCTCGACGAGGGCACGGTCGACACCGTGCTGCGGGCGGTGGCCGACGCGCTGCTCGAGGCGTGGCCCGCGGACGACGGTCTCGGTCATGCCGCGCTGACCGCGCACGTGTTCCGCCGGTGCGCCGCGACGGTCGCCGGGCTCGACGTCCGTGGCGTCCTGTGGGAGCCCGACGGGCACCCGGTGCTGTGGGAGGCGGGCACGAGCCTGACGCGCGCGGGCCTGGCGCACGAGGCCGTCGCGTACTGGGAGCGGCTGGTCGACACCGCGGCGCGTCTGCTGCCCGAGGACCACGTCGACGTGCTCACCGCGCGGAACAACCTGGCGCTCGCGCACCGCGAGGTCGGCCGGCTCGACCGGACCATCCCGCTGCTCGTCGCGACGCTCGAGGACGCCGAGCGCGTCCTGGGGCCTGTGCACCGCGCGACGCTCACGAGCCGCAACAACCTCGCGATGGCGTACCGCGACGCGGGCATGACCGAGCGTGCGCTCGAGATGCTGCAGCGCAACCTGTCGGCGTCGCGCCGCGCGCTCGGAGGCGAGCACCCGGACACGCTCGCGAGCCGCACCAACCTCGCGCTCGCGTACCGCGACGCGGGCCTGCTCGACGAGGCGCTCCCGCTGCTGGCCCGCGGGCTCGAGGACGCCGAGCGGATCCTCGGCCCCGACCACCCCGACACGATCGCCGCGCGCCGCGACCTGGGCCTGACGCACCGGCTCGCGCACCGCTCCGACCGGGCGTACCCGCTGCTGGAGCGGGTGCTCGCGGACCGCCAGCGCCTGCTCGGCCGCGACCACCCGGACACGCTGACGAGCCGCAACGACATGGCGCCGTTCCACCGCGACGCGCGCCGCCTGGACCGGACCCTCCCTCTGCTGGAGGCGACGCTGCGGGACGCCGAGCGCGCGCTCGGCCCGGACCACCCCGTGACGCTGACCAGCCGCGGCAACCTCGCGCTCGCGTACCGCGACGCCCGACGTCCCGACCTCGCGCTGCCGCTGCTCGAGCGGATGCTCGCCGACGCGGAGCGCACGCACGGCTACCAGCACGCCGACACCCTCACGAGCCGCAGCGTCCTCGCGCTGGCGTACCACGACGCCGGCCGGCTGGACCGGGCGATCCCGCTGCTGGAGAGCACGCTCGCGGACCGTGAGCGCGTCCTGGGCCCTGACCACCCCGAGGCGCTGACGAGCGCGAACAACCTGGGCCTCGCCTACCGGGACGCGGGCCGGCTGCGTGACGCGGTGCGCGTGCTCGAACGCGTCATGGCGGACCGGCAGCGCGTGCTCGGCGCCGAGCACCCGGAGACGCTCGCGACGCGCGGCGACCTGGCGCTCGTGCACCACGACGCGGGACGCACCGACCACGCGCTCTCGCTGCTCGAGGCGACGCTCGCCGACCGCGCGCGCGTCCTCGGCCCGTTGCACCCCGCGACGCTCACCAGCCGCAACAACCTCGCCGTCGCCTACCGCGAGGCCGGCCGCGCCGAGGAGGCCGTCCCCCTCCTGGAGAAGACGTTCCGGGACCGGCAGCGCATGCTCGGCCCGGACCACGTCGACACCGCCGCGAGCCGGTTGCTGCTCATCGAGGTGTACCGCGAGGAGGACCGCCTCGACGACATCGTCGAGCTGCTCGAGCGCGCGTGCGTCGACGACGAGCGGATCCTCGGCCCCGACGACGCGCAGACGATCGCGAGCCGCGCGGCCCTGGCGGAGGCGTACCGGGAGGCGGGTCGCGTCGAGGACGCGCAGGCCGTCGAGTCCGGCAGGCCGGTCGGGGTGTGGATGCCGGGCCGCAAGCGCGCGGTGCGGCGGATCCCGCGCCGCCAGACCGGCTGACCCGGTCGCCGTGCTCGGTCACCCGGCTCAGGCGCCGCTGCGGGCCAGGCGGTGTCGGTCGAGCCCGGCGAGGACGAGGTCGAGCGTGAACTCGAACTCGGCGCGGGTGTCGCACACCGACAGGGCGGCGTCGGTCTCGTGCACGACGGAGGCGGCCATGCGCGCGAGGTGCGGCAGGTCCTCGCCGACCGGGGTCTCGCCGGGGTCCGGTGCGAGGGTGTCGCCGTCGGGCTCGAACAGCTCGCGGGAGAAGCCGAGCAGCATGCTCCCGAGCGCGTGGATGGCGCGGTGCGCGGGGTCGTCGTCGAAGCCGGCCTCGGCGAGCGTCCCGACGAGCTGCTCGTAGACGGGCCACACGGACGGCGGTGACGTCGTCTGCGCCGCGACGATCCCCATCGGGATGGTGCTCGTCTCGCGCGTCGCCCCCCACCGCGTCGCGCGCTGGGGGACCGTCGTCGCGGCGTCCGTCATGACGGTCGTGCAGGTGGGCTCGCTGTTCGTCGGCGAGACCGCGCTGCACTACGCCTACTTCTCCGCGATCGAGATCACGACGACGGTGGTGCTCGGCTGGTACGCCGCAGCCCGCTGGCGCACGGACGACTGACGAGGGGCCTCAGGCCAGGACGTCGGCCACCGTGCGGGCCAGCAGGATCGTCACCGCGAGGGCCGGCGCCGGTGCCGCCATCGCCACGGTCGCGACGGACCGCCAGCGGGGACCCACCCCGCGGTGCGCCTGCAGCAGGCCCACGGGCAGCGCCACGAGCGCGGGGACGCACGACCAGGTCAGCAGGATCGCGCCCGCCAGGTCCCCCCACGACGTCGGGTGCAGCCACCCGTCCACGAGGTACGCGACCGCCCCGACCACGCCGACCGCGGCGACGGCCGCGAGCAGCAGCGCGGTCCAGCCGAGGACGCGCGCCCACGGGTAGGCGGCGCTCGGCGGGGCGACGACGACGGGCTCGGCCATGGGACTCCTCGCAGCGGCGGACGCCCGACGGGCGGGCGGGACCTCGAGCGCTCCGGAGGCTACCGTGCTCGCGACGCCCGGGTGCCCGGTTCGTGCGGGATGCTGGGGCGGGACCGCGAGCCTTCGAGGAGGACCCATGGACGTCGACGTCCGCCACCAGCCGACCCGGACCGTCGCCGTCGTGCGCCGCCACGTGCGCATGGACGAGCTCGCCGCGTTCTACGACACCGCGTACGGCGAGGTCGCGCGCACGGTCGGCGAGGCCGGTGCCCGCATCTCCGGGCCGGCGCTCGGCTGGTACCACGGCATGCCGACCGACACGGTCGACGTCGCCGCCGGGTTCCCGGTCGAGGGGCTCGAGAACGGTCCGCTCGCCGGTCGGGTCGAGGTCGTCGAGCTCGCCGGCGGGCCCGCGCTCGTCGGGCTGCACGTCGGGTCGTACGACGACCTCGGTGCCGCGTGGGCGGAGGTCGAGGCGGCGCGTGCCGAGCACGGCCGCCCGGGTCGCGGCGACTTCTGGGAGGAGTACGTGACCGACCCGTCGCCGAGCGGCGACCCGTCGCGCAACGAGACGCTCCTGGTGCTGCCGCTCGCCTGACCGACCGCGCGACGGTCGACGGGCGGGACCCGGCCGGCCCCGCCCGTCGTCGTCACGTCGTCGTGCTCAGGTCGTCCAGTCAGGACGTCCCGTCAGGTCGCCGGGACGTAGTCGAAGACGTCGGGGTCCGGACCGGTGCGCTCGTGGCGGTCGAGCGCGCCGATGTCGGCCATGTCGGTCGCCGACAGCTCGAAGTCGAACAGCGCGAAGTTCTCCTCCATGCGGCTGCGCGTCACCGACTTCGGGAAGACCACGTCACCGCGCTGCACGTGCCACCGCAGCGTCACCTGCGCGGGGGTGCGGCCCACCGACTCCGCGATCCGCAGCAGCACCGGGTCGTCGAGGACCTTGCCCTGCGCGATCGGCGACCACGCCTCGGTCACGATCCCGAGCTCCTGCCCTGCGGCGCGCGCCTCGTCGTTGCGCAGGTAGGGGTGGACCTCGATCTGGTTGACCGCGGGCGTCACCGTCGTCTCGTCGCGCAGCCGGTGCAGGTGAGCGGGCTGGAAGTTCGACACCCCGATCGCGCGGGCGCCGCCGTCGGCGTAGACCTGCTCGAGCGTGCGCCAGCGCGCGACGTAGTCCGCGACCGTCGGCAGCGGCCAGTGGATGAGGAGCAGGTCGACGTGGTCGGTGCCGAGCGCGTCGAGCGAGCGCTTGACCGCGTCGAGCGCGGCGTCGTGCTCGAGGAAGCCGTTGTTGAGCTTCGTCGTGACGAACACGTCGTCGCGCGACAGGCCGGACTCCGCGAGCGCCGCGCCGACGCCCGCCTCGTTGCCGTACATCTGCGCGGTGTCGATGTGCCGGTAGCCGACCTCGAACGCCTCGAGCACGACGCCCTTGGTGTCCTGCGGCGGGACCTGGAAGACGCCGAAGCCGAGCTGCGGGATCTCGACGCCGTTGTTCAGCGTGAGGGTGGGCACGGTCATGGGTGCTGCTCCTGTCGTGGGTGAGGGCCTGCGTCCATCACAACCCGTCGGGCCGCGCCGCGCACCCCGGCGCCACGCCGTCGCGCCCGACCTGCGGCGCCCGGTCCGCACGGCGCTCGGCGCGCGCGGTGTCGGAGGGCGCTGGCAGGCTCGAGCCCGGTCGCGTGC
>NZ_BHYL01000037.1 GCF_003851725.1 Cellulomonas algicola | reverse complement strand
CGCCGGAGCCGGCTCCCGCTGACGCCGGCGGCGCGGGCGACCGTCGGGCCGCGTGTCGCCCGGCGAGCCGCGCACCCGCGGCCGCTCGCCGCGCGGGACGCCGCCCCAGCCGGTAGGAACGGTCACCATGACCGTCGTCGGCTTCCACCACTCGCACGAGCAGATCCACCCGCGCGCGCTCCTCGAGGCCGCCCGGCACGCCCAGGACGTCGGCTTCGACGCGGGCATGTGCTCCGACCACTGGGCGCCCTGGAGCGCCACCCAGGGCCACTCCGGCTACGCGTGGACGTGGCTCGGGGCCGCGCTCGCGACCACCGAGCTCCCGTTCGGTGTCGTCAACGCGCCGGGCCAGCGCTACCACCCCGCGGTGGTCGCACAGGCGGTCGCGACGCTCGGCGCGATGTTCCCCGGACGCTTCTGGGTCGCGCTCGGCTCGGGCGAGAACGTCAACGAGCACATCACGGGCGACCGCTGGCCCTCGAAGGCTGAGCGCGACGCGCGGCTGCGCGAGTGCGTCGACGTCATCCGTGCGCTGCTCGACGGCGAGGAGGTCACGCACGACGGGCTCGTGCGCGTCGACCGAGCCCGCCTCTGGACGCTCCCCGCCGAACGCCCGCTGCTGATCGGCCCCGCGGTCACCCCGGCGACCGCCGCCCGGCACGCGGACTGGGCCGACGGGCTCGTCACCGTCAACCAGGATCCGGCGGTGCTGCGCGAGGTCGTCGACGCGTACCGCTCGGCCGGTGGGCGCGGCACGATCGCGCTCCAGGTGCACGTCGCGTGGGCGCCCGACGAGGACGCCGCGTTCGCGCTCGCGCGCGAGCAGTGGACCGCCAACGTCGTCGGCCCGCCCGTCGCGTGGGACCTCGACACCCCCGAGTCGTTCGACGCGCTCGTCCCCAACCTCACCGACGACCTGGTCCGGCGCTCGGTGCTCGTCGAGCACGACCCGGCCCGGCTGCGCGACCGCGTCGCCGCGCTCGTCGCGCTCGGCTTCGACGCCGTGTACCTGCATCAGGTCGCGACGGACGAGAAGCCCGGTGACGACAAGCACCCCGCGGCCGAGCCGACGTCCACGCCCGCCGACCGGAACCTGCGCGCGTTCCTCGACATGGCGGGCGAGCACCTCGTCCCGCAGCTGCGGGAGGTGACCGCGTGAGGATCCGCGACACCGGCGACCTGTGGTGGAAGAACGCGGTCGTCTACTGCCTCGACGTCGAGACGTACATGGACTGGAACGACGACGGCGTCGGCGACCTGCCGGGCCTCGTGCAGCGCATCGACCACCTCGCCGACCTCGGCGTGACGTGCCTGTGGCTCATGCCCTTCTACCCGACGGCCGACCGCGACGACGGCTACGACATCATCGACTTCTTCGGTGTCGACCCGCGGCTGGGCGACGCCGGCGACCTGGTCGAGCTCATCCGCACCGCGCGGGACCGCGGCATCCGCGTCATCGCCGACCTCGTCGTCAACCACACGAGCGACCGGCACCCGTGGTTCCGCTCGGCGCGCAGCAGCGTCGACTCGCCGTTCCGCGACTTCTACGTGTGGAGCGCGACGAAGCCGCCGGACACGTCCGACCAGGTGGTCTTCCCCGACCAGGAGACGGGCATCTGGACGCTCGACGAGAAGACGGGCGAGTACTACCGGCACCGGTTCTACCGGCACCAGCCGGACCTCAACACCGCCAACCCGCGGGTCCGCGACGCGATCGCCAAGGTCGTCGGCTACTGGGCGGAGGTGGGGCTGTCCGGGTTCCGCGTCGACGCCGTGCCGTTCTTCCTGGCCGACGCCGCGAAGGGCGAGGGTGACGACATCGAGCGCCCGCACGACTTCCTCAAGTCCCTGCGCGCGTTCCTCACGCGGCGCACGGGCGACGCGATCCTCATGGGCGAGGTCAACCTGCCGTACGAGGAGCAGCGGCAGTTCTTCGGCGACGACGACGGCGACGGGCTCGCGGACGGCGACGAGCTCACGCTGCAGTTCGACTTCGTCCTCATGCAGCAGCTCTACCTCGCGCTGGCCCGCCGTGACGCGGGCCCGGTCGCGACGACGCTGCAGTCCCGGCCGCCGATCCCGCGCGACGCGCAGTGGGCGACGTTCGTGCGCAACCACGACGAGCTGACGCTCGACAAGCTGTCCGACGACGAGCGCGCCGAGGTGTTCGAGGCCTTCGGCCCCGACCCGGACATGCAGCTGTACGGCCGTGGCCTGCGCCGCCGCCTGCCGACGATGCTCGACGGCGACCCGCGCCGCGTGCGGATGGTCTACTCGCTGCTGTTCTCGCTGCCCGGCACGCCCGTGCTGTTCTACGGCGAGGAGATCGGCATGGGGGAGAACCTGGCCGCCGAGGGGCGGATGGCCGTGCGCACGCCCATGCAGTGGACGTCGGAGCGCAACGGCGGCTTCTCCCGGGCGCGTGCGTCGCGGCTGAGCGGGCCCGTCGTCGAGGGCGGGTACGGGCCCGAGCACGTGAACGTCGCGGACCAGCGGCGCGACCCCGGGTCGCTGCTCACGTTCGTCCAGACGCTCGTGCGCCGGTACCGCGAGAGCCCCGAGCTCGGCTGGGCGACCGACGTCGAGATCCTCGACCAGCCGCACGCCGCGGTCCTCGCGCACCGCAGCACGTGGCAGGACGGCTCGACGGTCGCGCTGCACAACCTGGGCGACGAGGCCGTCGAGGTCCCGCTCGACCTGCCCGACTGCGTAGCGGACGACGACGGCGGCCCGGCCGTGCGGCTCGTCGACCTGCTGCACGCGCAGGAGTGGACGTGCGACGAGCGCGGTCGTGCCACCGTGCCGCTCGACGCCTACGGGTACCGGTGGCTGCGCGTCGTGCGGGAGGACAGCCGTCGCCTGCTGTGAGGCGGGCGGCGCCTCAGCCCTCGACGCCCGTCACGTCGTGCGACGCCCCGACCGGCTTCGACTCCGGTGACCCGCGCTCGCGCAGGGAGATCGACAGCACGACCATCGACAGCACCGCGAGGAACTCGGACTGCCAGTTCTGCAGGGTCCGGTTGCAGAAGTCCGGGCGCGCGCACCCTCACCACCTCACGTCGACGTCGTCGCACGATGCGGGAGGCCACGACGTGGGCACCGCCCGCTCGTCGACGACGGACGCGGCCCGGGCGCGCCCGAGGTTCCAGCTGAAGCCGCTCTCCGCCTCGCGCATCGACATGCCGTCCAGCACGCACGAGCGCAGCGGCTCGTCCAGCGCGTCGACGGCGGGCACCGCGTCGGCCGACAGGCCCTGCAGGTAGCGGACGTCGAGCGGGACGTCGAGGTCAGCGCCCGTGTTGTGCCGCACGATCTGCGCGTCCGGGTCGACCGCCGCGAGCACGAGCACCGTCGCGCCCACGACCCCGAGCACGGCCGTCGGCAACCAGCCGGCCCGCCACCGCACCCCCGCGACGAGGACCAGCACCAGCACCACGCCCATGGCGGCCTCCGCGAGCGCCACCCACAGGCGCAGCCGCGTGAGGCCGAACGCGTCGACGTACAGGTCCATCCGCAGGAGCGCCGACGTCACGACCCCGAGCGTCCCCACGCACAGCACGCCGAGACCGGCGCGGACGACCACCCGCTCACGGCCGGTCCCGCGCGGCGCGTGGCGTGCGGCGACGGCGACGACGACCAGCGTGAGCGCCGTCGCGACGACGAGCTGCGCGAAGCCCTGTCGCGCGTACTGCGCGTAGGTCAGGCCCGCGGTCTCGAGCACGTGCCGGTGGCCCCCGGCGAGCGCGGTCGCCTGCACCGTCACGAACGCGACCACCACGAGGTCCAGCGCGACGACCGGGATCGCCCACTCGACGACGCCCGCGGGCCGCCCCGGACCCGGCCGGAGCGTCGACCAGCCCGGTGGGTGCGCCGCGAGCTGCGCGTTCGTTGCGACCGCGACCGCCGCCAGGAGCGCCACGACGACCTGCCCGGGCAGCACGCCGAGGTCGAACCGCGGGAGCAGGCTCGCGAACACGCGGTCCGCGCTCGCGAACAGCGCACCGAACACCACGACGACGACCGCGGCGAGCGCGACGGCGCGCCCCACGCGCAGCACCTGCTGACGCCGTGCCCCGACCGCGTCGCCCGCCCCGTGCCGCAGCCACGGCAGCGCACGCACGACGCCGGCCAGCCAGCTCAGCGGCGCCGCCACCACCGCGGGGGTCGCGCGCGCCCCCGTGAGAGC
>NZ_BHYL01000036.1 GCF_003851725.1 Cellulomonas algicola | reverse complement strand
GGGCCGCGTCGTGCTCGCCCGCGACGCCCGTGGCGGCGGCGGGGCCGGCAGCCGGACCGACCGGGGCGGTTGCCGGACCGACCGGGGCGGCGAGCGGCGACGCGGCCTTCTCGGGTGCGACGCGGGCCGCGAGCAAGACGCTCGCGACCATCGCGACGCCGATGAGCAGCAGCGCGTGGCGCGCGCCCATCGACTCGGCGGCGAGACCGAGCAGCGGCGGCGCCGCGAGGGACGCGACGGAGGCGAACGACGAGACGACGGCGACGCGGCCGGCGGACCGCAGCGGGTCGTCGGACGCCGCGGCGATGCCGACCGGGACCGCGAGCGCGGCACCGAAGCCCCAGCCGACGATCCCGACGGCGGCGAGCTCGAGCGTCGGGGCGAGGCCGAACAGCAGCAGGCCGCCGAGCGAGACGACGCCCGACACGCGCAGCACGGCGACGCGGCCGAACGAGTCGATGAGGCGCGTGCCGAGCAGCCGCACGACGGTCATGGCGCCGACGAACACGCCGAGCATCGCGCCGCCGACGGCCTCGCTGCGGTCGAACCCGTCGACGACCGCGAGCGACAGCCAGTCGTTGGCCGACCCCTCGGAGAGCGCGGCGGCCATGATGACGACACCGATGAGCAACGTGCGCGGCTCGCGCCAGGAGTCGAGCGCGGTCGCGATGCGGCGGCGGCGCCCGGCGGGTGCGACGGCCCGCCGCGGCGCGGCGTCACCCGTCTCGGTGACCGCGGTCGCGACGACGGGCTGCGCGCGGCGACGGTCCCCGGGGGCGTCGTCGAGCACGACGCCCCGCAGCGACGCGAGCCGCCAGACCACCGCGAGCGCGGCGACCGCGGAGAACTGCACGACGACGGGCACGTCGAGCGCGGCGGCTGCGGCGCCCAGGCCGGAACCGGTGACGGCTCCGATGGAGAACGCGGCGTGGAACTGCGGGATGACGGTCCGGCCCATGGCGCGCTCGACGCGGCCCGACTCGACGTTGAGCGGGACGTTGCCGAGTGCGACTGCGACGCCGTTGAGGAAGATGCCGACGGCGAGGACGGCGACCGAGCCGACCGCCGGGCCGACGCCCATGAGCACGTACCCGACGGAGAGCGCGACGGTCGATGCGACGATCCCGACCCGGCTGCCGAAGCGCTGCACGACGACGCCGGCCGCGGTGACGGTCACGAGCGCGCCGAGGGACCCGACCAGCAGCATCCCGCCGAGCTCGGCCGTGGACAGGTCGAGCGCGTCGCGGACCGCGGGGATGCGGGCGAGCCAGCTCGAGAACGTGACCCCGGTGAGCGCGAACAGACCCATGAGGAGCCAGCGGGCGCGGGCGAGCCGGCGCGCGTCGGGGGCGGTGTGCGGCGGTACCGCGGGCGCCCCGTACGACGGGGTGGCGGGCGGCGCGGACGGCGTGGACGAGCGAGGCTGCCCGGCGGGGGCGGGGTGGGACACGGCGGGGCTCCGGGCACGGTTCGGGCGAAGTGCTCGAATCGATTCGATCGCGTCTAGCAGCGGGGTCGAATCGATTTGAGGGGACGAGATATTCTGCGGGTACGCTGGCGGTCGCGTCAACACGTCTGCGCACCCGCGCGTCGTGCCCCGTCGCACCCCTCCTCGACCCGCCCGCACGGGCGGCCGAGCCCGGTGCGCCGACCCGGAGGTGGACCCCTGCCCCGCCCTCGCCCGACCCTCGCGGACGTCGCCGCGGCCGCCAAGGTCTCCGTCTCCACGGCGTCGCTCGCGTTCTCGGGCGCCGGCCCCATCGCCGCCGCGACCCGCCAGCGCGTGCTCGACGCGGCGGTCGAGCTCGACTACGCCGGGCCGAACCCGCTCGGCCGTCAGCTGCGGCGCGGCCGGTCCGGCATCGTCGGGGTCGTCGTGGGGGACGCGCTCAAGCGCTCGTTCCGCGACCCCGTCTCCGTGCAGGTCCTCGACGGGCTCGTCGGGACGCTCGGCTCGCTCGGACTCGGCGTCCTGCTCATCCCCGGTCCCAGCGACCCCACCGAGCCGCCCGTGGACCCCCTCGTCGAGTCCGCGGCCATGGACGTCGCCGTCCTCATGTGGGGCGGCACCACCGACGACCCGACGCTCACCGCCCTCCAGCGTCGCGGGATCCCCACGGTCGTCGTCGAGGGTCGCCAGCAGGAGGGCGTCACGACCGTCGGGATCGACGACCGCCAGGGGATGACCGAGGCGACGCAGCACCTGCTCGGTCTGGGCCACGAGCGGATCGCCGTGGTCACGCTCCCGTTCGACCGCGCCCGGCGCGACGGGCTCGTCGACGACGACCGCCTGTCGCAGATCGACTGGGAGATCACCCGTCGACGCCTCGCCGGCGTCACCGACGCGGGCGTCACGCCGCAGGCGATCTACGAGACACCCGCGTCGCTCGTCGAGCACGGCAAGACCGCGGGGTTCGCGCTGCTGTCCGGCGACGTCCGACCCACTGCGGTCGTCTGCCAGTCCGACCTCCTCGCGTCGGGGGTCGTGCTCGCGGCGCGCGAGCTCGGGCTGCGCGTGCCCGAGGACGTCTCCGTGGCCGGGTTCGACGGGCTCGACCTGCCGTGGCTCGCACCCGACGTCCTCACGTCCGTCGTCCAGCCGCTCGCCGAGAAGGGCGCCGCGGTGGGCCACGCCGTCGAGGACCTGCTCGCGGGCGAGGCACCGCCCTACCGCGAGCTGGGCGTCACGCTGCGCCTGGGGACGACGACCGGACCCGCCCCGGCCTGACACCGGTCGCCCACCGCCGTCGTCTGCCCGCACCCCTCGTCCGGACGCACGACGCCCCGGTCCTCCACCTCCGCCGGGGAGGACCGGGGCGTCGCCGTGCGCCGACGTCAGCTGCGCTTCAGCCAGTCGAGCGGGTTGGTGCGCGTCGCCGCGTAGACGAACCACGACGTCGCGCCGACGTGCTGCACCTGGAAGTAGCCGAAGCCGAACCCGGTGTCGAGCAGGCTCGACGCGGCGACCACTCCCCCGTCGACGACCACGCCGCCGAGGTGCTGTCCGACGCCCAGGACGTCCTGCGCGTGCCGGACCTGCGCGAGCAGCCGGTCCGCCGCCTTGGCGTCCCCGCGGCCGTTGCGGTCGATCAGCGCGGTCGCGAGCTGACCGGTGCCCTCGAGCCACACGCCCTGCGGGTGCACGGTGATGCCGTTGTACTGCGCGGTCGACTGCGCGCTCGCGGTGCTGAACGTGACGCCGGAGACCATCTCGCCGTCGGGCAGCTGGGACGTGGCGGCCGCCGCGTCGTCCGTCACGGCGAGGGCCGTGCCCGCCCAGTCGAGGCCACGCTTGAAGGTGCGGTCGCGGGTGGCGAGCCAGGCCCACGTCACCGTGTCGAGCGGGACCGGGAAGCGGTTGATCTCGACGCCGTCGTTCGTGCCCGTCCAGAAGAAGCCCTCGGACGGCTCCCACATCGCGTCGACGAACTCCCGCGCGTGCGCCGCAGCCTCCTTCCAGCGGTTGTCACGAGTCACCTTGCGGAGCATCGAGAAGAACGCCGTGCAGTCGATGTTGTGCTCGGTCGAGCCGTTGGGAACGGGCGCGTTCGCGCCGTTCACGCCGAAGGAGAAGCCGCCGAGCCCCGTCGTGCGCCAGGTGTTCGTCGTGATCCACTCGCCGATCCGGACGGCGCCCGCGAGGTAGCGGCGGTCGCGCGTGCGGTCGTAGAGGTGCAGCAGGGCGATGCCGGGCCACGCCATGTCGCCGACCGCGGTCCCGAGGAACCCGAACTGCCACCCGATGTTCGCCGTGCCGTCGGGCTGCACGAACCCGTACGGCTGCGGGTTCCCGTCGTAGAACGTGTACGGGCCGACGTTGTACCCCTGCCGCAGCCGGCCGTCGGAGTAGCCCGGGTCGTGGTCCTGCGCGTAGAGCAGGCCGTCGCCGAGGACGCGCGCGGTCTGCTCGCTGGACCGCTTGCCGTCGGCCAGCAGCGCGATGATCGCGAGCGCGTTGTCGTACGTGAACGCCGTGCTGAACAGGCCGAGCTCGTCGCCGTAGCTCTGCGCGAGCCGGGCGCCGGTGTTCACCGTCGGGTAGGCGTCGGTCGCGGCCTGCAGGAAGCCGACGGCGGCGCGCTGCGCGGACGCACCGAGCCCGTGACCGCGTCCCGTTGACACGTGTCCACCAGTGGCGGCCGAGGCGCCCGGGGCCGTGGCGACCGCCACGCCGGCGGCGACACCAGCGCCGGTCAGTGCGAGGAACGTCCGGCGCGAGACCCGCGCCCCTGACTCCGTCGTCGTGTGGTGCATCGGTGCTCTCTCCTCTGTGGGCGTCGGGCCGCGACGATGCGGCCCGGGTACACCGTAGGGAGCGGCCGGACGGAAAGGAAGAAGCCGGACGAATCGTCCGCACGCGTCGCGCTCGGCGCGACCTGCGGTTCGCCCGACCGAGCGAGGGACGACCGCGTCAGGCGAGCCGGACGACCGCCTGCGCCTTGCCGAGCACCCGCACGCCGTCGACCGTCACGGTCAGGTCGACGCGCACCGTGCCGGCCTCGGCGTCGAGCGACCCGGCCACGGCCACGACCTCGACCGTCGCGGCGCCGGGATCGGGCACCGGGACCGGTCGCGTGAACCGCACCTGGTAGTCGACGACGGCCCCCGGGTCGCCCGCCCAGTCGGCGACGACACTGCTCGCCGCGCCCATGGTCCACATGCCGTGCGCGATGACGCCCGGCAGGCCGACGGCGGTCGCGACGCGCTCGTTCCAGTGGATCGGGTTGAAGTCGCCGCTCGCGCCCGCGTACCGGACGAGCCGCGCGCGGTCGACGGTGACCTCCCGGCGCGCGAGCTCCTGGCCGACGGTGAGCTCGGCGAGCACCGGCGTGGTCATGCGTCCTCCCCGCGGACGGCCAGCGTCGAGACGACGGTCGCGACGGCCTCGCCGCCCTCGGCCGCGATCTCGGCGCGCGTGGTGATCATGGCGAGCCCGGCGCGCTCGACGATCGCGTCGACGTGCAGGACCGTGACGAGCCGGTCGCCCGCGTGGATCGGGCGGTGGTGCGTGAACCGCTCGTCGGCGTGCACGACGCGGCTGAAGTCGATGCCCGCGGCCGGGTCCTCGAAGAGCTGCGCCTCGGCACGCTGCGCCACGACGACCGCGAACGTCGGCGGCGCGATGACGTCGGGGTGGCCGAGCGCGCGTGCCGCGTCGGGGTCGGTGTGCGCGGGGTGCGTCGCGCCGACCGCGGCGGCGAACTCGCGCAGCTTCTCGCGTCCGACCTCGTACGGCGCGTTGGGCGCGTACTCGCGCCCGGCGTACCCGGTGTCGACCGGCATCCTCGTGCTCCTGTCGTCCGTCGCGTCGGCCTGCTCGGCCCTCTCAACCCCGCACGGCCCTGCTCAGCCCTGCACTGCGGTCACACCTGCACTGCGGTCACACCTGCACCGCTCTCAAAGCACAAGCACGCCCGCCGGCGCAGAGCCGGGGGCGTGCCTGGAGTCCTGCGGCCCCGAGGGGCGCGGCTCAGCGGGTCTCGCGGTGGACCGTGTGCCGGTTGTCGCGCGGGCAGTACTTCTTCATCTCGAGCCGGTCGGGGTCGTTCCGACGGTTCTTCTTCGTGATGTAGTTCCGCTCCTTGCACTCCGTGCAGGCGAGCGTGATCTTCGGGCGGACGTCCGCGCTCTTGCTGGCCATGGTCTTCTCCTCGCGCCTGGACGGCGCCTGCGTTCTGCTGTCCACGACGCGTCGACCGACGCATCGCCTGGGTCACACTGGCTGTAGCGGGAGCGGGGCTTGAACCCGCGACCTCACGATTATGAGTCGTGCGCTCTGACCAGCTGAGCTACCCCGCCTCGGATGTCCCGAGACCGTGGAATGCACCACGGCCCCGGACACACCACAGAGCCCCGAAAGGGAATCGAACCCTTGACCTTCTCCTTACCATGGAGACGCTCTGCCGACTGAGCTATCGGGGCAGCGCGTGCAAGGTTACACGGGCGAGTGCCCGCCTGCGAAATCCGGGCCGGTAACGGTCGCCACGGCGGTCGCCTACCCGTCGCGCGACCTGCCACGACGGCCGCCGTGGGCCTCCCCGCGGTCGCCCGCGAACCCGCGTCCGAGCACGTCTGCCTAAACGATTCGTCTCGTCGCCAGGGCGGTTTGTCCGGTGTCAGGATCCCGCCCATGCGCCGAACACCCCGCAGCACCGCCGCTGCCCTCCTGCTCGCCGCCGCGGTCACCCTCGGCACCGCGTCGTGCACCGGCTCCGACGACGACGCCGCCACCCCGGACTCCGACGGCGGCGAAGGCACCGCCGCGACGCTCGCGTGGCCCACCGCGATCGACCCCGCGACCGCCGAGGACGCGTTCTTCGTCGTCTGGACCGACGTCGCCGACTCCGCCGCGGGCCCCGAGAAGCTGCAGCCGACCATCGACGCGCTCGCCGCCGCGGGCTACACGACGCTCCCCTGGGACCCGGCCTGCCAGAGCGGTGCCGAGGAGCTCCTGGGCGGCCTCACCGGCTTCGCGGACCCGCTCGGCGTCGGCGTGGCGTTCACCTCCGCGGAGGACGCCGGTGCCTTCGACACGCTCTACGAGGGCGCGACCGTCTCCGTCACCGAAGGCACGTACACCTGCGCCAAGCCGTCCTGACCCGCTCCCCCACTCCCGCGACCGGCGGGGCGCCCTCGGGCGCCCCGCCGTCGTCGTCCCCGGAGCGGCCCGGGCTGGGACCGCCCACGCCCACCATCCAGGGGCGCGGGAGGGCGAGGGGTCGAGTACCGGAGACGACGAGAGCCCGGACTGCAGTCGCAGTCCGGGCTCTCGCACCGTGGCGGGTGAGGTGTCCTGTTTCAGGACATGGGCAACGCATGTCTCAGGACATCGGCAACACCGCTCGGTGATGCTCGGGCATGTCGCGTGCCCGCCTGGTGATCACCGCTGTCGTGCTCGAGGGCCG
>NZ_BHYL01000035.1 GCF_003851725.1 Cellulomonas algicola | reverse complement strand
CTGCGGGCCTCCGTCTCGTCCGGCGCCGTGGGCGACGGCGACCCGCGCGGCGACCCGCGACCCGGGGCGCGCCGCGGCCGCCCGCCCCGGCACACCGCCGCGCAGGACGACGCGCAGATCGCCGAGCTGCGACGACGGCTCCGCGCCCACCCGTGCCACGCGTGCCCGGACCGTGAGGAGCACGCCCGCTGGGCCGAGCGGTGGGACCGCCTGCGCGGCGAGCACGACGCCCTCGTCCGCCGCATCGAGGGCCGCACCGGCTCGATCGCCGCGGTGTTCGACCGCATCTGCGACGTCCTCGTCCGGCTCGGCTACCTCGACCGCACCGACGGCACCCTGCAGGTCACCGACGACGGACGCTGGCTGCGGCGCCTCTACGCCGAGAACGACCTGCTGCTCGCGGAGTGCCTGCGTCGCGGCACCTTCGACGAGCTCGACCCGCCCGGGCTCGCCGCCGCCGTCTCCACGCTCGTGTTCCGCTCGCGTCGTGAGGACCAGGGCGAGCCGCACGTCCCCGGCGGCCCGGCGAGCCGGCTGGGTGTCGCGCTCGACGGCACGCTGCGCGCCTGGTCGGAGCTCGAGGACCTCGAGTCGGAGCACCGGCTCGAGACGACCGTGCCGCTCGACCTGGGGCTCGTGGAGGCCGTGCACCGCTGGGCCGCCGGGCGCAGCCTCGACGCCGTCCTGCGCGGGGGCGACCTGTCCGCGGGCGACTTCGTGCGCTGGTGCAAGCAGGTCATCGACGTGCTCGACCAGGTCGCCCAGGCCGCCCCGCACGAGCGCACCCGCACCACCGCCCGGCGGGCCGTCGACGCCGTCCGGCGAGGTGTCGTCGCGTACTCCTCGGTCTGACACGCGGCCTGTGACGGGGCCGACGGTCCCACCCGTGCCGATCCGTCCGGATTTCGCCCGGGTGCGACGCCCTGACCTGCCCTATCGTGAGCCGATGTGAGCTCGACCCTCTACCGCAACGGCGTCATCCACTCCCCGGCCGACCCGTTCGCGCAGGCGCTGCTCGTCGACGACGGCGTCGTGGCCTGGCTGGGTGACGACGACACGGCCGACGGCCTGGCGGCCCGCGCCGACGAGGTCGTCGACCTGGACGGGGCGCTCGTCGCACCGGGGTTCGTCGACGCGCACGTCCACGTCCTCGAGACCGGCCTCGCCCTCGAGAGCGTGCCGCTGTCCGCCGACGCCGGGGTCCGGTCCCTCGGGGACGCGCTCGACGCCGTCGCCCGCGCCGCCCGCGAGCGCTCCGCGACCGACGCGGACGTGCCGCTCCTCGGGTTCGGCTGGGACGAGACCGAGTGGCCCGAGGGGCGCCCGCCGACACGTGCCGAGCTCGACGCGGCCGCCGGGGGTGCGCCCGTGTACCTCGCGCGCGTCGACGTGCACTCCGCGGTCGTGTCGACCGCCCTCGCACAGGCGGAGGGCCTCGACCGGCTCCCCGGCTGGTCCGACGACGGTCGCGTCGAGCGCGAGGCGCACCACGCCGCGCGCGAGGCCGCCCGACGCCTGACGCCCGAGCGGCGCACCGCCGTGTACGGCCGCGCGCTCGCGCACGCGGCGTCCCAGGGCGTCGTGTCGGTGCACGAGCTCAGCGCGCCGTTCATCGACACGCGCGAGGGCCTCGTCGAGCTCCTCACCTCCACGGCCGACGCCGCGAGCGCGCTGCCGCTGGTCGTCGGGTACCGCGGCGAGCTGTGCGTGACCGTCGACGACGCGCGCGAGATCCTGGCCGCGATCCCGGGCCTGACGGGCATCGGGGGCGACCTCAACGTCGACGGGTCCCTCGGGTCGCACACCGCTGCGCTGCGAGCCCCGTACGCGGACGCCGACGGCTCCGGCGCGCTGTACCTGTCGGCCGAGCAGATCGCGAACCATGTCACGGCCGTGACGCGTGCCGGCGTGCAGGGCGGTTTCCACGTCATCGGCGACCGTGCCATGGACGAGGTCGCGCTCGGCCTGCGCGCCGCCGCCGACGTCGAGGGGGTCGAGGCGATCGGCCGTGCCGGGCACCGCCTCGAGCACGCCGAGATGGTCGACGCCCCGACCCTCGCGTCGCTCATCCTCCTCGGCGTGCGGCTCAGCGTGCAGCCCGCGTTCGACGCCGCGTGGGGCGGGGAGAAGGGCATGTACGCGACGCGGCTCGGCGCCGGTCGTGCGGCCGCGCTGAACCCGCTCGCCGACCTCGCGGGCGCGGGCATCCCGCTCGCGTTCGGCTCCGACGCGCCCGTCACGCCGGTCGACCCGTGGGCGGGCGTCCGGGCGGCCGTCCTGCACACCGCGCCCGAGCAGCGGATCTCCGCACGTGCTGCGTTCCGGGCCTCGACGCGTGGCGGCTGGCGGCTCGCCGGCCTCGACCACACGGGTGCGGGTGAGCTGCGGGTCGGCGCACCCGCGCATCTCGCCGTGTGGCGGGCCGAGCACCTCGTCGTGCAGGCGCCCGACGGCCGGCTCGCGTCGTGGAGCACGGACGCCCGGTCGGGCACCCCGCTCCTGCCGTTCCTCGGCCCCGACGAGGAGTCGCCGCGCTGCCTGCGGACGGTGCGCGACGGCGTCGTCCTGTACGACGCGCTCGGCTGACCCACACGCTGCTCGACGCGAGCGGGTGAATCTTCGGCAGCGTTGCGCGGCGCGCCGTGCTGGACGCCTGTCCGATTTCCGCGACACGCCCCACGACACGCCGCCCCGACGGGTGTGTCGTCGGCCCACGCCGTCGAGGTGACCTGCGTAGAGGCCCACCACCTGCGGCGACGGCGCCTTGACACGTCGCCTGATCTCGGTAGGTTCCTGAAGGTATCCACGACCGGGGGGACCGGTCGGGTGCCACCGCCCTCGAGGCCGACGCGGCAGTCGGCCGGCGGCAGGCCCCGACGAGGCCGGTGGTCGGATCCCAGGGTTCCGACCGGGCCCGCGTGTTCAACAGACAACGGTCGCGCCGTGCGCGCCGACCGGTACGAAGGACACGCGGGCCGGTCGGTCGGGAACGCTTCCAGGACGCCGGTCCCGACGGCCCGCACATGCTGCTGTCGTACTCTTGCGCGGTGCTCGTCCGTGAACCCTCCCGCTGGTGGGCGGTCGGCCTCGCCCTGATCAGCGGCCTGGTCACACGCGCGGCGTTCCCCGCCCCCGGCTGGTGGCCCGCGGCGTTCCTCGGGATGGCCCTGCTGTACCTCGCGATGCGGCGGGACTCCGCACGCTGGAACGCCCTCGTCGGCTTCGTCTGGGGCCTCGCGTTCTTCGGCCCGCTTATCACGTGGGCGAACGACGCGGTCGGGCTCGTGCCGTGGCTCGCGCTCACCGTGCTCGAGGCGTCCTACGTCGCGCTCTTCGGTGCCGCGTGGGCGTGGGCACGACGAGGCGAGGCCGTCTGGCGCAACGGCGGCCTGCAGGTCGTGGTGTTCACCGTGCTGTGGGTCGCGGCCGAGGACCTCCGCTCGACGTGGCCGTTCGGCGGCTTCCCGTGGGGCCGGCTCGCCTTCTCGCAGGCCGACTCGCCGCTCGTCGCGTTCGCGTCGTGGGGCGGGACACCCCTGGTCTCCGCGCTCGTCGCGGCGGTCGGCGTGCTGCTCGCCCGGGGCGCGGTCGCCGTCGTCCGCGGACGCGTGCTGCGCGCGCTCGGCGCCGTCGTCCTCGCCGCCGCCGTCGCGGTCGGTGGGCTGCTCGTACCGCTCGCGACGGCCGCCCAGGCGGGCCAGCTGCGCGTCGGCGCCGTGCAGGGCAACGTGCCCGGGACCGGCCTCGACGCGTTCGGGCAGCGGTCCGCGGTCCTCGGCAACCACGTCACCGGGACCCTCGCGCTGCTCGACCAGGTGCAGCCGGGCGAGCTCGACCTCGTGCTGTGGCCCGAGAACGGCACCGACATCGACCCGCAGGTCGACGCGCGCGCCGCCGACCTCATCGACTCCGCCGCGAGCGCCGTCGACGCCCCGATGCTCGTCGGCACCGTCGAGTACCCGCCTGAGGGCGGCCGCTACAACACCGCGGTCCTGTGGGTGCCCGGCGAGGGCGTCACCGCGACGTACACCAAGCAGCACCCCGCGCCGTTCGCCGAGTACATCCCGATGCGGTCGTTCGTCCGCAACTTCTCGTCCGCCGTCGACACCGTCACGCGCGACATGCTGCCGGGCGACCGTCCGGGCTACGTGCCCCTCGAGTCGGAGCGTCTGGCCCGCACCGTGGGCATCGGTGACGTCATCTGCTTCGAGGTCGCCTACGATGCGCTGGTCCGGGACGCGGTGCGCGCCGGGGGAGAGGTGCTCGTCGTCCAGACGAACAACGCGTCCTTCGGCCGGAGCGACGAGTCGACCCAGCAGCTCGCGATGTCGCGGCTGCGGGCCGTCGAGCACGGCCGCGCGACGGTGCAGATCTCGACCGTCGGCGTGAGCGCGGTGATCGGTCCGGACGGGTCCGTGAGCCAGCAGACCGGTCTGTTCACCGCCGAGCAGATGGTCGCGGACCTGCCCCTGCGCACCACCTGGACACCGGCGACGGCGCTCGGCCCCTGGCCCGGCCTCGTCGTCGACGCCCTCGCGGTGTGCATGGTGGTCGCCGGAGCCTTCGGTGCCCGCCGCGTGCCCCGTCCGGACCGAGAAGAGAGCGCGGCATGAACCCCAGCGCGGCACGTGTGCTCGTCGTGATCCCGACGTACGACGAGCGCGAGAACATCCCCGTGGTCCTCGAGCGGCTGCGGGAGCACGTCCCGACGGCCGACGTGCTGGTGGTCGACGACGGCTCGCCGGACGGCACCGGGGAGCTCGCGGAGAAGATCGCCGCCGACGAGGCCACCTCACCCGACGCGACCCGTTCGCTCGCGGTCCTGCACCGCTCCGGCAAGCTCGGCCTCGGCACCGCGTACGTCGCCGGGTTCGGGTGGGCGCTCGCACGCGACTACGACCTCGTCGTGGAGATGGACGCGGACGGCTCGCACCGCGCGCAGGACCTGCCGCGGCTGCTGGAGGCGACGGCCGACGCCGACCTCGTGCTCGGCAGCCGGTGGGTGCCCGGCGGGAGCGTCGTGAACTGGCCGGCGCACCGCAAGGTGCTCTCGCTGGGCGGGAACACCTACACGCGGCTCGTGCTGGGTATCCCGCTGCGCGACGCGACCGGCGGCTTCCGGGCCTACCGCGCCGACCTGCTGCGGTCCTTGCCCCTCGGGGAGGTCGCGTCGCAGGGGTACTGCTTCCAGGTCGACATGGCGTGGCGCGCGGTGCGCGCGGGCGCTCGGGTCGTCGAGGTGCCGATCACGTTCGTGGAGCGTGAGGTCGGCCGTTCGAAGATGAGCCGCGCGATCGTCCTGGAGGCGCTGCTCAACGTCACCCGGTGGGGGATGCGCGAACGCTCCCGCCGGCTGGCGGGAGCGTTCGGCAGGACGCGGAGCGCGCGGGTGCGCTGAGGCGGGGGCGTGCCTCGGCGCGGGGCGTCAGGCGCTGCGGCGCAGCTTCCCGGCGCGCAGGAGACCCAGGCGCTCGTCGAGCAGCTCCTCGAGCTCGCCGATCGTGCGGCGCTCGAGCAGCATGTCCCAGTGCGTCCGGGCGGGCTTGCCCGCCTTCGCCTCGGGCTTGGACGCGTCCCGCAGCAGGGCCTCGGCGCCGCACCGGCACTCCCACACCACCGGGACGTCGGCCTCGACCGAGAACGGCAGGATGATGGTGTGCCCGTTGGGGCAGTCGTAGTGCGCCTGGAGCCGGGGGGCGAAGTCGACGCCCTCGTCCGTCTCCATGCTGTGGGACCCGATGCGCATGCCGCGCAGGGACCGGTTTGCCATCAGGGGACCTCCGTGCCGGGTTCCGGCCGTCGAGTGAGAACTTCCACCGTTGTCAACGGCGGGGGACCTCTCCGTGTTCCAGCCAGCCGTGAAGGTCTGGTGAACGGCCGCCGCCGACAGGGGAGAGGGTGCGCACCCGAGCGACCTGGTTCTTCTGATGAGTGGCCGCTGTTTGACCGGGACGTAGAGTGCTGCGGGTGACGACGAACACCCCGCCGCCCATGTCCTTCCGCCGGCTCGGGGCCAGCGGGCTGACCGTGTCCGTCGCCGGACTCGGCTGCAACACGTTCGGGGCGACGCTACCGCCGGAAGGGGTGGGGCCGCTCGTCGACGCCGCTCTGGACGCCGGGATCACCTTCTTCGACACCGCGGACGTCTACGGCGGCAGCCCGGGGCAGAGCGAGGAGCTCCTCGGCGCGGCGCTGCGCGGCCGACGCGACGACGTCGTGGTCGCGACGAAGTTCGGCATGGACGTGGGCGGTCTCCACGGCACCGACTGGGGTGCGCGCGGTTCGCGCCGGTACGTGCGCCGTGCCGTCGAGGGGTCGCTGCAGCGGCTCGGCACCGACCGCATCGACCTGTACCAGCTGCACGCACCCGACCCGGTCACCCCGATCGCGGAGACGCTCGCGGCGCTCGACGAGCTCGTGACCGAGGGCAAGGTGCTCTACGTCGGGTCGTCCAACTTCGCGGCCTGGCAGGTCGTCGACGCGGACTGGACCGCGCGCACGACGCACACGTCGCCATTCGTGTCGGCGCAGAACCGCTACAACCTGCTCGACCGCGGTGCGGAGGCGGAGCTCGTCCCGGCGCTCGAGCGGACGGGTGTCGGTCTGATCCCGTACGTCCCGCTCGCGTCCGGGCTGCTGACCGGGAAGTACCGGCGCGGTGCCGAGGCGCCGGAGGGCAGCCGCCTCACGCGCATGCCGCAGCGCCTGGCAGCCGCGGACTTCGACCGCATCGAGGCCCTGGCCGGTCTCGGTGCGGACTGGGGGATCGACCTGCCGACCCTCGCGCTGGGCGGACTCGCGGCGCAGCCCGCCGTCACGAGCGTCATCGCGGGCGCCCGGACGCCCGAGCAGCTGCGCGCGAACGTCGCGAGCATCCTGTGGGAGCCGGAGCTCGAGCAGCTCGCCGCGATCGACGAGGTCGCACCCGGCCCGGCCTGATGTCGCCGCGGCGCTCGCCGTGCGGCGCGGCGCCGCTCACCACTCGATCCTGCGGGTCGATCACGGAGGTCGATCACACGGGCGCGGCTCCCGCCGACCGCGGCTCGCGCCGCTCACCACTCGATCACGCGGGCCCGGCTCGCACCGATCGCGGCGACCGCGCGGATGCGGGCGCCGTGCTCGTCCGCCGCGTCGCGCAGGACGGGTGCCCACGACGTCTCGAACGTGCCGCGGTCCCCGCCGGACGCGCGCACGAGCCCGACGAGCACCGACCCGCCCGGCGCGTCGCGGTCGAGCACCGACGCGAGCACGTGCATGACGTGCGCGGCGACACCGGGCGACGCGGTGAGCGGGACCTCCGCCAGCGGCAGCACGACGGGCAGGCACCGGTCGTCGGCGTCGAGCAGGACGAACCACAGCGCGGGCGGGCCCGCGCGCTCCGGTCCGACGAGCCGCAGGAGCAGGTCCAGGACGTCGTCGCGCTCCCGCAGCGGCCGGGTGGGCACGCGAGGGAGCCCGCCGTCGCCCGGGAGGGCGGGGTCGAGCAGCCACGGCACGTCGGACCAGTCGTCGGCGTGCAGGCGTGAGTCGGGGTCGTGCGTCGGGGCGCCCGGCTCGGGAAGGCCGGTGCGTGGCTCATGATCGCCGGGTTCGCGGTCGGGCTCCCAGACGAGGTCGTGCGGGTCGTCGGTCATAGCCCTCAGCGTCGTCCGCGCGGCGACGTCGCCCCGGGGCACGAAGCCCATCCGGGGGAGCGGCCCCCCGGACGCGGGCTGTGGACGGCTCGTCAGGCGAGGAACGCGCGCAGCGCCTCCACCACGAGCGCGTGGTCGTCCGCCTGCGGGAGCCCGGACACCGTGACGACGCCGACCGGTCCGACGCCGTGCACCCGCACCGGGAACGCACCGCCGTGCGCGGCGTACTGCTGGAGCGGCAGGTCGTGCTGCTCGGCGAACGTGGTGCCGCGCTCCTTCGCGCGCAGCCCCACGAGGTAGGACGACGCGCCGAACCGCTCGACCACGCGCACCTTGCGCTCCACCCAGGAGTCGTTGTCGGGCGTCGTGCCCGTGCGCGCCGCGTGGAAGAGCTGCTGCGTGCCGCGCCGGATGTCGATCGTCACCGCCAGGTCGCGCTCCTCGGCGAGCTCCACGAGCAGGCAGCCGAGCCGCCACGCCTCGTCGTTCGTGAACGACGAGAGCACGAGCTCGCGCTCCTGCTGCTCGACCTCGGCGATGGTGGCACGGACGTCGTCGGTGGTCATGTCGTCATCGTCGCGTACGCCGGAGCGGTCCACACGACGGCACGCGGACCGCCGACCCCGATCAGGACTGGCGGGGACCGGACCGGCGGGGGCTTGGACCGGCGGGGACCGGACCGGCGGGGCTTGGACCGGCGGGGACCGGACCGGCGGGGGCTTGGACCGGCGGGGACCGGACCGGCGGGGACCGGACCGGCGGGGACTAGGACGGCACGGCTGCCGTCGCCGCGTCGGTCGCGCCGACCTCGCGCAGCACGCGTCGCGACGGCGAGACGAGCACCGCGTCCCGGACGTCCGCCGCGGTGGCCTTCACGTAGATGCCGGTCGTCTTCAGGTCCTCGTGGCCCAGGAGCGCCTGCACGGCGGGAGCCGGCACGCCCGAGCGGATGAGCCCCTTCGCGAAGGTGTGCCGGAAGCCGTGCGCGGCCTCGCCCTCCTGCTTGGACACGCCCGAGCGGCGGATCCAGCCGTCGACGAGGTGGTTGAGCGCGCCACGCTGCAGCGGCCGCCCCGACGACAGGCGCAGCAGGGGAGCGCCGTGCTCGGGCTGGCCGAACCGGTCGTCCCGCTCGGCGACGTACTCCTGGACGACGCGCAGCGCCTCCGGGGGGACCGGGACGTTCCGCTGCCGGTTGCCCTTGCCGATGACGGTGAGCACGGCCTCGCCGTCCTCCTCGACGCGCAGCGACCGGTCCGTCAGGCCGCACAGCTCGGACGCGCGCACGCCGGTCGTCGACAGCAGCGCGAACGCCGCACGGTCACGCGCCGGCCAGCGGCGGTTGTCGCCGGGGGAGACGTCCCACGCGACCTTCGCGAGCCGCAGGAGCTCGGCGTCGTCCCATCCGGCGGGGAGGCGCACCGGCCGCTCGGGGGCCTCGATGCGGAGCGTCGGGTCGACGGCGAGGTGCCCCTCCATCTGGAGCCACCGGACGAACAGACGGAGGGTTCCGACCCGGCGCTGGACGGTCGACGCGGCCTCGCGCCCACGGATCGACCGGTAGGCGTTCTTGACGTTCAGCTCCGTGAGGTCGTCGGACGTGAGCAGCGCGAGCGGGTCCTCGCCCTCGTCGCCCGTGAGGCGGCCGACGTCCTGCGCGATCTGGCGCGCCCACGTCGCGACGTCCTGGCGGTAGCCCGCGCGCGAGCCGTCGGTGAGACCACGCCGCGTGAGCGTGGCGCGGTCGGTGAGGAACGGCTCGACGACGGAGGCGAGGGGCACGGCCATGTGCCGACCGTACGGGCCGACATCACCGGTCGTCGGGGGACGCGCCGGAGTTCTGCCAAAGTTCCGATCGGGGTGTCGACGGCGCCGACCAGTGAAGGGTGGCGGGCCCCGAACACCGACTGCCAAAGTTCCGATCGGGGTGTCGACGGCGCCGACGAGTGAAGGGTGGCGGGCCCCGAACACCGACGAGCGGTCGGCCGGGATGCCCGGACGGCTCCCGAACGGTGCCGGGGACACGCGCGAACAGTCGACGGCCGTGGGCGGCTCGTCTGACGCCGAGACGGCGCGTCGGCGCTCGATTGTGCGGTCGGGTGCATGACGTCGTCGAGCGGCAGGGGCGCTCCGGAGACGAGATGACGTCTGAGTGCGACGAGGAGCCCCATCCCTAGTTCTGCCAAAGTTCCGGCTATGGTCGAAAACTCATCGAGCGGGGCCGGTGGGGCGCGGTGGTGATCCGGCAGGCCATCGCGCGAGTCCGTACTGTCCCGCCGCCTGCGCGATCGCCTCACGACGCGGTCCGCACGCACCGTCTGTCTCGTGTGGCACGAGACGTTCGCCTTGAGGGCCGCTTGT
>NZ_BHYL01000034.1 GCF_003851725.1 Cellulomonas algicola | reverse complement strand
GAGCCGGGTGGCGCGCGCGGACAGCACGGGCCGTCGGCGGCCGACGACCCGCGCGCGCGTGGCCTCGGCGAGCGCGACGACCGCGAGACCGAGCAGCAGCGTGGCCGCGGTGCCGGTCGCCGCGGCCACGTCGTCGCGGACGAGCCCGGCGTGCAGCAGGTCGGCGGTGGTGAGGAGGGTCGCGCCGGCCGCCGTCGCGCGCGCCGCCCGGACGTGCCCGGCGCCCGCTCCGTCGGTGCGCGGCGCGAGCGAGGCGCGGACGGGTCCCCTCGGACGGGGGAGCCGGAAGGACTCGGCGGCGAGCGCCCCGACGACGACGCCCGTGAGGCCGAGGAACAGCGGGTCGGCCAGCGGGCTGCGTCCGCCGACCCCGACCACGAGCGTGCCGTACCAGCGGATCCCGACGACGACCGCAAGGCACACGCCGGTGAGCGCGCCGACGACGCGGTCCGTGCGGTGCCGCCGCAGGTAGCGGGACACGACCTCGGCCTCGTCGTGCGGCGGGACCGGGTCCCCGGTGAGCCACGCGAGGTCGGCGGCGGTTGGGGCCGTGCGCGCGGCCGTCACGAGCACGACGACGAGCCCGCCGACCAGGAGCAGCGCCACGAGTCCCGTGAGCGTCGCCATCGCGTCCTCCTGTGCGTCGACGAGCCACCGTCTGGCCCATTGGCATAGTACATTAGGCCAATGACCGCGGACGGCACCACGACAGACCCCGACGGACCGCTCGCCGTCGCCGACGACCCCGACGTCGACGGGCTCGTCCCGCGGCCCCGCCGCAGCGCGGCGCTCGCGGTCGGCGCGCTCGTCGTCGCGGTGCTCGTCGGCGGGTGGGCGTCGGCCGGCGCGCGGCCCTCGGTCGTCGACCCCAGCGGTGCCGCCGGCGGAGCCGCTCGGGAGCTCGGCGGCGACCAGGTGCTCGTCGGCGTCGACCTCGTGCCCGGCGGCGTCGGACGCCTGACGGTCGAGTCGGTCGGCGACGTGCCCGGCGCCCGTGTGCTCGGCGCGTGGGTCGCACCGGCGACGGCGCAGCCCGGGGTCGGCTCGTCGACGGGCGGGATCTTCGTCGAGGACGGACCGGTCCCGGTCCCCGGCGAGCCGTTCGCGGACGCCGTCCCGCTGCCTGCGCGCGTGCCGGGCGACGCGGACTCCTCGCTCGTCGTCCTCTGGGACGTCACGGACTGCGCGGTCGTGCAGCGCCTCGTCGAGGGTCCGCAGGTCCGGCTCCGCACCCTCGTCGGCCCCGTCACCGAGCACCTCCCGGCCCTCGCGGCGCCGACGTACCTCGAGGACTGCGACGCCGCCTGAGCCTCACTTCGCGCGGTCGTAGCTCTCGACCACGGACACGGTCAGCGCGAAGTCCACGGGCGTCGCGCCGAACAGCAGGCGGCCCGCCTCCACGGCCGCCGCCCGCACGGCCTCGGCGACCTCGTCGGCGACCGCGGCGGGGGAGTGCACCATGACCTCGTCGTGCAGGAAGAACACGAGGTGCGGCCGCCCGTCGACCTCGCGCAGCCGTCGCCGCAGCGACGCCATCCAGCACAGCGCCCACTCCGCCGCGGTGCCCTGCACGACGAAGTTGCGCGTGAACCGTCCCCAGTCCCGCGCCCGTCGGCGCACGGCCCGCACGTCCTCCGCGGCCGCGCCCTCGGCCGACGCCGCCGTGAGCTCCGCCTGCCAGGCCGCGTCCGGCGCGGGCGACGAGCGGCCGAGCCACGTCGTCACGACCTCGCCGCGCTCGCCCGCCCGCGCCGCCGCCTCGACGAGCGCGACCGCGTGCGGGTACGCCCGCGTGAGCTGCGGCATGAGGGCCGCGCTGGCCCCCGTCGTCGCGCCGTAGATCGCGCCGAGCATCGCGTACTTCGCGTCCGAGCGCGTCGCGACGATGCCCGCGTCGACGACGCCCTGGTACAGGTCCGCCTGCCGTCCCGCAGCTGCCATCGCGGCGTCGCCCGACATGGCCGCGAGCACGCGCGGCTCGAGCTGGGACGCGTCGGCGACGACCAGCCGCCAGCCGTCGTCCGCCCGCACCGCCGCCCGGATCGCCGCGGGGAGCTGGAGCGCGCCCCCGCCGTTCGTCGCCCACCGGCCCGACACGACGCCGCCGGGCACGTACTCGGGCCGGAACCGGCCGTCGTGGATCCACGTGTCCATCCACGCCCAGCCGTTCGCCGAGAGCAGGCGCGAGAGCGACTTGTACTCGAGGAGCGGCTCGCGCACGGGGTGGTCGAGCGCGCGGATCTCCCACTTCGACGTCGACTGCACGGCGAACCCGGCGAGCCGCAGGCCGCGCAGCAGGTCCGGCTGCGAGTCGGGGTTGAGCGTCGGCTGGACCAGGTGCTCGCGGATCTGCTCGACCAGCCCCTCCAGGCGCGCCGGCCGGCCGCCCCGCGGGCGCGGGCCCAGCAGGTCGGTGAGCAGCGCGTCGTGCACCGCGGTGTCCCACGGCATGCCGTCGTGCCGCATCTCCTGAGCGATCAGCGCACCCGTCGACTCCGCGGCGAGCAGCAGACGCAGGCGGCCCGGGTGCGTCGAGCGCGCGACCGCGGCCAGCTGTCGCGCGAGCTCGTCGGCGACGTCGAGCGGGACGTCGTCGGCGTCGACCGGTGCGGTGGCCGGAGCGCCCGGGTCGTCGAGGAGCGTCAGCTCGTCGAGCAGGTCCGGCTCGGCCGGCGGCGGCTCCTCCGGCCGGCGCCCGTCCCACGGTCCCCGCGGGGCACGGGCCAGGTCCGAGCCGCTCGCGTACGCGCTGCCGCGCAGGATCGCGTGGCACAGGCGCAGGTCGTGGCAGCGCTCGACGCGGACGCCCGCGCGCAGCAGGGGCGGGTAGCGGCGTGCGGTGTCGTCCCACACCCAGCGCGGGCGGTCCGTCTCGTACCGCGCGACGGCCGCCGGGAGGTCACGCGCGGCGACGCGCTCGGCGTCGAGGGCCGGCTCGCCGTCGTCCGACGCGTGCCGCAGGAGCACACCGCCCGCCCGGTCCGGGTCGTCGGTGAGCAGCACGTAGGGCACGTGCCATTGTCGTGCCGGCCACCGACACCGCCCCATGTGTCGTGCCGGCCACCGACACCGCCCCATGTGTCGTGCCGGCCACCGACACCGCCCCATGTGTCGTGCCGGCCACCGACACCGCCGCGGAGCGTCGCGTCAGTAGCCGCCGCCCCCGCCGTCGCCCCCGCCGCCGAAGCCGCCGCCGTCGAACCCGCCGCCGCCGAACCCCCCGCCGTCGAACCCGCTGGACCCGCCGCCGTCGTACCCGCCGTGGCCGTGTCCTCCGTGCCCACCGCCGTCGCCCCACCCGTGGAACCAGCCGCTGAACCACCCGCCGCCGTGCGCGGCGGGCGTCACGTCGGGCGTCGGGGGCACCACGGGGTCAGGGGTGCCGCCGGGCGCCGCACCGCCGTCGGCGATCGGCAGGATCACGGCCGCCGTCGCGGCGGTCTCCGTGGACCGGTCCTTGCGTCGCCCTCCACCGAACAGAGCCATCGCGCACCCCTCGCCGAACGGGCCCGGCGGACCGGGCGGACGGTCCCCGCGTCCCGGGTGCATGCACCCGGTGCGGGGTGTGAGGAGGCCAGCATCCCACGCTGTCTTTCCCGGAGGGAAGGCTTCTCTTGACCTGAATTTGACCGGCGGTCAGGCAGCCTGGCGGGTCAGGCGGCCTTGCGCGGGTCGCGGGCCATCGGGATGATCCACGGCCCCTCGGGCGTCAGCGCGACGCGCGCGCTCGTCTCCGCGTACCCGAGCGCGGAGTAGTAGGTGACGTTGAGCGGCTTGGTGGTCTCGAGGTAGCCGGGCGCCTCGCCCGCGTCGATGTCCGCGAACACGCGCGCCATGAGCAGCTTGCCGCGGCCCGCTCGCTGCAGGTCGGGCCGGACGCCGAGCGCCTCGACGTACCACGCGTCCGCCGGGACACCCTCCGCCGTCAGGTCGCCGAACTTGATCAGACCGAACGAGTGCTCGCGGGTGCGCAGCGCGATCGCGGCGATGCGGAACGCCTGCCGCCACCATCGGGCCGCCGTCATGGGGTAGCCGCCGGGCGCGTACAGCGCGACCGCGCCGGTGACGACGCCGTCGAGCTTCGTCACGTAGGTGAGGCCGTAGCGCAGGGCGTCCGAGAGTGTCATCCGGTAGAGCGCGCGCAGCTCGGACTCGCGCCGCGAGTCCACGGGGAACAGGTGCCGGAATCCGGGGTCGTCGGCGAGCGCCGCGGCCAGGACGGCGGCGGCGGCGGGGAGGTCGGCGCGCGTGAGCGGCTCGACGACGTCAGGGGGAGCCGGCCGTGAGGCAGGCGGCTCGGACGGGGTCGCTGCCATGTGGCGCATCCTCACCGGGACAAGCGTCCAGTTGCAACCGGATCGTCCGGGTCGTGCGTCACACCACCGGGTGAAAAGTCAGACGTGACGCCGCGGCGCAGGTCAGCCGCCCGCGGTCGCCACCGTGACGGCGATCACCGCGCCGGGTGCTGCCTCGACCTCGACCACGTGCTCGACGCCGAGGTCGACCACCTCGCCCACCGTGACGTCACCGCCCGCGACGGTCCGTGGGTCGCCGCCGCACGGCACACCGCCCTCCCACGTGCCGTCGAGGTACACGCGGGCGACGTCGCGCCCCGTGCACGACACGGTCACCGTCACACCGGTCGCGGGCCGGTCCTGCGGGCTCACCACGACCCGGACGCGGCCGGTCCCCGCACCCCGGGCGAGCGTCGCGTCGGTCACGCCCTGCTCGGCCAGCAGCGCCCCGGGATCGGGTGTGCGGATCATGGGCAGGACCACCAGGACGACGACGGCCGCGACCGCGACCACCACGCCCGCGACGACGCCGATCACGACCCCGCGACTCCGACCGCGTGGGCGCGCCGACCTGTCGCGTGCCGCAGTCCCCGCACCGCTGCCGACCATGCGCGTCCCCTCAGCCGCCACGGGCCCCCGTCGGCCCGTGGCGGTGATGGTAGGGGCGCGAGGCCGTCCGTGGGCCGGAAATCCGCGGGAGAGCGGTCGCCCGGCGCCCGACTACACCTGTTCGCGCAGCACCGCGTACCCGCCCGCGTGCACCTGGCCGCCGGACGTGCGGCCTGTGAGGACCTCGCCCGGCGGCAGGTCCACCGGCGCGTCGGTGTGGTTGAGCACGAACAGCCACGAGCGGCCGTCGTCGGCCTGCCGGCGCGCGACCTCGACGCCCGCGGGCACCCCGGAGAGCACCGGCTCGACGCCCGCCTCGACCAGCAGCGCCTCGGTCAGCGCCCCCAGCGCCGCATCGTCCAGACGTGTCGCCAGGTACCAGGCGGACCCCTCGCCGACGGCCCGGCGCGTCACCGCGGGACCACCAGCCAGGTCGCCGTCGACGAACGTGCGCACGACCTCGGTCCCGTCCGCCGGGTGGATGCGCTCCGACCACACGTCGGCGACGGAACCGTCGTCGAGCGTCAGCGTCTCGCCCTCCTGCAGCGCCCAGAACTCCTCGGTCCGGACGCCGAGCAGGTCGCGGAACGCGCCCGGGTAGCCGCCGAGGCGCACGTGGTCGTGCTCGTCGACGATCCCCGAGAAGTACGTGACCAGCACGGTCGCGCCCGCGGCGGCCGCGGCGGCGATGTTCGCGGCGTCCGCGTCGGACGTCACGTAGAGCGTCGGGACGACGACGAGCCGGTAGCGCGACAGGTCCGCCGACGGGGCGACGACGTCGACCGAGACGTGCCGCTCCCACAGCGCCCGGTAGTGGGCGAGCACGCGGTCGGGGTAGGTGACGTCGGTCGACGGGTGCGAGTCGAGCTCGACGCCCCACCATGACGGGTAGTCCCAGACGATCGCGACGTCGGACCGCACGCGCGACCCCTTGACCTCGCCGATCGCCTTCAGCGCCGCGCCGAGCTCGACGGTCGAGCGCCACACGTCGGTGTCCGTCCCCGCGTGCGGCAGCATCGCCGAGTGGTACTTCTCGGCACCCGCCGCCGACTGCCGCCACTGGAAGTACATGACCGCGTCGGCGCCGTGCGCGACGTGCGCGAGCGAGTGCCGCAGCATCTCGCCCGGCCGCTTGGTGCGGTTGCGGGGCTGCCAGTTCACGGCCGACGTCGAGTGCTCCATGAGCACCCACGGGTCGCCGCCCGCGACGCCGCGCGTGAGGTCGGCGCTCAGCGCGAGCTCGACGTGCGCGAGCGGGTCGTGCGCACGCGTGTAGTGGTCGTTGGCGATGAGGTCGAGGTCGCCGGCCCACGAGAAGTAGTCCATCCACTTCGTGCCCGTCGAGAGCATGAGGTTCGTCGTCGTCGGTACGTGGGGCGTGACCTCGCGCAGCACGTCGCGCAGCGCGCGGTAGTGCACGAGCAGCTCGTCGGAGGAGTACCGCGCGAAGTCGAGCTGCTGCGTCGGGTTCGGGTAGGTCGGCGCGGAGCGCGGGGGCAGCACCTCGTCGAAGGAGTCGTACCGCTGCGACCAGAACGCCGTGCCCCACGCCGCGTTGAGCGCCTCGACCGTCCCGTACCGCGACTCGAGCCAGCGGCGGAACGCGGCGGCCGCGTCGTCGGAGAAGTCGTGCGGCACGTGGCAGCCGAGCTCGTTGTCGACGTGCCACAGCGCGAGCGCAGGGTGCGCGCGGTACCGCTCGGCCATCCGGCGCGTCATCGCGACCGCGTACTCGCGCCACAGCGGTGCGGCCACCCGGTACGCCTGCCGGCCGCCCGGGTGCAGCACCGTGCCGTCGGCCAGCTCGGGCAACAGCTCGGGGTGCTTGCGGGTCAGCCACGGGGGCGGGCTCGCGGTTGCCGTCGCCAGCGCGACCTTGATCCCCGCGGCCGCGAGGCGGTCGAGGATGTCGTCGAGCCAGCCGAAGTCGTACTCGCCCGGACGCGGCTCGAGCTGCGCCCACGAGAAGATGCCGACGCTCACGAGCGTCACGCCCGCCTGCTGCATGAGCTCGACGTCCTCGACGCGGGTCGCGAGCGGCCACTGCTCCGGGTTGTAGTCGCCGCCGTAGGCGATGCCGTCGACGCCGAGCGGCCAGGGGTTCGTCATGGGGTGTACCTCGCGAGGGTGGTGCGGTCGGGGTGCAGGGTCGAGCGTGGAGCGTGGACGAGTGCGGGTCAGGGGAGCGGGACGCGGCGCAGGTCCAGGTCGACGGGCTCGTCGCGGTCGCACACCAGGTGCCCGTCGACGACGCGCGCCACGGCGACCTGGACGACAGCCCGCCGGGTCGCGGGGGTCTCGCCGTCCGCGGCGCCGCCGACCGGGTCGCCGTCGGAGCGCGTCGCGTCGTGCGCCGCCTCCAGCGTGCGTCCCTCGTCGGAGAACGGCGACACGAGGTGCGTGAAGTAGAAGACCCACGCGACGGGCTCGCCGGCCGCGTCGGACCCGACGACGACGTCGGCGTGGTGCCCGACCGACCTGTCGGCCGGGCGGCGGCCCGGGCGGTCGAGCACGTGCCCGTCGTAGGTCCACGTCTCCAGGTCCGACGAGCGGTGGACGGCCTGCCCGCGCCACTCGTCGACGAGCATCCAGTGCCACCCGCCGAGCGCGAAGACGTTCGGCCCCTCGTGCGGGCGGCCCGTGATCACCGCGCGCGACGGCCCCCACGACTCGAGGTCGGGGGAGTCCGCGCACCACGTCGTCGAGTCCGCGGCCTCGTCCTTGAACCACATCCGGTACCCGCCGCCGGGGAGCGGGGCGACGCACGCGTCGATGACGCGGTCCGACGACAGCGGCACGACGCCGCGGTGCTCCCACGTGACGAGGTCGTCCGAGACGTGGTGCAGCACGTGCCGGTCGTGGCCCTCCCAGCGGTCGGGGACGCCGCGGATGTACGACACGAACATGTGGAACCGGCCCTCGGCGTGCACGACCTCGGGCGCCCAGAGCGTGTTGCGGCCGTCGTGCGGGTCGAGGCCGGCGACGACGCCGCGGTGCGTCCACGTGAGCCCGCCGTCGTCGGACGTCGCGACGGCGATGTCGGTGCCGTGCACCCAGGTGACGCCCGGACCGGGGTCGTCGGGTCGCCGTTGCGTCGCGAACAGCCACCACGTGCCGTCGGGGCCGCGGACCAGCGTCGGGTCGGTCGGCGCGCCGAGCGGGTCCGTGAACAGCGGCGCGGGCGCGACACGCGGCTTCGTGGTGCGGCTCGCTGACGCGTGCCCCTCCGTCGTCGCGCGCACGTCGGTCGAGCCGGGGCCGTCAGTCGGCCCGCGGCCGGTGGCTGGCGCGACGGAGGCGGCCGCGTCGGTGACGCCTCCGCTCACGCGTCCGTCCCCGCCACGACCGGCCGCAGGTCCTCGATCCCGTGCAGGAAGCCGCCGCGCAGCTCGCTCCCGGGGGCGAGGTCGGCCTTCGTGACGGGCCGCCCCAGCGCGGCGGACGCGTAGATCGCGGTGACGAGCTCGAGCGACCGGGCGGGGTCGGAGGCGACGGGCGGCAGCGGCGCGCCGGTGCGGAACGCGTCGTAGACGGCGCGCAGCAGCGGGGTGTGGCCGCTGGGCTCGTCGTCGACGGGCAGGGTCCAGGAGTCCGGCGCGGGCTCGGCGGGGCCGCCGGTCACGGCCGGGGCGGGCGTGAGCCGCCATGCGCGGGCGTCGTGCCCGTACAGGTGCTCGACCTCGACGGTGCCGAGCGTCGTGTCGACGCGCACGTAGCTCGTCTGGCGGGGCGCGAGCGCCGTCGTCAGGACCGACACGACCGCGCCGTTCGCGAACCGCACGACGGCCGTCGACGTGTCCTCGGTCTCGAGGTCCCGGTCCAGCCGGAACGCGCGCGCGTCGACCTCCGCCCAGTCGCCGAGCAGGAACGCGAGCAGGTCGAGCTGGTGGATGCCGAGCCCGAGCAGGGGACCGCCGCCCTCGGTCGCCCACCTCCCGCGCCAGGGCACGGCGTAGTAGTCCTCCTGCCGGCGGTACCAGAGCGTGTGGCAGACGCCGACGAGCGGCCGGCCGAGCGCTCCGTCGGCGAGCAGCCGCTGCACGTGCCCGACGGCGGTGCCGGTGCGCTGCTGGAACACGACCGCGTACTCGCGCCCGGCCGCGCGCGCGACGTCGAGGACGGCGTCGAGGTCGGCGAGCGACAGGACGGGCGGCTTCTCGCAGACGACGTGCGCACCGGCGCGCAGCGCGGTGATCGCCTGGTCGCGGTGCAGGCCGGGCGGGGTGCACAGGTGGACGACGTCGACGGCCTCGGCGGCGAGCAGCTCGTCGAGCGAGCCGTACCGGCCCGCGATCCCGTAGCGGTCCGCGAAGACGTCCCGGACCTCGGGGTTCGGGTCCGCGACGGCGACGACGGCCGCGCCCGGGTCGGCGTCGAGGACCTGCTGGTGGGCGTGCGCGATGGCGCCGGTGCCGACGATCGCGACGCGCAGGACGGCGTCGGGCGCGGAGGTCGAGTCGGTCACGTGCGCTCCTTTGCGACGGATTGAATCGTCTCACTGTACGGGGAAGCGCTTGCCTCCTGTCCAGGGGAGGTGGTCAGGCGTTCGGGTCGGACGAGCCCCGCACGACCAGCTCCGGCTGGAACTGCACGCGCTGGTGCTGGAACCGCTCGCCCTCGGTGCGCTGGCGCAGCAGCAGGTCGGCGGCGGTCCAGCCGAGCTGGTGCGTCGGCTGCCGGACCGACGTCAGCGGCACGGTGAGCATCGACGCGAACGTCACGTCGTCGTACCCGACGACGGCCATCTCGGCCGGCACGGCGACGTCGCGCGCCCGCAGGCCGCGCAGCACGCCGAGCGCCGCGAGGTCGTTGACGCAGAAGACCGCGGTCGGCCGGTCGGACTCGTCGAGCACCCGCGCGATGCCCTCCTCGCCGCCGTCCGCGTTGAGCGACCCGATGGTGACCTCGACCAGCGCCCGCTCGGGGTCCAGCCCGGCCGCGAGCAGCGCCTGCAGCACGCCCGCGCGGCGATCGGCGCACTGGCGGATGCTCAGCGGGCCGTTGACGAACGCGATGCGCCGGTGCCCGAGCGCGACGAGGTGCTCGATCGCGAGGGCCGCGCCGCGGACGTCGTCGACCGCGACCGACGAGATGTCGTCGAACGGCGACGTCGCGTCGAGCAGGACGACGTCGACGCCGCGGTCGCGCGCCGCGAGCAGCGCGTCGATCGACCCGGCCGACGGCGTCACCATGACGCCCTGCACGCCGTGCTCCTCGAACAGCCGCAGGTAGCGCGACTCGCGCTCGGGGTCCTCGTCCGACGACGACAGCATGAGCGTGTAGTCCTCGGCCGCGAGCCGGTCCTCGACTCCGCGCGCGACCTCGGTGAAGAACGGGTTGGCGATGTCGAGGACGATCGCGCCGACGGTCTGGATCGTCCCGGCCCGCAGCTGACGCGCGGACGCGTTGCGGACGAACTGCAGCTCGTCGATCGCGGCCTGCACGCGGTCGCGCGTGGCCGGGGTGACCTGGTCGGGACGGTTGAGGACGTTCGACACGGTGCCGACGCTCACGCCCGCGCGCTTGGCGACGTCGGTGATCGACGGGCGGCGTTCCGCTCGCCCCCGGGTCGTGGTGGCCATCCGTGGTCCTCCGCTCTGCGTCCTCGCGCCCCGATGGTATCGGCGGCCACGGGCCGACAGTCGGCACGACCGGTCGGCGGTCTCCCGGCGCGCCGCAGGTCGGGGCGAGCGCAGTACGCTGCGTCGGGAAAGGGCTTCCCGAACCGATGTGCCCGGAAGGGTTGACGCCCGGGACGGCCCGTTCCTAGAGTGCTACGCGATGAATCGTTTCAACGACGCGACGATCGGAGGCAGGCCGTGACGCGAGTCTGCTTCGTCTCCCGGGTCCGCCCGGACCGCCTCGACGAGTACCGCGCACGGCACGCCGCCGTGTGGCCGGAGATGCTCGAGGCGCTCCGCGACACCGGGTGGCGCGACTACTCCCTGTACCTGGCGCCCGACGGGCTCCTCGTCGGGCACCTCGAGACCGACGACTACGCCGCCGCGCAGGAGGCGATGACGCGCACCGCCGTCAACCCGCGCTGGCAGGCCGAGATGGCCGCGTTCTTCGTCGACGACGGCAACCCCGACGAGGGGTTCCAGGTGCTCGACGAGGTCTTCCACCTCGAGGACCAGCTGCGCGCCGCCGGGCTCCCGACGACGCCGTCGACCGCGCGCTCGCCGCACGCCGACCCGGACCGCGCCGCCGACGACGCCGCGCCCCGCCCCACCACGACCGACCCCGCCCGACTGGAGGACCTCGCATGAGCCCCACCCCCGAGGCCCTCGCCGCCGCGCGCGGCGCCCTCGCCCAGCAGACGATCGAGCTGCCCTCGTGGGCGTTCGGCAACTCCGGCACGCGGTTCAAGGTGTTCGCCCAGCAGGGCGTCCCGCGCGACCCGTTCGAGAAGATCGCCGACGCCGCCCAGGTGCACCGGTACACGGGCGTCGCGCCGCGCGTCAGCCTGCACATCCCGTGGGACCTCGTCGACGACTACGACGCGCTCGCGCGGCACGCCAAGGACCTCGGCGTGACGATCGGCGCGATCAACTCGAACCTGTTCCAGGACGACGACTACATGCTCGGCTCGCTCACGCACCCCGACGCCCGGGTGCGCGCCAAGGCCGTGCAGCACCACCTGCAGTGCATCGACGTCATGCGCGCGACGGGGTCGCAGGACCTCAAGCTCTGGCTGCCCGACGGCCTCAACTACCCGGGCCAGGACTCGATCCGCGCGCGGCAGGACCGTCTCGCCGAGGGCCTGCAGGAGATCTACGCGGCGCTCGACCCGCAGCACCGGCTGATCCTCGAGTACAAGTTCTTCGAGCCCGCGTTCTACTCGATGGACATCCCCGACTGGGGCACGTCGCTGCTGCACTGCCTCGCGCTCGGCGACCGGGCGATGGTCGTGCTCGACACCGGGCACCACGCGCCGGGCACCAACATCGAGTTCATCGTCGCGCAGCTGCTGCGCGCGGGTCGGCTCGGGGCGTTCGACTTCAACAGCCGGTTCTACGCCGACGACGACCTCATGGTCGGCGCCGCGGACCCGTTCCAGCTGTTCCGGATCATGCACGAGATCGTGCAGGCCGGGGCGCTCGCGCCCGACAGCGGCGTCAACTTCATGCTCGACCAGTGCCACAACATCGAGCCGAAGATCCCGGGCCAGATCCGGTCCGTCATGAACGTGCAGGAGGCGACGGCCAAGGCGCTGCTCGTCGACCGGTCCGCGCTGCTCGCCGCACAGACGGCCGGCGACGTGCTCGGGGCCAACGGCGTCCTCATGGACGCGTACAACACCGACGTGCGGCCGCTGCTCGCCGAGCTGCGCGCCGAGCAGGGACTCGACCCTGAGCCCCTGGCCGCCTACGCGCGGTCGGGGTACGCCGAGACGATCGTCGCCGAGCGTGTCGGTGGCACGCAGGCCGGATGGGGAGCCTGACCGATGACCGAGACGACGGCCGCGGCCGACCTGATCGCCCGCTCCAACCGCCTGGGCTCCGACCCGCGCGTCACCAACTACGCGGGCGGCAACACGTCCGCCAAGGGGGTCGCGACCGACCCCGTCACCGGCCAGGACGTCGAGCTGCTCTGGGTCAAGGGCTCGGGCGGTGACCTCGGCACGCTGACCGCTCAGCACCTCGCCGTGCTGCGGCTCGACCGGCTGCGCGCCCTCGTCGACGTGTACCCGGGCGTCGACCGCGAGGACGAGATGGTCGCCGCGTTCGACTACTGCCTGCACGGCAAGGGCGGCGCCGCTCCGTCGATCGACACCGCGATGCACGGGCTCGTCGACGCCGCGCACGTCGACCACCTGCACCCCGACTCCGGGATCGCGATCGCGACGGCGGCCGACGGCGAGGAGCTCACGCACGAGATCTTCGGCGACTCCGTCGTGTGGGTGCCCTGGCGTCGGCCCGGGTTCCAGCTCGGCCTCGACATCGCCGAGATCAAGGAGAAGAACCCGCAGGCCATCGGCTGCGTCCTCGGCGGGCACGGCATCACCGCGTGGGGCGACACCTCGGCCGAGGCCGAGCAGCGGTCGCTCGAGATCATCCGGTCCGCCGAGGCGTACATCGAGGAGCGCACGCGCGCGCTCGCCGCCGACGGCGGGCACCCCTTCGGCGCGGTCGTGCCGGGCTTCGAGGCGCTCGACCCCGCGGCCCGGCGGGAGCGCGCGGCGGCCCTCGCGCCCGTGATCCGCGGCCTCGCGTCCGCCGACCGCCCGCAGGTCGGGCACTTCACCGACTCCGACGTCGTGCTCGACTTCCTGTCCCGCGAGCGCCTGGCACCGCTCGCCGCGCTCGGGACGTCGTGCCCCGACCACTTCCTGCGGACCAAGGTGTCGCCGCTCGTCGTCGACCTGCCCGCGACCGCGCCCGTCGACGACGTCGTCGCGCGGCTGCACGAGCTGCACGCCGAGTACCGCGAGGCGTACCAGGCGTACTACGACCGGCACGCGACCGCCGACTCGCCGGCGATCCGCGGCGCCGACCCGGCGATCGTGCTCGTCCCCGGCGTCGGGATGTTCTCGTTCGGCAAGGACAAGCAGACCGCGCGCGTCGCGGGCGAGTTCTACGTCAACGCGATCAACGTCATGCGCGGCGCCGAGGCGATCTCGACGTACCGGCCGATCGACGAGTCGGAGAAGTTCCGCATCGAGTACTGGGCGCTCGAGGAGGCCAAGCTCCAGCGCATGCCCGCGCCCAAGCCGCTCGCGACGCGCGTCGCGCTCGTGACCGGCGCCGGGTCCGGCATCGGGCGGGCCATCGCCGAGCGGCTCGCGGCCGAGGGGGCGTGCGTCGTGATCGCCGACCTCAACCTCGCGGGGGCGCAGGAGGTGGCCGACGCGCTCGGCGGCCCGGACCGCGCCGTCGCCGTCGAGGCCGACGTGACGTCCGAGGACGCGGTCGCCGCGCTCGTCCGCGAGACCGTGCTCGCCTTCGGCGGGGTCGACCTGGTCGTCAACAACGCCGGCCTGTCCATCTCGAAGCCGCTGCTCGAGACGACCGTCCGCGACTGGGACCTGCAGCACGACGTCATGGCCCGCGGCTCGTTCCTCGTCGCCCGCGAGGCGGCGCGCGCCATGATCGCCCAGGGCCTCGGCGGCGACATCGTCTACATCGCGTCGAAGAACTCGCTGTTCGCCGGCCCCAACAACATCGCCTACTCCGCGACCAAGGCCGACCAGGCCCACCAGGTCCGGCTGCTCGCCGCCGAGCTCGGCGAGCACGGCATCCGCGTCAACGGCGTCAACCCCGACGGCGTCGTGCGCGGGTCCGGCATCTTCGCCGGCGGGTGGGGTGCGCAGCGGGCCGCCGTCTACGGCGTGCCGGAGTCCGAGCTCGGTGCCTACTACGCGCAGCGCACGCTCCTCAAGCGCGAGGTCCTCCCGGAGCACGTCGCCGCCGCGGTCTTCGCCCTCACCGGCCCCGACCTGGTGCAGACCACCGGCCTGCACGTCCCGGTCGACTCCGGCGTCGCCGCAGCCTTCCTGCGATGAGCGCGTTCGCGGCCGTCGACCTCGGGGCGTCGTCCGGGCGGGTCATCGTCGGCCGGGTCGTCGACGGGGTCGACGGGCCGCGAGCTGCGCTGCACGAGGTCAACCGGTTCCCCAACGGGCCCGTCCGCGTCCCCGCGGTGGTGGGCGGTGCATCCGGCTCGTCGACCGCGGGCGCGCAGACGGGCGGACCGGGCGCGACGACGGGGGAGGCGACGCTCTTCTGGGACGTGCTCCACCTCTACCGGGGCGTGCTCGACGGGCTGCGGGCCGCGACGCGCGAGGTCGGCACGCTGGCCGGCGTCGGCATCGACTCCTGGGCCGTCGACCACGGGCTCCTCGACGCCGACGGGCGCCTGCTCGGCAACCCCGTCCACTACCGCGACGCGCGCACCGACGGCATCCCCGACAAGGCATTCGCGACCGTCCCCGCCGCCGAGCTCTACGCACGCACGGGCCTGCAGGTGCAGCCGTTCAACACCGTCTTCCAGCTCGTCGCCGCGCAGGGCACCGCCGCGCTCGCGGCCGCCCGGCAGGCGCTGCTCGTCCCCGACCTGCTCGGCGCCTGGCTCACGGGCGTCCCCGTCGCCGAGGTCACCAACGCGTCGACGACCGGGCTGCTCGACGCGACGAACCGCACCTGGGCGCTCGACGTCGCCGACCGGCTCGGCATCGACACGCGCCTGCTGCCGCCGCTGCGGGATCCCGGCGTGCTGCTCGGGCACGTCCGCGACGACGTGCGCGCCGACGTCGGCCACCACGCGCCACTGCCCGTGTGGACCGTCGGGTCCCATGACACCGCGTCAGCCGTCGTCGCCGTGCCCGCGACCCGACCCGACTTCGCGTACGTCTCGTGCGGCACGTGGTCGCTCGTCGGGCTCGAGCTCGACGCGCCCGTGCTCACCGAGGCGTCGCGCGCCGCCAACTTCACCAACGAGGCCGGCGTCGACGGCACCGTCCGCTACCTGAAGAACGTCATGGGACTGTGGGTCCTGCAGGAGACGCTGCGGGTCTGGAACGAGGCAGGCCTGCCCGCCGACCTGCCCGACCTGCTCGCCGCCGCCTCCCAGGTGCCCGCGCTCACGACGGTCGTCGACATCGACGCGCCCGCCTTCCTGCCGCCCGGCGACATGCCCGCGCGCCTCGCGGCCGCCGCGGCCCGGACCGGCCAGACCCCGCCGCAGACGCAGGCCGAGGTCGTCCGCTGCATCCTCGACTCGCTCGCGCTCGCGTACCGGCGGGCCGTCCGGCAGGCCGTCTCGCTGTCGGGACGGGACGTGCAGGTCGTGCACGTCGTCGGCGGGGGCGTCCGCAACGAGCTGCTGTGCCGCCTCACCGCCGACGCGACCGGCCTGCCCGTCGTCGCCGGTCCCGTCGAGGGAGCCGCGCTCGGCAACGTGCTCGTCCAGGCCCGCGCCGCCGGGGTGCTGTCCGGCTCGCTCGCCGACCTCCGCACCGTCGGCGCCCGCGGTCTGGACCTGCGCCGGTACGAGCCCGGTGGCCCCGGCATGCCCGGTGCCGCCCAGTGGTCGGCGGCCGAGGCGCGCGCCTTCGTCTGACGAGCGGGGTGTGACTCGCGTCCGCTGCTCCGTGCGCTCGTGTCGAGCGGGCCGGGGGTCGCGCGTCATGGGGGTGCGTGGGCACAGTGGGTGCCCCGGTGAGGAGGACTGACATGGCCCGCTACCTCGTGATGCTCCGCGGCGACCAGGCGACGTGGGACGCGTGGACCGACGACGACGTCGAGCGCAACAGCGCCCGGCACGCCGCGCTCGCCCGCCTCGCCCCGGCGCGCGGGCACGTGATCGTCGGCGGCGAGGAGCTCACGCATCCGGGCAGCGCGCTCGTCGTGCGGCGCAGCGCCGACGGCACGGGCACCGTGAGCGACGGTCCGTACACCGAGCTCGTCGAGCAGGTCGGCGGGTACTACCTCGTCGACACCGACGACGTGCGCGACCTCGCGGCGCTGCTCGCCGAGACGCTGTCCGAGGGCGTCGAGATCCGCGGCTTCGTCGACCACTCCGCCGACGTCGCCGCAGCCGACGCGAGCCTCCCGGCCTGAGGCAGCCCCCGCCGACGCCGTCGGTCACCGGGGCGGTTCACGCCGCGCACCCCTGACCCGCGGACCGGCCTCTGAGGGGCGTCCTACAGGAGTGCGGTGACGACGAGCAGGACGGGCAGGGCGAGCAGCGTCGTCACCAGCCCCGCATCGCGCGCGAGCGCCTGGCCGCGCCCGTACTGGATCGCGTACACGAGCACGTTCTGGGCGGTGGGCAGCGCGGCCATCGCGACGACGGCGAGCCGGGCCTCGCCGTGCAGCCCGAACGCGGTCGCGACGAGCGCGGCCAGGGCGGGGTGCACGACGGACCGCAGGACGACGGCGAGCGTGAGGTCGGCGCGCGGGGCGCGCTCGCGGTCGGCGGCGGGGACCGCGAGCGACATGCCGAACGTGAGCAGCGCGAGCGGTGCGGCCGTGGCGCCGACGAGCTCGAACGGTCCGTAGACGACGTCGGGCAGCTCCCACGGGAGCGCGGCGAGGACGAGGCCCGTGAGGGTGCCGACGATGATCGGGTTGGTCAGCGTGCGCCGCAGGGTCGCGCGGAGCGCGGCGGCCACGCGGCGCGCCCCGCCGGGCGGGGGTGGGTCGGTCCCGTCGTCCGGTGCGAGGTCGCGTGCGTCGGCGTCGGGACGCGGGTCCAGGCGCGCGCGGGGCGCGGCGGGCTGCGGTGAGGTCGCGCCGGTGCCGTCGCGGTGGGCGTCGAGGACGGTGAACGCGATCGGCGCGAGCACGAGGAGCTGGAAGAGCAGCGTCGGGACGGCGGCGACGGGGTCGCCGAGCAGGAAGACGGCGAGCGCGAGGCCGAGGTTCCCGGCGTTGACGTACGACGACGCGAGCGTCCCGAGGGTGACGTCGCCGGCGTCGCGGCGCAGCGCGAACCGCAGGACGAGCGCGGCGACGACCGCGACGGCGGCCGTGCTGGTCCAGGTGGCGAGCGCGGCGCGGGACGCGAGGACGTGCAGGTCGGTGCGCCCGATGCTCACGAGCAGCAGGGCGGGGGTCGCGACGGTGAAGACGAGGCGTGCGAGCACCGCGGACGCGTGCGGGCCGAGGATGCGGAGCCGGCCGAGCACCCAGCCGGCGACGACGACGGCGGTGAGCGTGCCGAGCGCGGTGAGGACGGCGCCCATCAGGTCCGGTCGCTCGTGAGGTGCACGTCGTCCATCCTGTCACGGCCGTCCGCCAGCCGGAAAGCGCTTGCCTCGACGGGGTCCGCCGTGTCACGATCGACGTCGGCGGCACCCGACGACGGGTCCGCCCGCACGGCCCCGCGCAGGTCCGCACCGCCGCTCCGGCAGCGGTGCCCGCCCGGGGTGAGCACCGACTCGACAGGAGAAGGCAACGATGCCGGCAGTCGCACTGGTGACCGGGGGGAACAGGGGCATCGGCCTCGGGATCACGCGGCGGCTGCTCGCCGACGGGTACGCCGTGTCCATCCTCGCGACGCGCGAGGAGCCGACCGACGTCCTCGCCGAGCTCCGCGAGACCGCCGGCGCCGACGACCGCGTGCGCTACGTCCGCGGGTCCGTCGCCGACCTCGACGACCACCGGCGCTACGTCGACGACGCCGTCGACGCGTGGGGCCGGCTCGACCTGCTCGTCAACAACGCGGGCGTCGCCCCGACCGTCCGTGCCGACCTCCTCGAGGCCGGCGCCGAGTCGTTCGACCGCGTCCTCGGCATCAACCTGCGCGGCCCGTACTTCCTCACGCAGACGTTCGCGAACCGCGTCATCGAGCTCCGCGGCCCGCTCGACGCGCTCCCCGAGCCGCCCGCCGGCCCCGTCGCGACGGTCGTCAACGTGTCGTCCGTGTCCGCGACGACCGTCTCGACCAACCGCGGCGACTACTGCGTCTCCAAGGCGGGCGTCGCGATGGCCACGCAGCTCTACGCCGTGCGCCTCGCACCCGAGGGGATCGTCGTCTACGAGGTGCGGCCCGGCGTCATCGCGACCGACATGACCGCGGGCGTCTCGTCGAAGTACGACGCGCTGTTCGAGGGCGGGCTCGCACCGATCGCCCGCTGGGGGCGTCCCGCCGACGTCGCCGGGGCCGTCGCGATCCTCGCGTCCGGCCAGACGCCGTACTCGACCGGCGAGGTCTTCCACGTCGACGGCGGCATGCACATCCCGGTCCTCTGACCGGTCCCGGCGACGCCGCCGCCCGGGACGGCCCGGACACCCGGCGCGCACCGCACGGCGAGCACGACCAGCACGGCGAGCACGACCCGAACGGCGAGCACGACCCGCGCGACGAGCACGGCCCGCACGGCGAGCACGACCCGCACGGCGAGCACGACCAGCACGGCGAGCACGGCCCGCACGACGAGCACCCCGACGACGAGGACGCAGCGATGAGCGACACCACCCGCCACGAGCCCGAGACCGTGCGCATCGGCGGCCACGACGTGCCCGTCGTCACCGCGCGGACCGTCGTCGTCGGCACCGGCTCCGCCGGCTTCAGCGCCGCCGACCGGCTGTGGGAGCTCGGCCACGACGACGTCGTCATGGTCGCCGACAAGGTCAACGCGGGCGCGTCGCGCAACGCCGGCTCCGACAAGCAGACGTACTACAAGCTCACGCTGTCCGGAGGCGACGGCGACTCCGTGCGGGAGATGGCGGAGACGCTGTACGCGGGCGGCGCGATGGACGGCGACAACGCGCTCGCCGAGGCCGCGTTGTCCGCGCGCGGGTTCCTGCGGCTGTGCGACCTCGGCGTGCCGTTCCCGCAGAACCGGTTCGGGGAGTTCATCGGCTACAAGACGGACCACGACCCGCGCCGCCGGGCCACGTCCGTCGGGCCGTACACGAGCCGGTCGATGGTCGAGCAGCTCGAGAAGAAGGTGCACCGCAACGGCACACGGATCTTCGACGAGTGCCGCGTGGTGGACGTCGTGGTGCGCCCGGTGGGTGCGCCGCCGGCCGCGGCCGGTGCGCCGGGCACGGCGTCCGGCGCTGCCGGGCCCGCCGACGGAGCCCCCGTGGACGACGCCCCCACCGCCGCCGAGCGGGAGACCGAGGTCGTCGGCCTGCTCGTCCTGCGCACCGACGTCCCGCACGACGGCTCGCGCTCGCCGTTCCTGCTGTTCCGCTGCACGAACATCGTCTACGCGACGGGCGGGCCGGCGGGCATGTACGCGACGCGCGTCTTCCCGAACGGCCAGTGGGGAGCGTCGGGGGCCGCGTACCGCGCGGGCGTGCACGGCAAGAACCTCACCGAGTGGCAGTTCGGTCTCGCGTCGACGCACCCGCGGTGGAACGTCTCCGGCACCTACATGCAGGTCGTCCCGCGGTTCGTGTCGACCGACGCCGACGGCGGCGACGAGCGCGAGTTCCTCACCGAGGCCATCGGCGACTACGGCCGGCTCCTGTCGCTCGTCTTCCTCAAGGGCTACCAGTGGCCCTTCGACATCCGGAAGGCGCTCGACGGGTCGTCGCTGATCGACCTGCTCGTGTACCGGGAGACCGTCCTGCGGGGGCGGCGCGTGTTCCTCGACTTCCGCCGCAACCCCGTCCAGGACACCTTCGACCCGAGCGCGCTGTCCCCGGAGGCGTACGAGTACCTCGACCGCGCCGGCGTCCTGTTCGGCACGCCGATCGAGCGCCTGCGCCGCATGAACGAGCCCGCCTACCAGTTCTACCTGCAGAAGAACCCGTACGTGGACCTCGAGACCGACCTGCTCGAGGTCGACGTCTGCGCGCAGCACAACAACGGCGGGCTCGTCGTCGACGCGTGGTGGCAGTCCAACGTCACCGGCTTCTTCCCCGTCGGCGAGGCGGGCGGCGCGCACGGCGTCTACCGGCCCGGCGGCGCGGCGCTCAACAGCGGCCAGGTCGGCGCGACGCGCGCGGCGCAGTTCATCGCGGCCCGCCGGTCGGTCGACCCCGTGGGGGTCGCGGACTTCGCGGCGGCGGCGGGACCCGTGCTCGACGGCGCGCTCGACCTCGTCGCGCGGGCCTCGTCGCGGGCCGCGTCCGGCGTGCCCGACAACACCGGCGACCTGCTGCGCGACGTCCAGGTGCTCATGAGCGCCAAGGCCGGTCCGGTCCGGTCGGCGGCGTCGATCCACGAGGCGCTCGTCCAGGTGCACGAGTGGCTGTCGGCGTACTCCGACCTGGTCACGGCGGACGCCACGTCGCGGCGCTCGGTGAACCGCACGTTCCTGGTCCGCGACATCCTCACGAGCGCCTACGTCTACCTGTCCGCGATGGCCGACTACGTCGCGCACGGCGGCCGCTCGCGCGGCTCCGTCCTCTACAGCGACCCCGAGGGGACGCTGCCGCACGTCGGGTACGGCCCGGCGGCCGACGACGAGCTCGACCTGCCCGACGTGTTCCGGTTCCGGCTCGACGGGGGAGCGCTCGACGACGTCGTCCAGGAGACCGGCTGGGTGCCGCCCGCGTCCGAGACGCCGGGCGTCGACTGGTCGCCCGTCGTGGAGCGGAAGTCCGACGACCCCGCCGGCCTGCCCGTCTTCCGCTGGCGGCCGCGACGGCCCATCCCCGAGGACGACGACTTCTTCGAGAACGTGTGGCGCGAGTTCCGCACGCACGGGAACGTCTACTGATGTCGACGGCGACGGTCGCCCCGCTGCGCGTCGTGGTGCCGCTGCCCGACGAGCGCGTCGAGGTCCGGGGCGCCGCCTGGCTGGAGACCACCGACCGCGGGCTCCTGCCGCACCGGCTGCCCGCGTGGACGCGCGCGCAGTTCCCCGACCGGTTCGTCGCGCTGTGCGACGAGCAGCCCGCCGGCCTGCGGCTCCGCCTGCGCACCGCCGCGACGCGCCTGCGCCTCGACGTCGACGTGCTCCGCGTCGCCGTCGGCCCGCAGCCGCCCGGTGCACCCCAGCCGTTCGACGTCGTCGTCGACGGGGTGCTCGTCGAGCAGCCCGACGGGTGGGGCGTCGCCGCCGGGGCAGGTGTCGTCGAGCTCGAGCCGCACCACGGCACGACCGTCGAGCGTCCCGGCCCGACGTCCTCGGTGGACCTCGCCCTCGTCCCGACCGCCCTCCGGGCGGGTGCGCGTGCGGGTGCCGGGACGGCCGGGCTCGCGGACGCCGACCTCGACGGGCGGCCGGTCGTCGCACGGGTCGACGGGCTGCCGCGCGGCGTCGGGCTCGACCCGACGCCGGGTCGCACCGGGCTCGACGGGTCGGGGGCAGCCGGGCTCGACGGGTCGGGTGCAGCCGGACTCGACGGGTCGGGTGCAGCCGGGCTCGACGGGTCGTCGGGCGTCGTGCGCGACGTCGAGGTGTGGCTGCCGTACGGCGAGGTCGTGCGTCTCGTCGCCCTGCACGCCGACGCGCCCGTGCTCGCCCCGTCCCGTACTCGAGGCCGACGCTGGGTGCACCACGGCTCGTCCATCAGCCACGGCGCGGCGGCCGACCGGCCCACGGGCACGTGGCCCGTGGTCGCCGCGCGCGCGACCGGCCTCGACCTCGTCAACCTCGGCATGTCCGGCAACGCGGTGCTCGACCCGTTCGTCGCCCGCACGCTGCGCGACGCGCCCGCCGACGTCATCTCGGTGAAGCTCGGCATCAACGTCGTCAACCACGACGCGATGCGGCTCCGGGCCTTCGTGCCCGCCGTGCACGGGTTCCTCGACACCATCCGCGAGGGGCACCCGACGACGCCGCTCGTCGTCGTCTCACCACTGCTCTGCCCGCTCGTCGAGGACACCCCCGGCCCCACGTTCATCGACCCCGCGTCCCCTCCCGGTGCCCCCGTCTTCGCGACGCGTGGCCGGCCGGAGGACGTCGCCGACGGACGACTGACGCTGCGCGTGATCCGCGCCGCGCTCGCGGAGGTCGTCGCGCCGCGGCGGGCGGCCGGTGACGGGGCGCTCCACCTCGTCGACGGCCTCGACCTGTACGGGGACGCCGACTGGGACGCGCTTCCGATGGCCGACCTCCTGCACCCCGACGCGCCCGCGCAGCGGCTCGTGGGGGAGCGGTTCGCGGACGTCCTGCGCGGGCTGCTGGGGTACGCGGGCGGCGCGTCCCGGGCCTGACGCCGACGTCCGCGCGTCTCCGGAGGTGCGGCGTGCGGCCGCGTGGTCCTGAGTGCCGGACGTGCGGTCGCGTGGGCCTGGTCGTCGGCCGTGTGACCGCGTGGTCCCCATCGCCGGACGTGCGGTCGCGTGGTCCTGATCGCCGGACGTGCGGCCGCGCGGTCCTGATTGCCGGACGTGCGGTCGCGTCGTCCTGATCGCCGGACGTGCGGCGGCGTCAGCTCCGAGCGTGCCGGACGACTGCCGCGCCGGCTCTCCGCTCGCCGGCCGTGCCGGACGGTCTCGCGTCGCGGCGTGGGTCCGCCAGGCGACCGCCGTCTGACGAGCGCTGCCGGACGCGACGACGGCGGTGCGCCGGAGGGACCCCTCCCCGGGCGCACCGCCGTCGTCGTCACGTCACCCGGATCGGCAGGCGACGCGACCCCGCACCCTGCGACGAGGGTCCGCTCGGGCGGCCTGCTGGACGGTCCGAGCGGACCCTCGTCACAGGTGCGGCAGCACGTGCCGGACGTACCGCTCGGCCATGGTGGCGAGCGTCTGGTCGCCCGGCGCGGACCACACGGACTCGTTGAAGATCTCCACCTCGACGTCCCCGGTGTAGCCTGCGTCGCGGACCCAGCGGGTGATCGTGGCGAAGTCCACGTACCCGTCGCCGACGTGCCCGCGCGAGAGCAGCGGGTCGGACGCGAGCGGCAGGATCCAGTCGCACACCTGGTAGCCCGCGATCCTGCGCGCCGCTCCCGCCCGCGCGATCTGGCGCTGCAGGTCCGGGTCCCACCACACGTGGTAGGTGTCGACGACGACGCCCACGACCTCGGCCGGGAACGGCTCCGCGATGTCGAGCGCCTGGCCCAGGGTCGAGATGACCGCGCGGTCCGCCGCGAAGATCGGGTGCAGCGGCTCGAGCACGAGCCGCACACCGTGACCCGCGGCGAACGGAGCGAGCTCGCCGATCCGGTCGGCGACGCGCCGGCGGGCGGCGACGAGGTCGCGCGCCGGGTCGACGTCGCCTCGGGCGGGGTAGGGCAGCGCCGGTCCGCCCGGCGCGCTCGCCGCCGGCAGCCCGCCGACGACCATGACGAGCTCGCGTGTGCCGAGCGTGGCCGCCTCGACGATCGCCCGGCGGTTGTCGTCGAGCGCCGCCTGCGCGGCCACGTCGTCGTCCGTGGTGAGGAAGCCCCCGCGGCACAGCGACGACACGCGCAGACCGGCGTCCTCGATGATCCGCGCCGCCTCGACCGTGCCGACCTCCTGCACGCGGTCGCGCCACGGACCGATCGACGACAGCCCCGCGCGCGCGGCGCCGTCGACGGCCTCGCGCAGCGTCCAGTGCTTCGTCGTGGCCGTGTTCAGCGACAGGCGGGACAGGTCGCCCGGCACGGTGCCGGCGCGGACGTCCTGCCCCTCCGGGGCCACGGGCGCGCCCTCGGCCGCGAGGTCGGTCGTCACAGCGAGATCTCGGGGACCGGGAGCCGACGACCCTCCGCCGACGACTGGAGCCCGAGCTCCGCGAGCTGCACACCGCGTGCCGCCGACAGCAGGTCGAACCGGTGGGTCCGGCCCGCCGCCACGTCGCGGAGGAACTCCTCCCACTGCAGCTTGAACCCGTTGTCGAGGTCCGCGTTCGCCGGGACCTCGAGCCACTGGTCGCGGAACGGCTCGGTCACCGGCAGGTCGGGGTTCCACACCGGCTTGGGCGTGTGCGCACGCTGCTGCGCGACGCAGTTGCGCAGCCCCGCGACGGCCGAGCCGTGCGTGCCGTCGACCTGGAACTCGACGAGCTCGTCGCGGAACACGCGGACCGCCCACGACGAGTTGATCTGCGCGATCACCGGGTCGCCGCCCGGCGTCTCGATCTCGAAGATCCCGTACGCCGCGTCGTCGGCCGTCGCCGCGTACTCGTGGCCCTGCTCGTCCCAGCGCGTCGGGATGTGCGTGACGGCCTGCGCGTTCACCGTCCGGACCTGCCCGAGGATCCCCTCGAGCACGTAGTTCCAGTGGCAGAACATGTCGACGACGATGCCGCCGCCGTCCTCCTTGCGGTAGTTCCAGCTCGGCCGCTGCGCCTCCTGCACGTCACCCTCGAAGACCCAGTAGCCGAACTCGCCGCGCAGCGACAGGATCCGGCCGAAGAAGCCCTCGTCGACGAGCCGGCGCAGCTTCACGAGGCCCGGCAGGTAGAGCTTGTCGTGCACGACGCCCGCGGTGACGCCCGTCGTCTCGCGCAGGCGCGCGAGGTCGATCGCCTCCTCGAGGGTCTCGGCCGTCGGCTTCTCCGTGAAGATGTGCTTGCCGGCCTTCATCGCGGCCGTGAGCGCCGCGTAGCGGCGCGACGTGACCTGCGCGTCGAAGTAGACGTCGACCGTCGGGTCGTCGATCACGGCGTCGGCGTCGGTCGTCCAGTGCTCGACGCCGTGCAGCGCGGCGAGCTCCTTGACCTTGTCGGCGTTCCGGCCGACGAGGATCGGCTCGACCTGCAGGCGCGTCCCGTCCTCGAGCGTCACGCCGCCCTGGTCGCGGATCGGCAGGATCGAGCGGACGAGGTGCTGCCGGTAGCCCATGCGGCCGGTGATGCCGTTCATGGCGATGCGCAGGGTGCGGGACGTCATGGTCGCTCCGAGGTTCAGGACCGCGTTGTCGGTCGGAGGGGAATGCGCTTTCCAGCCTAGCGCAGGACCCGACGGAGTCAAGTGCCGACCGGACACGGAGGGCTCCCGAGCCCTCCGTCACGGACGATCGGCGACGGTGAGCGCCGGTCCTGCCCCGCGGACCCGCGAGCCCTTCGTCGCACAGGGGCCGGCGACGGTGAGCGCCGGTCCTGCCCCGCGGACCCGCGAGCCCTTCGTCGCACAGGGGCCGGCGACGGTGAGCGCCGGTCCTGCCCCGCGGACCCGCGAGCCCTCCGTCGCACAGGGACCGGCGACCGTGAGCGCGCCGGTCCTGCCCGGCGGACCCGCGAGCCGTCGTCGCGCTCGGACCGGCGACGGTGAGCGCGCCGGTCCTGCTCCGCGGACCCCCTGGTCGATCGGACGACGCCGGCATGCACTCCGGGCGCTTCGGGCGCGGAGCCGCTTCCGGGGGGGCGGGCGACGGTGAGCGTGCGGGCGTGCCTCGTCGCGCTGCGGACCCGTTCCTCGGTGACCTGTTCCCCGCGCTGCGTGTCAGACGACGGCGAGCGTGCGCAGGTGCGCCTGGACCTCCCGGCGGAGCACCTCGGACTCGGCGAGGTCGTCGCCGAAGATCTGCCGCACGGCCAGCAACCGTCCGGGCAGCCCGTCCAGGGGCCCTGCCGCGGCCGACGCGAGCACGTCCGCCAGCGGGTCGTCGAGCGTCACGCGTCGACCTGCGACCTCGAGCCCCGTCAGCGTCGTCGCGTGCACGTATGACATCCACGCAGCCAACGTCGCCGCCGCGGCCGTCGGCACCGCCCCCGCCGCGAGCCGGTCGCGCACGGTGCCCAGGAGGCGCTGCGGCAGCTTCGCGGAACCGTCCATGGCGACCTGCACCGTCGTGTGACCCGTGTTCGGGTTGGCGAACCGGGTGAGCACGTCCTCGCGGTACTGCGCCAGGTCGAGCCCGTCGGGCGCCTGGAGCGTCGGCAGGACGTCCTCGTCGACGAGTGAACGGACGACCGCCTCGAGTGACGGGTCGGCGACGGCCTGGGCGATCGTCTCGTACCCCCGGAGCGCCCCGAGGTAGGCCAGCGTGGAGTGCGACGCGTTGAGCACCCGCAGCTTGGCGCGCTCGTACGGCGCGACGTCGGCGGTGAGCGTGGCGCCGGCAAGCTCCCAGGCGGGTCGGTCGCCGGCGAACGTGTCCTCGACGACCCACTGCGAGAAGGGCTCGCCGACGACGAGCCCTTGGTCCTCGAGGCCGGTCAGGCGGACGGCCTCCGCCCGGTGCTGGTCGGTCGTCGCCGGGACGATGCGGTCGACCATCGTCGACGGGAACGCCACGGACGTGGCCACCCACGCGGCCAGGCGGTCTCCTCCCGGGACGGCCGCGAGGATCGCGTGCACGAGGCCGGCGACGACCGGCCCGTTCTCGGCGAGGTTGTCGCAGCAGACCACGGTCATCGGTCCCGCGTCGGACCGGTGGCGCTGCGCGAGTCCCCGGACGAGCAGCCCGATCGGGGACCGCGCGGGCCGCTCGGGCTCGGCGCCCGCGAGCTCGGCGGCGAGCGCGTCGACATCCGAGGCCAGATCGGGGTCGGCGAGGTCGGGCCGGCCGTCCGCGGCGCGGCGGTAGCCCTTCTCGGTGACCGTCAGCGTGACGACGTGCGTGGTGGGGGCCGCGATCGTGCGGACGACGTACGGCGTGCTCGTGCCCGGGAAGGCGACGTCGCGCAGCGAGCCGACGATGCGGAGGGACGTCTCGTCCGCGCCCTTGGTGAGGACGCCGTACAGCCCGTCCTGCGGCGCGAGCTGGTCCGCCACCCGCGCGCTGCGCTGCGTGACGCCGAGGATGCCCCAGCCCGTGGCGCCCGCGGCGGCCGCCGCGTCCTCCGTGTACACCGCCTGGTGCGCCCGGTGGAACGCGCCGAGCCCGAGGTGCACCAGGCCGACCGTCGTCGAGGCGGGGTCGACGGCGGGACCGCGGACCGGGGTGCGGCCGGCCGGCCCGGCGTGGGACAGGTCGGTGCCGGTCAGGTCGGTGCCGGACAGCGTCGTGCGGCTCAGGCGGGGCGTCATCGGTCGCTCTCCGTGGTCGGCAGATGGGGTGCGGTGCTGGTCGAGCTGCGGACCACGAGCTCGACCCGCAGGCGGACGCGGGCGGCGTCCGTGCTCGTGCCGCTCGTCGTCCCGTTCGGGCCGTCCGAGCCCGTCGCGGAGGCAGTTGCTGGCGTGGTCGCGGCGCGCGGGGACGCGGCGGCAGTGCTCGAGGCCCCAGCCGGGCGGGTGTCGCCGGGCGCGCCGGTCGCCGCAGCGACGGCCGCGGCGATCGCACGCTCGGCGGGCGTCTGCCGGCCGGCGCGCAGGCCGCTCGCGACGAGCAGGTCGACCGACTCGCGACCGAGGCGGGCGAGCGGCACGGTCACCGTCGTGAGCGCCGGGGACACGAGCGTCGCGGCGGGGATGTCGTCGTAGCCCACGACGGAGACGTCCTCCGGCACGCGCAGGCCGCGCGCCTGGAGCCGGTTGAGGATGCCGAGCGCGACGAGGTCGTTGTGCGCGAGGACCGCCGTCGCACCGCTCGCCGCGACGAGGTCGGCCGCCGCGACACCGCCCGCGAACACCGGGGCGAAGTGACCGAGGTCGACCACCTCGACGTCGTTGAGGCCGTGCGACACGTCTCGCAACCCGTGCCGGCGCCGGGTGTCCGACCATGAGTCGGTCGGTCCGCCCGCGTAGGCGAGGCGCCGGTGGCCCAGCGCGTGCAGGTGCGCGACGGCCTGTCGGACGCCGTCGGCGTTGTCGATCACGACGGAGGGCAGCGTGCCGTGCTCGCGGTTGACCAGGACGAGCGGGACGTCCTCCGCGAGGCGGTCCAGGTCGGCGTCGGCCATCCGCGGGGAGCAGAGGATCGCGCCGTCCACCTGGCCGCCCAGGTGCGCGACCAGCTCGGACTCCATGCGCGGGTCCTCCTCGGCGTCCGCGACGAAGACGGCGTGGCCGAGCGTCCGGGCGCGCGCCTGCACCCCCTTGGCGACGGCGGCGAAGAACGGGTTCTCGAGGTCGGGCACGACGAGGCAGAGGTTCCCCGTGCGTCCGGTGATGAGCTCGCGCGCCGCGCGGTTGGGTCGGTAGCCGAGCTCGCGCGCGGCGCGCTGCACCTGCTCGCGACGCTCGGGCGCGACGAGGTCGGGGGCGCTCAGCGCCCGGGACGCCGTGGCAGGGGACACCCCTGCCAGGCGTGCGACGTCGCGCAGCGTCACCACCACAGGTGCCCTCCTCCCGGTCGTGCTGCTCGATCGACGACGAGTCGGTGCCGCAGCGATGAATGCGATTGCAGCACGTCCGCGACCCGCGCGACAACCCGTTCCCACGCTTCGAACAGATGTGCGGCAGAGGCTTGCGGATCGCGCGTCCACCTGCTTGGCTCGGCGATGAAACCGATTGCACGCCGTTCATGGCATCGCCTCGCCGATGCGCGACCGGCTCGACGAGGAGGTCGCACCGATGGTGCACGCCGACTGGACCCTTCACCCCGACCGCGCGCTGCCGAGCGACCCCGTCGTCCGTCCCATCGCGCGGACGATCGTCGACCAGACGCTGCGGCTGCCGATCGTCTCGATGCACGGCCATGTCGACGCCGGCCTCCTCGCGCGCGACGAGCCGTTCCCCGACCCCGCCGCGCTGCTCGTGGTCCCCGACCACTACCTCGTCCGCATGCTCGTCTCGCAGGGGGTCCCGCACGACGCGCTCGGCGTCCCCCGGCTCGACGGGCGTCCGGTCGAGACGGATCCTCGCGCCGTCTGGCGGACCTTCGCGTCGCACTGGCACCTGTTCCGCGGCACGCCCACGCGGTACTGGATGGAGCACGTGCTCGTGGACGTGCTCGGCGTGCGGGAGCGGCTCTCGGCCGACTCCGCCGACCGCGTCTACGACCACCTGGTGGAGCGGCTCTCGGACCCGGCCTACCGGCCGCGGGCGCTGTTCGAGCGGTTCGGGATCGAGATCCTGGCGACGACCGACCCCGCGACATCGACGCTGCCCGACCACGCCGCGCTCGCTGCCGAGGGCTGGGGCGAGAAGGTCGTGCCGACCTTCCGGCCCGACGCGCTCCTGCACGTCGCGCGCCCCGGCTGGCGTGCCGACGTCGAGCGGCTGGGCGCGGTGACGGGTACGAGCATCGGGAGCTACCGAGACCTGGTGTCGGCGCTCGAGGAGTGTCGCCGGGCCTTCGTCGCGGCGGGCGCGCGAGCCACCGACCACGGGCACCTGTCCGCCGACGCCGTGCCGCTCGACGACTCGGTCGCGGAGAGGATCGTCGCCGATGCGCTGCGGGGCCGGGTCGACGACCGGGACGCGGCGGCGTTCTCGGGTCACATGCTGTTCGAGATGGCGCGCATGTCCACCGAGGACGGGCTCGTCATGCAGCTCCATCCCGGCGTGCTGCGGGACCACGACCCGGCGGTGTTCGCCGCGCGAGGACCGGACGTCGGCTACGACATCCCCGTGCCGACCGAGTATGTGCACGCCCTGCGCCCGCTGCTCGAGTCGTTCGGGCACCACCCGAACCTGCGGCTCGTGCTGTTCACGGTCGACGAGGACACCTTCAGTCGTGAGCTGGCACCGCTGGCGGGCGTGTACCCCGCGGTCCGGCTGGGCGCGCCGTGGTGGTTCCTCGACACCCCCGACGGCATGCGTCGGTACCGGGAGGCCGTCACGGACACGGCCGGGCTCTACAACACGACCGGCTTCGTCGACGACACGCGCGCGTTCTGCTCGATCCCGGCGCGGCACGACCTCGCCCGCAGGATCGACGCCGGCTTCCTCGCGCGGCTGGTGGCCGAGCACCGGCTCGACCTCGACGAGGCGATCGAGTCCGCGGTCGACCTGGCCTACCGGATCCCGCGGGAGGCGTATGCTGCTCCGAAGACGGGAAACGCTTTCCCGCTGGAGCCGGCCCTGGCCACCGCTGCGAAGGAGCACGCGTGAGCGACACCGACATCCTCGACCGTCTCGGGGCGCACCGCCTCGTGCCCGTGGTCGTCCTGGACGACGCGGCGCACGCCGACCCGCTCGCGAAGGCGCTCGTGGCCGGCGGCCTGCCGGTCGCCGAGGTGACCTTCCGGACCGCCGCGGCTCCCGACGCGATCCGCGCGATGAGCGCTCGTGGCGACGTGCTCGTCGGCGCCGGGACCGTCCTCACCGTCGCGCAGGTCGACCAGGCGGTCGCCGCGGGCGCGCAGTTCGTCGTCTCGCCCGGGACGAGCCGCGCCGTCGTCGAGCGGTGCCAGGAGCACGGTGTGCTCGCGCTCCCCGGGGCCGTCACCGCGACCGAGGTCATGGCCGCGCTCGAGCTCGGCGTGGCGACCGTCAAGTTCTTCCCCGCCGGGTCGTCGGGCGGAGCCGCGGCCGTCGCCGCGCTCGCCGCCCCGTTCGGTGGCGTCGGCTTCGTGCCCACCGGCGGCATCGGCCCCGGCAACCTCGCCGAGTACCTCGCGCTGCCGAGCGTCCGCGCCGTCGGCGGCTCCTGGATGGTGCCGAAGGACCTCGTCAACGCGGGCGACCTCGACGGCATCCGTGCCCTGACCGCGGCAGCCGTCGCCCTCACGACGACGGGGTCGTGACACCCACCTCAGAGCCTGACTCACCCTCTCTCGTCCACCACCCGTCCTGACCGTCCGGCGCCCCGGTTCCTCACGGCCCGCAGGGCGACCGACTGACCGCCGTCCTCCGGGACCGCACGACAGCACGAGGAGCTGACCCATGTCCGACCTGGTGATCCGCCCGGCCGAGGAGACGCGCTACGACGCGGTGTCGCTCGGGGAGGTCATGCTGCGGCTCGACCCGGGCGAGAGTCGCATCCGCACGACGCGGTCGTTCCGCGTGTGGGAGGGCGGCGGTGAGTACAACGTCTCGCGCGGCCTGCGACGTGCCTTCGGGCTGCGGACGGCGATCGTCACGGCGCTCGCCGACAACGAGGTCGGCCGACTCGTCGAGGACTGCATCCTCACGGGCGGGCTGGACACGCAGTTCGTCAAGTGGGTCCCGTACGACGGAGTGGGGCGGGCCGTGCGCAACGGCCTCAACTTCACCGAGCGAGGCTTCGGCGTCCGCGGCGCCGTCGGCGTGAGCGACCGCGGCCACACCGCCGCCGCACAGCTGGCGCCCGGAGACATCGACTGGGAGCACCTGTTCGGTGACCTGGGCGTCCGCTGGTTCCACACCGGCGGGATCTTCGCGGCGCTCTCGGAGAGCGCTGCTGAGACCGTCATCGAGGCCGTCACGGTCGCGCGCAAGCACGGGACGGTCGTCTCGTACGACCTCAACTACCGGCCGAGCCTCTGGAAGGCGATCGGCGGCCAGGCCCGGGCGCAGGAGGTCAACCGCGCGATCGCCCCGTTCATCGACGTCATGATCGGCAACGAGGAGGACTTCACCGCCTCGCTCGGCTTCGAGGTCGAGGGCGTCGACGAGAACCTCAGCGAGCTCGAGATCGGGTCGTTCGCCGCGATGATCGACCGTGTCGCCGAGGCGTACCCGAACTTCAAGGTCATCGCGACCACCCTGCGGACGGTCCGCAGCGCGTCCGTCAACGACTGGGGCGCGCTGGCCTGGTCCCGCGAGACCGGTGTCGTCCGAGCGACCCACCGTGAGCGGCTCGAGATCCTCGACCGCGTCGGCGGCGGCGACTCGTTCGCGTCCGGGCTGGCGTACGGCCTCATCGCCGGCGAGGGGCTCGCAACGGCGGTCGAGTACGGCGCAGCGCACGGCGCGCTCGCGATGACGACGCCCGGCGACACGACGATGGTGACGAAGGCCGAGGTGCTCAAGCTCGCGGGCGGTGGCGGCGCCCGCGTCGACCGCTGACCGCGCCGGTCGCACCAGCCGCTGGCTGACCGCCGGCAGCCCAAGCCCCGCCCGGGTCGCGCCGGGCGGGGCGTCGTCGTGCGTGCGGGGACCGAGCGTTGCCTGTGACGCAGCGGGCGGTCAGGTGACTGCGCCGGCGGTCGGGTGATGGCACGGTCGGTCAGGTGACTGCGCCGATGGTCAGGTGAGGGCGCCGGCGGTCGTTTGATGGCACGGTCGGTCAGGTGACTGCGCCGATGGTCAGGTGGAGGCACCGACGGTCGGGTGATGGCACGGACGGTCAGGTGACGGCGCCGAGCTGCCACGGGACGAACTCGTCGGCGCCGAGGTCGAGCTCCTCCGAGACCGTCTGGCGGCCGGACGCGACCTCGATGATGAGGTCGAACAGCTCCTCGCCGACGGACGCGACGGTCGCCGTGCCGTCGACGATCCGCCCGGCGTTGAGGTCCATGTCCTCGCGCATCCGCAGGTAGGTCGCGGTGTTGGTCGCGACCTTGATGGACGGTGTCGGCTTGCAGCCGAGGACGGACCCGCGCCCCGTGGTGAAGACGACGACGGTCGCGCCGCCGGCGACGATGCCGGTCACGGACACCGGGTCGTAGCCGGGCGTGTCCATGAAGGTGAACCCGCGTGCACGGACGGGCTCGGCGTACTCGTACACGGCCGCGAGCTCCGCGGTGCCGCCCTTGGCGACGGCGCCGAGCGACTTCTCGAGGATCGTCGTGAGCCCGCCGGCCTTGTTGCCGGGCGACGGGTTGTTGTCGAGGGTGCCGCCGCCGGCTGCGGTGTACTGCTTCCACCAGTCGATGCGGTCGAGCAGCTTCTGACCGACGTCGCGGGACACGGCGCGTCGCAGCAGCAGGTGCTCGGCGCCGAACACCTCGGGCGTCTCGGCGAGGATCGACGTGCCGCCGCGCGCGACGAGCAGGTCGGACGCGTACCCGAGCGCGGGGTTGGCGGTGATGCCGGAGTACCCGTCGGAGCCGCCGCAGTTGAGGCCGAGCACGAGCTCGGACACGGGGGCGGGGGAGCGGCGCAGTGCGTCGATCGCCGGGAGCATCTCCTCGATCGCGGCGACGCCGGCGCGGACGGTTGCGCGGATGCCGCCGTTCTCCTGGATGACGAGGGTGCGCACCGGCTTGTCGGCGGGCAGGTCGAGGCCGTCGAGCAGTGACTGCGCGGGCAGCATCTCGCAGCCGAGGCCGAGGACGAGCAGGGCGGCGATGTTGGGGTGGTCGGCGTACCCGCGCAGGGTGCGTCGGGTGATCTGCGCACCCTCGGAGGTCGGGACGAGCCCGCAGCCGGTGTCGTGGGTGAGGGCGACGACCCCGTCGACGTGCGGGAACGCGTCGAGCGCGCGGCCGCGGAACTGGTCCGCGATGAGTCGCGCGGTGGACGCGGAGCAGTTCACGGAGGTGACGATGCCGACGTAGTTGCGGGTGCCCCAGCGCCCGTCAGCGCGGCGGTAGCCGTCGAACGTGCGCGGCTGCCCCTCGGGTGCCGCCAGGAGCACGCGCGCGGTGCCGAACTCGTACTCGCGGTCCTCGTCGTCCATGCCGAGGTTGTGCGTGTGCACGTGGTCGCCGACGGCGATGTCACGCGTCGCGCGTCCGATCGACTGCCCGTACTTCCGCACCTGCTCGCCGGCGGCGACGGGACGCAGTGCGAGCTTGTGCCCGCGCGGGACGCTCTGCCGGACGACCAGGACCCCACCGTTCGCGGAAGCGGGTGTTGCGTCGGTGTCGTCGACGCTCGCGTCGACACGGGGGAGCGCGGCCTCACCGAGAGGGTTCGCGGACGTCGCCTTCGGCGCGGGCGTGGCGTCGACGGTCGCGGGTAGGCCCGCGGGCGCGAGCGTGAGCACGGTGCCGTCCTGCAGGTCGCGCGTGGCGACGCCGACATGGTCGTCGGGCCGCAGCACGAGCACGGCGTCGGCCAGGGCGGTGGTGGCTGTCATCGTCGAGAGCCCCTTCGAGGAGGAAGACGCTCAGGATACCGCTTTCCCACCACGCCGAGCAGCCCGCTGATCAGCGTCGGCCCATCCCGTGCCGGACTGTGCCACCGCTGTGACACGGCGAGCCCCTACCCTTGCGACCATGGCGGGATCGGTGACTCTCAGCGACGTCGCGCGCGAGGCGGGCGTGTCGTTGGCGACCGCGTCGCGCGCCATCAACGGCAGCGCGAACCGCACGGTCCGCGCCGACCTCCGCGACCGCGTGCTCGCCGCGGCGGCCAAGCTGCGCTACACCCCCGACGCCAACGCGCAGGCGATGGCGCGCGGCCGCACGACGTCGCTCGGCCTCGTCGTCCACGACATCGCCGACCCCTACTTCTCCTCGATCGCGGCGGGCGTCACGCGTGCCGCGGACCGTGCCGGCCTGCAGGTCACGCTGGCGAGCACCCAGCACGACCCTAGCCGCGAGGCCGGACTGGTCGACCTGCTCAAGCGCCAGCGGGCGCGCGCGATCGTCATCGCGGGCGGTCGCCTCGACGACCCCGAGACGACGGGCGAGCTGCGCGACGCGCTGGCCGACTACCGCGCGGTCGGCGGTTCGGCGGCGGTCATCGGCCAGCCGGTGCTCGGCGTCGACGCGGTCGTCGTCGCGAACGCGCAGGGTGCGGCGGACCTGGCCCGCGCGCTGCACGAGCGCGGCTACCGGTCGTTCGCGGTGCTGGGCGGACCCGACGGGCACCTCACCGCCCGCGAGCGGCGCGAGGCGTTCGTCGCCGCGCTCGCGGAGCTCGGCGTCGAGGTCCCGGCAGAGTCGGTCATCGCGAGCGCCTTCACGCACGAGGGTGGCGAGGACGCGATGCGCGCGCTGCTCCGCGCGGGTGACCTGCCCGAGGTCGTGTTCGCGGTCAACGACGTCATGGCGCTCGGCGCGCTCGCGGCGGCGCGGGACGCGGGCGTCGAGGTCCCGCGCGACGTGGCGCTGGCCGGTTTTGACGACATCTCGACCCTGCGTGACGTGGTCCCGCCGCTGACGACGGTCCGCATCCCGCTCGTCGACATCGGCATCGCCGCGACCGAGCTCGCGCTCGCCGAGCCGTCGGACGAGCCGCGCCTCACGCACGTCCCGACCCAGGTCGTCCTGCGCGACTCGACGCCCGCCCGCTGACCGTCGGGCTGCGACGAGGCGCTCGCTCGCGGCGGTGACCGTCGACGATCGACGTGTTCGCCGCCCGGTGATCGGCGAACGACGCGCCCGTCGACGCGTCAGCGGGCGTTGACGGGCTCGGCCACGGAGTCTGCGGTCGCGACGTCGGACCCCGTGAGCGCGTCCTCGAGGCTCAGCAGGTGCGTGGCCATGCGCAGCCGTGCGCGGTCGGGGTCGCGCGCGACGATCGCCGCGAGGATCGCCTCGTGCTCGACGAAGGTGCGGTCCTCGAGCCCGTCGTCGTGCGGGGAACGGCGACGCCGGGAGGTGCGGCCGGCGATGCCGTCGATGAGCGCGGCGAGCACGGAGTTGCCGGACGCGCTGGCGATCACGGCGTGGAAGGCGACGTCGGCGGCGGCGAGCCGGTCGTGGTCGAGGGGGTCGGCGGACAGGGCGCGCGCGGACTCGTCGAGCGCGGCGCGCGCGAGCTGCACGTCCTCGTCGTCGATGTGCAGGGCGGCAAGACCGGCGGCCTCGGTCTCGAGGAGGCGGCGGACGGCGTGGAACTCGGCGTCGTGCTGGAGGTCGGCGACGAACGAGACGGGCGCGAGCAGGCGGGCCGGGTCGAGCGTCGTGACGTAGGTGCCGTCGCCGTGCCGGGAGTCGAGGATCCCGAGGGTGCCGAGCGCGCGGACGCCCTCCCGCAGGGAGCCGCGGGAGACGCCGAGCGTGCCGGCGAGCTCCTTCTCCGCGGGCAGGCGGTCACCCGGCCCGAGCAGGCCGTCCAGGATCATCTGCTTGATGCCGTCGACGACATCCTCGGATCGGGACACGTCTGCAGTATTCCGTGTGGCGCGCCGTCGCGGGCCCGGTCGGTCAGAGGTCGTCCAGCGGGAGGCCGTAGACGCGGTTGGCCGTCCCGCCGAGGACCAGGTCGCGTGCGTCGTCGGGCAGCTGGTCGATGGTGCTGCGCAGCCCGTGCCAGACGCGCCCGTAGGAGTCGCCGTCGGCGAGGGCGTACGGCCAGTCGGAGCCGAGCATGAGCCGGTCGGGTCCGAACAGGTCGAGCGCGCGGTCGACGGCGGGCTGCAGGTGCTCGGGCGTCCAGCCGGGTCCGGCGGCGGCGCCGAGGCCGGAGAGCTTGGCGACGACGTTGGGGAGCTGGGCGACGGCGCCGAGCATCGCGGACCAGTGGGTCCATGCGTCGCGCTCGCCGTGGCGCAGCGCGGCGAGCGGCGGTGCGCCGAGGTGCTGGACGACGAACGTGAGCTTGGGGTGGTTCTCGGCGAGCGTCGCGACGTGGCCGAGCAGGGTCGGCGTGTACGCGGGCAGGTCGAGCGTGAGGCGGCGCTCGGCGAGCAGGCCGAGGGACTCGTCGACGGCCGGCTGGAGCAGCCACGCGGGGTCGGGCTCCTCGTGGACACGGTGCCCGACGCCGACGACGGGCTCCATGCGCCACGCGTCGAGCTGTGCGGCGGCGTCCTCGGGCTGGGTGAGCGGCACCCACGCGACGACCCCGGCGACGCGGGGGCACGAGAGAGCCTGGAAGAGCATGAGCTCGGAGTCCGCCCGGTTGTCCGCGGCCTGCACGAGCACGACCTTCCCGACGCCTTCGTCGGCCAGGTCGCACTCGACGTCCGGGACCCGGAAGGGGCGCTCGACGGCGGCGACATCCCCGGTCATCCAGGGGTAGTGGACGGCGTCGGGGTTCCACACCTGGAGATGAGCATCCACGACATCGTGCATGGCTCGGACGCTAGCAGTGGTCCGACCTCTTGCCTCCGTACGCATGAAGATCCTCATGCAACCCTCATCAACCAGCCGTACCGCCGGGTAGACATCGGACGACTTGCGCAACGTGCCCACAGCCGGCGCACAGCGAGGCGGCTCGACCGCGCCAGACGTCGGACCTCCTCCGCACCCGAGGACGCGCGTCAGCGCCCGACCGCGTACCCCTGCATGCCGCGCGGGTTGGCGGCCGCGACGAGGAAACCGTCCGCGCGCACGCCCGCGGCGCTGATCCGGCCGAGCGACCACGGCCCGGCGTCCTGCACGGCGTGCCCGCGGTCGGCGAGCGCGGCGAGGACCTCGGCACCGAGCCGCGACTCGGCGACGAGCCCGCGGGCGACGTGCGTGCGCGGGTAGAACGACTCGGGGACGTGCGACGAGTGCCAGGACGGGGCGTCGATCGCGGCCTGCAGGTCGAGCCCGCCGAGCAGGTGCCGCAGCAGGAACGGCACGGTCCACTGGTCCTGCTGGTCCCCGCCCGGGGTGCCGAACGCGAAGCCGGTGCCGTCGTCGTCGAGGACGAGTCCCGGGCTGAGGGTCGTGCGCGGGCGACGCCCCGGCGCGAGCGAGCCCGGCAGGCCCGGCGTGAGCCAGAACATCTGCGCGCGCGTCGGCAGCGGGAAGCCCAGGCCGGGCACGATCGGGCTCGACTGCAGCCAGCCGCCCGACGGCGTCGCGGACACGCGGTTGCCCCACCGGTCGACGACGTCGACGTGGCAGGTGTCGCCCGTGGTGACGCCGCTCGTCGAGACCGTCGGCTCGCCGACGCCCGCGACGGCGGCGGGCCGCTCGATCCGCTGCAGGACGTGTGACAGCACCGGGTCGCGGTCGTCGGGCCGCCCGGGACGCAAGCCGTCCGCAGCGTCCGGCCCGACGAGCCGTGCCCGGTCCGCCGCGTACGCCGCCGACAGGAGCGTCCCGAGCGGGACGTCGGGCGCGTCCCCGTACCAGGCCTCGCGGTCGGCGAACGCGAGCTTCGCGACCTCGACGACGGTGTGCACGAGCTCCGTCACGGCCCCCGACGGCGCCGCCTCGCCGGACGCGGCGCGGACGAGCGGCCCCACGTCGAGCGCGTCGAGCATCGCGAGCTGCTGGAGCAGGACCGGCCCCTGCCCCCACGCGGCTGTCTTGTGCACCGTCCGGCCGGCGAACCGCAGGGTCGTCGTCGGCTCCTCGGTCGGTCGCCAGGCCGCCAGGTCGGACGCGGTGAGGAATCCCGTGTGCGCGCGGCCCGACGAGTCCCGCACGGGCGTCCCGGTGACGAACGCGTCGACGGCCTCGGCGACGAACCCCTCGTAGAACGCGCGTCGCCCCGCCTCGATCTGCGCCTCGCGGTCGGGCCCCGCGGAGCGCGCCTCGGCGACGATGCGGTCGAAGGTGTCGGCGAGCGACGGGTTGCGGAACCGCGCGCCAGCCCCCGGCAGCGCGCCGCCCGGCAGGTAGACCGCGGCGGACGTCGGCCAGTGCTCGGCGAACAGGTCCCGCACCGTCTCGACGGTCCGGGCGGCCGTCGGCAGCAGCGGGAAGCCGTCGCGCGCGTACCCGGCCGCGGGGGCGAGCACGTCCTCGAGCGTCATGGTCCCGTAGCGCGCGAGCAGGTCGAGCCAGGCGCCGAACGCGCCGGGGACGACGGCCGCGAGGTGGCCCGTGCCGGGTACGAGGTCGAGGCCGAGGTCGCGGTAGGCGTCGATCGTCGCGCCCGCGGGTGCGGTGCCCTGGCCGCAGACGACGAACGTGTGCCCGTCGGACGCGCGGTGCCCGATGATCGGCGCGTCGCCGCCCGGCCCGCACAGGTGCGGCTCGACGACGCTCACGACGAACCCGGCGGCGACGGCCGCGTCGAACGCGTTCCCGCCCGCCTCGAGCACGCGCATCCCGACGCCGCTCGCGAGCCAGTGCGTCGACGCGACCATGCCGAAGGTCCCGGTGAGCTCGGGGCGCGTGGTGAACATCGACCGATCGTCTCCCACGCGCGACGTCGCCGCCGCACCGGGACGACGCCGCTGCGCCTCGCGTCGCCCCGATCGGCGCAGCGCACCGACCGGCGGGATGAACCCTCACCGAGCCCGCGGCGAACGGTCCGTGAACTTCGGACGACCTGTCCGTTCTGCCCGCTGACCTGCGAGAATGATGCCCGGGTGGACGACGACCTGACGCTTCTCGCCGACCGGCTCCAGCACGCCCTCGGTGACTACCGGACCACCGCCGCCGCGACCGTGAAGGAGCTCGCGCGTGCCGTCGACGTGGTCGACGCCGACATGCCGATCGCGCGCCTCGAGGTCCTCTTCCGCTCGCCGCACGTCACGACCGTCGCGGTCCGCGACCCCGCCGACCCCGCCCGCATCGGGCTCGTCACGCGCACCCGGTTCACCGCCGCGATGACCGGCCGCCTCGGCTTCGGGCGCGCCGTGCACGCACGCCGCGAGACCGGCGAGATCGCCGACTGGGCACCGCTCGTCGCGCCGCCGTCCGCGCCCGTCTCCGAGGTCGCGGTCCGCGCGATGGAGCGGCACGACGAGCGCCGGTACGACGACGTGATCGTCGCGGGCGACGTGTGGGCGGTCGCGAGCACGTCCGACCTCGTGCACGCCCTGTCGACGCTGCTCGCGGTCCGGTCGCTGCACGACTCGCTGACCGGGCTCGAGCACCGCGCGATGCTCCAGCACCGGCTCGCGGAACGGTGCGCCGACCTGCACGGCACCGCGGGCCGTGTCGTCCTCGTGCTGCTCGACGTGCGGGGCTTCCGGCACCTCAACGCGACCCGCGGGTTCGCCTTCGCGGACGTCGTCCTCGCCGCCCTCAGCGCCCGGCTGCGCGGGATCGCACCCGTCCGGTCCGACGCGGCCCGCGTGGGCGGCGACGAGCTCGCGCTCGCGGCGACGCTCCACGCGCGCGACGAGCAGCACGCCGCGCAGGTCGCCGAGGGGCTGCGGCAGCAGCTCGTCGAACGGCTGGCCGTGCCGGCGTCAGGCATCGAGGCGGCGGACTGGCCGTCCCTGCATGCGGTCGTCGTCTGGTCGGAGCCCGGCGGCGGGACGCCCGACGAGCTGCTGCGGCTCGCGCAGCGCCGGCTCGGCGAGGCGAAGGACCGCTGGCGGCTGCGCGCGTCAGGGCTGCCGGAGGTCCGGTCGCTGCTCGGGGGTGACGAGCTCGTCGAGGTCGTCGACCTCTGACGTCGGTGCGCCGCCCGGGAGCGGCCCGACGCGCACCGGCCGACGCCGCGCGTCCGGCGACGACGCCCGGACGTCGCCGGCGCACGGACGTCGGCGGGCCTCCGGGCCCCGCCTGCCCTCGCGTCAGGCGCCGCCCGGGAAGCCGAGCTGGCGCCACGCCTCGTAGGTGGCGACGGCAGCCGCGTTCGACAGGTTCATCGAGCGACGGCCGGGCAGCATCGGGATGCGGAGCTGGGCGTCGACGCGGTCGTGCGCGAGCACGTCGGCGGGCAGCCCGGTCGGCTCCGGGCCGAACAGCAGCGCGTCGCCGTCGCGGTAGGTCACGTCGGCGAAGGACGTCGTCGCCTGCGTCGTGAAGGCGAGCACCCGGGCGTCCGGCAGGGCGTCGAGCAGGGCGGAGAAGGTGGCGTGCACGATGACGTGCGCGAGGTCGTGGTAGTCGAGACCGGCCCGCTTGAGCCGTGCCTCGGACAGGTCGAACCCGAGCGGCTCGACCAGGTGGAGCGTCGCGCCCGTGCCCGCGGCCATGCGGATCGCGTTGCCGGTGTTCCCGGGGATGCGGGGCTCGAAGAACACGACGTGCAGCACGCGCCGATCCTAGGCGGCGGCCCGGTCGGAACGATTCGGCCGAGCGGCGCGCGGCGGGCTAGCGTGGCGACGCACGCTCCCACCGCCGAGAGGACGCCCCGCGATGCCCACCGAGCCCGTCTACCGCGCCGCGGACGAGCGCTACGACGCCATGACCTACCGTCGCACCGGGCACAGCGGCCTCGACCTGCCCGCGCTGTCCCTGGGCCTGTGGCACAACTTCGGTGACACGACCCCGCTCGAGACGCAGCGGGCCGTCCTGCGCCGCGCGTTCGACCTGGGCATCACGCACGTCGACCTCGCCAACAACTACGGGCCGCCGTACGGCTCGGCCGAGGCGAACTTCGGCCGGGTCCTGCAGCGCGACCTCAAGCCGTACCGCGACGAGCTCGTCATCTCCTCCAAGGCCGGCTACGACATGTGGCCGGGCCCGTACGGCGACGGCGGCTCGCGCAAGTACCTGCTCGCGTCGCTCGACCAGTCGCTCGCGCGGCTCGGGCTCGACTACGTCGACGTCTTCTACTCGCACCGCCCTGACCCGAGCGTCCCGATCGAGGAGACGATGGGTGCGCTGCACACCGCGGTGACCAGCGGCAAGGCGCTGTACGCGGGCATCTCCAACTACTCGCCGTCGCAGACGCGCACCGCGCAGCGCGTGCTCGCCGACCTGGGTACGCCGCTGCTCATCCACCAGCCGTCGTACTCGATGTTCAACCGGCACGTCGAGTACGTCGCCGACGGGGAGTCGGAGTCGCTGCTCGACGTCGTCGGGGACCTCGGGATCGGCACGATCGTCTTCTCGCCGCTCGCGCAGGGCCTGCTGACCGGCCGCTACCTGTCCGGCGACGTGCCGTCCGACTCGCGCGCCGCCGTCGGGCACTTCCTCAAGCCGTCCGCGCTGTCCGAGACGTACCTGGCGCGCGCCCGGGCGCTGAACGACATCGCCGCCGGGCGCGGTCAGTCGCTCGCGCAGCTCGCGCTCACCTGGGTGCTGCGGGACCCGCGCATCACGTCCGCGCTCGTCGGCGCGTCGTCCGTCGCGCAGCTCGAGGACAACGTCGCCGCGCTGTCCGCACCCCCGCTGACCGACGACGAGATCGCCGCGATCGAGCCCCACGCCGTCGACGGCACCGGCCGGTGAGTGCGCCGCTCGTCCTGCTGCACGGGCTCTCGGACTCCGGCGACTGCTGGCCGGGCGTCGTCGCCCACGTCGGCGACCGGCGCGTCCTGACGCCGACCGCGCTCGGGCACGGCGGCCGGCCGCTGCCCGACGTCGTCGCGATCAGCGCCCTGGGCGCGGACGTCGTCGCGACGCTGCGGTCCGAGCTCGGCACCGAGCGGGCCGTCGTCGTGGGGCACTCGATGGGCGGGCTGATCGCGCAGGAGGTCGCGCTCACGGCACCGGACCTCGTCGCAGCCGTCGTGCTCGTCGACCCCGCGTGGACCGCGGGCGACGTCCCGCCCGAGTGGCTCGCCGACGCGGTCGCCGCGCGGCACACGCCCGTCGAGGAGCTCGTCGCGCAGTCGCGCCGCGACGACCCGGCCTGGCCCGAGGACGAGCGCGCTCCCTGGGCGGCGGCCCGCTCGGGCCTGCACCCCCAGCTGGCCGCGGTGCCGCACCGGTGGGCCGAGCGCGACTGGCCCGCGTCCGTCGGCGAGATCACGGCGACCGGCATCCCGGTCACGCTCGTCACGGGCGACCCGGACCGCACGATCGTCGGCCCGGCGCTCGTCGCACGCGCCCTCGCGGCCGTCGCCGACGCGGGCCCCGACGCCGCGCGCCTGACGATCGTCAACCTGCCGGGGACGGGCCACAGCGTCCACCGCGACGCCCGCCCGGCGTTCCTCCGCACCCTGGACACGGTCCTCGCGTCGTCCTGACGCCGGACCACGCGCCGCCCGCGCCCGGGCCGGACGACAGTCCTGTGTCCTCGAACGCGCCATCACGTGCGTCTGAGGCACCTCACACGTCCGTGATGGCGCGTTCGAGGTGCGCCTGAAGCCGTCCCGTCGCCGTTTCACGGGGCGAGCACGACATCAGGGGCCCGCCGGGGTTCGACGGTCCTGGTGGTCGACCGCGGTTCTGGCCGTCGTCGTCCTGACGGTCCTCGCGGGTCCGGACGGCGTCGGACCGTCAGAGGTGGGTCGCGAACCAAGTCAGGATGCGGCGGTGGTGGACCGCGTCGCCGTTCTCGTGGTGGTTGAACGGGTAGACGGCGATGTCGCGCGGCACCGACGGGTCGCCGTCGGCCCACGCGTTGAACGCGGCGAAGGCGGTGGACGGCGGGCACACGGTGTCGCGCAGGCCGGTGCCGAACAGCGCGGCGGCCCGGGCGCGACGGGCGAGGTGCACGCCGTCGAGGTAGGACAGCGTGCGCAGCACCGACTCCTCGGCGCCGCGGTGCACGGCCAGGTAGCGCACGATCTCGGCGTACGGCTCGGTGTCGACCAGCCCGATCGCCCGCTGCACGTGGCACAGGAACGGGGCGCTCGCGGCGACGGCGGTCAGGTCCGGGACGAGCCCGGCGACGGCGATCGCGATGCCGCCGCCCTGGCTGTTGCCGAGCGCCGCGACGCGCGACGCGTCGACCCCGGGCAGCGTGCGCACGGCGTCGACCGCCCGCACGGCGTCGGTGTAGAGCCGCCGGTAGTAGGCGGTGTGCGGTGAGCGGATGCCGCGCGTGACGAACCCCGGTGCCGCGGGGTCGGACCCGACCGGGTCGGGTGTGGAGCCCCCGTTGCCGTACTGGCCGCCCTGGCCGCGCGAGTCCATGAGCAGGTGCGCGTACCCGGCGTTGGCCCAGGTCAGCCGCTCGATCGGCTCGCCGCGACCGCGCCCGTACCCGAGGTACTCGACGACCGCCGGGAGGTCGCCGTCGACGCCCGCGGGCCGCGTGTACCAGGCGCGCACGGGGTGGCCGCCGAAGCCGGGGAACGTGACGTCCCAGGTGTCGACGAGCGTGAGCCCCGTGTCGACGCGCGTCGCGGTGACGGGCGTGTCGTGCGTGCGGGCCTCGGCGAGGGTCGCCGACCAGAAGGCGTCGAGGTCGTCGGGCTCGGCGATGTCGGGACGGTAGGTGCGGAGCTCGGCGAGCGGGAGGTCGAACAGGGCCACGGCGGTCCTCCGGTTCGGGTCGCGTCGTCGCGACGGGTCGTCGGGCGTGGTGGTCGGTGCGGGACGGCGGCCGACGCGCGACCGCCGCGGTCGTCGGTGCGCGCGGGAAGGACGGGCGGACCCGTGGGGCGTCAGACGGCGACGGGCGGCGGGGCGGTGCTCTCGCGCACGACGAGCTCGGTGGCGAGGTCGATGCGCTGGTTGGTGGGCGTCTCGCCACGGGCCAGCGCGAGCACGAGGCGGGTCGCGGTCGCGGCCATCTCGTGCAGCGGCTGGTGGACGGTCGTCAGGGCGGGGCCGAGCCACTCGGTCACGGGCAGGTCGTCGAACCCGACGATCGAGACGTCCTCGGGGACGCGCAGGCCGAGCTCGCGCGCGGCGCGCATGACGCCGAGCGCCTGGAAGTCGGACCCGGCGAAGATCGCGGTGGGGCGGTCGGGGCGGGACAGGAGCTCGAGCCCGTGCCGGTAGCCGCCGTTGACGAAGAAGTCGCCGTAGCGGATGAGCGCGGGGTCGGTCGCGATGCCGGCCTCGTCGAGCGCGGACCGGTAGCCGTCGATGCGGGCGCGCGAGCACAGCACGTCGACGGGTCCGGAGATGACGGCGACGCGGCGGTGGCCGAGGCCGAGCAGGTGGCGCGTCGCGGCGAGGCCGCCAGCCCAGTTGGCGGAGCCGACGACGGGGACGCCGGGCGGCTGCTCGCCGGCGGTGTCGACGACGACGAACGGGATGGACCGGGTCTCGAGCTGGCGACGTTGCGCGGGGTCGAGGTCGGACAGCACGAGGATGACGCCGCGCGGGCGGCGTGCGAGCACGTCGTCGAGCCACTCCTGCCGCGGGCGGTGCGCGCCGCCGAGCTCGGAGAGCACCACGCCGACGCGTGCGGGCCCGGCGACCTCCTCGACGCCCTTGATGATCTGGGTGGCCCACGCGGAGTCGAGCTCGTGGAAGACGAGGTCGATGAGGCCGGGGCCGGTCGAGGTGCGGCCGCGGCGACGCCGGTACTGGTACCGGTCGATGACCTCCTCGACGCGGGCGCGCGTGACGGCGGCGACGTCGGTGCGGCCGTTGAGGACCTTCGACACGGTCGGGACCGACACGCCGGCCTCGGCGGCGATGAGCGCGATGGTGGCGGTGCCTCCCGCGGGGGAGGCAGGGGCGTCGACGCCCTCGGCCGGCCCTGCGGCATCCGTGCTGGTCATCCTCGCAACCTTCCCGCGAACCGCAAGTATCGCGTCCGAACGTAGCACCGCGAACGGCGCATTCCGACGGCCTCGGGGGAGCCGGACGGGTGAAGCGCGAGAGTCCTGGCAAGTTTTGGCAAACGATTGACACGCGTTGTCGGGAGTGTCTAGTTTCCGAGGCGTTGACCTTTCGCCAACGACGGCGATAGTTGCGGACGCTCACGACGACGTGGGCGCGGGAGGGAACCGACCCGATGACGGACGCACCGCAGGCCCCCTGGCGGGACGCGACCCGCACCCCCGACGAGCGCGCCGCCGCCCTCGTGGCGGCGATGACGGTCGACGAGAAGGTGTCGCAGCTCGTCGGGCTCTGGGTCGGCGCCGACGCGTCGGGCGGGGGCGTCGCCCCGCACCAGGCCGACATGACCGGGGACCTCTCCTGGGACGAGGTCATCGCCGACGGCCTCGGGCAGCTCACCCGCCCGTTCGGCTCGGCGCCCGTCGACCCGGTCGCCGGCGCGCGCAGCCTCGCCGCCTCGCAGGAGCAGGTCGTCGCCGCCAACCGGTTCGGCATCCCGGCCCTCGTCCACGAGGAGTGCCTCACGGGGTTCGCCGCCTGGCAGGCGACCGCGTACCCGGCGCCGCTGTCGTGGGGTGCGACGTTCGACCCCGCCCTCGTCGAGGCGATGGCCGCGCGGATCGGCGCGAGCATGCGGGCCGCGGGCGTGCACCAGGGACTCGCGCCCGTCCTCGACGTCACGCGCGACTACCGCTGGGGCCGCACCGAGGAGACCATCGGCGAGGACCCGTACCTCGTCGGCACGGTCGGCACCGCGTACGTGCGGGGGATCGAGTCCGCAGGCGTCGTCGCGACGCTCAAGCACTTCGCCGGGTACTCGGCCAGCCGCGCGGGCCGCAACCTCGCGCCCGTCTCGATCGGCCCGCGCGAGCTCGCCGACGTGATCCTGCCGCCGTTCGAGATGGCGGTCCGCGAGGGCGGCGCCCGGTCGGTCATGCACTCGTACGCCGAGCTCGACGGCGTCCCGTCGGCGGCCGACGCGTGGCTGCTCACGACGCTGCTGCGGGACACGTGGGGCTTCGACGGCACGCTCGTCGCCGACTACTACGGCGTCCGGTTCCTGCACACGCTGCACGGGGTCGCCGCCGACGACGGGCACGCCGCCGCCCTGGCCCTGAGCGCGGGCGTCGACGTCGAGCTGCCGAGCGTGCACTGCTACGGCCGCCCGCTGCGCGAGGCCCTGGCCTGTGGTGACGTCGACGAGGCGCTCGTCGACCGTGCGCTGCACCGCGTGCTGCGGCAGAAGGTCGAGCTCGGCCTGCTCGACGAGGGCTGGGAGCCGCTCCCGGCCCACGTCGACGCCCTGACGCTCGACGACGCCGAGAGCCAGGACGTCGCGCTGCGCCTGGCACGCGAGGCGATCGTCCTCCTCACCAACCCGGGCGCGACACTCCCGCTGCGCGGCGGCCAGCGCGTCGCCGTCGTCGGACCGCTCGCCGACGATCCCTACGCGATGCTCGGCTGCTACTCGTTCCCCGCGCACGTCGGCGTGCACCACCCGGACCACGCGATCGGCCTCGACATCCCGACGGTGCTCGACGGACTGCGCGACGCCGGCGTCACCACCACGACCGCGCGCGGGTGCGACGTGACGGACCCCGACCGCAGCGGGTTCGCCGAGGCGGTCGCGCAGGCGGAGGCCGCCGACGTCGTCGTCGCGGTCGTCGGCGACCGCGCCGGGCTCTTCGGCCGCGGCACGTCGGGGGAGGGGTGCGACGCGACCGACCTGCACCTCCCTGGGGTGCAGGCCGACCTGGTCCGCGCGCTCCTGGACACGGGCACGCCCGTCGTCCTGGTCCTGCTCACGGGCCGCCCGTACGCGCTCGGCGACCTCGCGACCCGCTCCGCGGCCGTCGTGCAGGCGTTCTTCCCGGGGCAGCGCGGCGGCCAGGCGCTCGGCGAGGTGCTGACGGGGGCGACCAACCCGTCGGGCCGTCTGCCCGTGAGCCTCCCCGCGGACGCGTCCGGGCAGCCCGGCACGTACCTGTCGCAGCCGCTGGGCCGGCGCACGAAGGTGTCGAACATCGACCCCACGCACGCCTTCGCGTTCGGTCACGGCCTGTCGTACACGACCTTCGACTGGGACGCCCGCCTGGCGACCGGCGATGCCTGGCCCGTCGACGGCGAGGCCGTCGTCGAGGTCGACGTGACGAACACGGGCGGCGCGGCCGGCGCCGACGTCGTGCAGCTCTACCTGCACGACCCCGTCGCCCAGGTGACGCGGCCCGTGGTGCGGCTCGTCGGGTACGCGCGCGTCGACCTCGCGCCCGGCGAGCAGGCCCGCGTGACGTTCACCGTCCCGGCCGACGTCACCGCGTTCACCGGCATCGACGGCCGCCGCGTCGTCGAGCCGGGCGACGTCGAGCTGCGCGTCTCGCGGTCGAGCGCCGAGCACCGCGCGACCCTCACCGCGCGCCTCGACGGCCCGCTGCGGACCGTCGACCACACCCGCCGCCTCGTCACCGAGGTGGCCGTGCTCACCGGAGCCGACGCACCGGAGGTGGTGACCGCATGAGCAGCGTCCAGGAGCCCGTCGTCGCGGGCGTCGCGACGACGCCGGGCGCGCCGCCGCCCGTCGGCGTGGCCGACAACGCCCCGCCACCGGCGGGCACCCCGCAGCAGCGCAAGCCCCGGCGGACCCGCCGCGTACAGCCGTTCACCACCCCCGGCGGCACCGTCGTCCGCCCCAGCCGCACCACCTGGCGGCAGGCGCTCAGGAAGGACTGGCGGCTCTACACGTTCCTCGTCCTGCCGCTCGTCTTCCTGCTCGTCTTCCGGTACCTGCCGATCCTCGGCAACGTCGTCGCGTTCCGTCGGTTCCGGCCCGGGTCGAGCATCTTCGGCGACGAGTGGGTCGGCCTCTACTACGTCCGGATGTTCATCAACGACCAGCAGTTCTGGCACGCGTTCACCAACACGGTCGTGCTGGGCCTGCTCACGCTGGTGATCGTCTTCCCGCTGCCGATCCTGCTCGCGCTCATGCTCAACGAGGTGCGGTCGCGGCACTTCAAGCGGTCGGTGCAGACGATCTCGTACCTGCCGCACTTCATGTCGATCGTGATCGTCGCGGGCGTGGTGTTCCAGCTCACCGCGGTGAACGGGACGATCAACCAGATCATCACGGCGCTCGGCGGGGACGCGATCACCTTCATGCAGGAGGCGTCCTGGTTCCGGACGATCTACCTGAGCTCGGAGGTCTGGCAGACCGTCGGGTGGGGCACGATCCTCTACCTCGCGGCGCTCACGACGATCGACGACCAGCTCTACGAGGCGGCCCGGATCGACGGCGCCAACCGCTGGCAGCAGACGTGGCACATCACGCTGCCGGGCATCCGCCCGACGATGATCGTGCTGCTCATCCTCAACGTCGGCACGTTCATGGCGGTCGGCTTCGAGAAGATCCTGCTGCTGCAGAACCCCCTCATCTACTCGACGGCCGACGTCATCTCGACGTACCTGTACCGCGTCGGCATCGTCTCGAACAGCGTCTCCTACGCCACCGCGATCGGCCTGTTCGAGGCGATCATCGGCGTGACGCTCGTCCTGTCCGCCAACGCGATCTCGCGCAAGACCGTGGGGGCGTCCCTGTGGTGACCACCGACCAGAAGCCCGCCGCCGTGGTCAGCACGAAGCCGCGGGTCGTCAAGGACAGCCGCGGCTACCGGTCGTTCCGGTTCCTCAACGCGGCGCTGCTGATCGTCGTCTGCGCGCTCGTGCTGTACCCATTCGTCAACATCGTCGCGCAGGCGTTCTCGTCCGAGGGCTACATCAACTCGGGCCAGGTGAACCTGTTCCCGCGCGGGTTCAACGTGACGACGTTCGGCGTCGTCATGGGCGACGACATGTTCTGGCGCAACTACCGGAACACCGTCGTCTACACGGTGGTCGCCACGACGATCGCGATGGCGCTCACGACGACGTACGCGTACGCGTTGTCGCGGCGGAACCTCAAGGGCCGCAAGTTCTTCATCGGCGTGGCCGTCGCGACCATGTTCTTCAACGGCGGGCTCATCCCGAACTACGTGCTCATCAGCGAGCTCGGGATGCGCAACACGATCTGGGCGATCGTGCTCCCGAACGCGATCAGCGTGTTCAACCTGCTGGTGATGAAGTCGTTCTTCGAGAACTTCCCCAGCGAGCTCGAGGAAGCGGCCGCGATCGACGGCATGACGACGTACGGGATCTTCTTCCGCGTCGTCCTGCCGCTGTCCAAGGCGGTCGTCGCGACGATGCTGCTGTTCTACGCGGTGTCGTTCTGGAACGCCTGGTTCGCGGCCTTCCTCTACATCGACGACCCGAAGCTCTACCCCGTGACGATGTACCTGCGGAACCTGCTCGCGGGCGTGACGTCGGGGACGTCGATCCAGGGCGGCTCGACGGACAACCTCACGCAGATCGCGGCGAACGTGCAGTCCGTGACGATGCTCCTCACCGTGCTGCCGATCATCTGCCTCTACCCCTTCATCCAGAGGTACTTCGTGTCGGGCGTGATGCTCGGCGCGGTCAAGCAGTGACGCCCTCTGGCTGGCGCACCGCATTTCCCATCCCCTCCCGTGCAGGACGACGGAGTTCCACGAAAAGGAGAATCATGAGGTCAGCACGAAAGCGCGCAGGCGTCGCGGCGTCGATCGCGGTCCTCGCCCTCGCCCTGACGGCGGCGTGCTCGTCCGGCGACGGTGCGACGGCCGAGGAGACCGGCGGCGACGCCGGCATCCCGGAGGCGAACCGCGTCGGCGCGATGGAGGACTTCGCGGCCGGCACGGAGTTCGTCGCGACCGAGCCGGTCACGTTCGGCCTGCTCTACCGCGACCACCCGAACTACCCGCTCAAGGAGGACTGGCTCTTCCTCACCGAGCTCAAGGACAAGCACAACGTCGACTTCGACATCACGAGCGCGCCGCTGTCCGACTGGGACCAGAAGAAGTCGCTCATCATCTCCTCGGGCGACGCACCCGAGTTCATCCCGGTGACCTACAAGGGCCAGGAGACGCAGTTCGTCGCGGGCGGAGCGATCCTGCCGCTGTCGGACTACGTGCAGTACATGCCGAACTTCCAGCAGAAGATCGAGGAGTGGGGGATGCAGGACTACCTCGACTCGCTCGAGCAGGCCGACGGCAAGTACTACATGCTCCCCGGCCTGTACGAGTCGCCGCAGCCGCAGTACTCGATCGCGGTCCGCAAGGACCTGTGGGACGCGGCGGGCCTCACCGAGGACCCCGAGACCTGGGACGACTTCCGTGACGCGCTCGAGAAGCTCAAGGCCGCGAACCCGGGCGTGTGGCCGATGTCGGACCGCTGGTCGACGACGAACAACAGCCCCCTGGGTGCGACGCTCAACATCGCCGCGCCGAACTTCGACACGATCGCCGGCTGGGGCTTCGGCCAGGGCCTGTGGTTCGACGAGGACGAGGAGAAGTTCGTCTACGCGCCGACGACCGACGGGTACAAGGACCTCGTCGAGTACTTCGCGGGGCTCGTCGAGGACGGACTGCTCGACCCCGAGTCGCTGACCCAGGACGACGACACCGCGATCCAGAAGTTCGGCTCGGGCCAGTCGCTCGCGATCTCCGGCAACACGCAGGAGGTCACGACGTACCGCAAGACGTTCACCGAGGCGGGCAACGCGTCGGCCGACGTCAAGCTCATCCGCGTGCCCGCCGGCCCGGCCGGTGACAACGTCGCCTCGGGCTCGCGCATCGCGTCCGGCTTCATGCTGTCGTCGGCCGCGAAGGACTCGCCGCACTTCCTCGCGCTCCTGCAGTGGATCGACTGGCTGTACTACTCCGACCAGGGCATCGAGTTCGCGCAGTGGGGCGTCGAGGGCACGACGTACACGAAGGACGGCGACACCCGCACGCTCGCCGCGGACGTCGACTGGAACGGCCTCAACCCGGCGGGCACCAAGAAGCTCAACGCCGACTTCGGGTTCAGCAACGGCGTGTTCATGTTCGCGAACGGCACGACGGACGAGCTCATCGGCTCGATGCAGTCCGACTCGACCCGCGCGTTCGTCGAGTCGATGGCGGACAAGGAGGAGCTGCCGATCGCGCCGACCGCGCCGCTCGACGAGATGCAGCAGGAGCAGGTCACGCTCTGGCAGTCCGCGCTCAACGACTCGGTGCTGCAGAACACGGCCGCGTTCATCCTCGGGTCGCGCCCGCTGTCGGAGTGGGACGCGTGGATGACCGAGCTCAAGGGTCTCAACGTCGACCAGTACGTCGACACGTACAACCAGGCGCTGGCCGCGAAGGGCTGACGCCGCCCGGACCCGGCCGCTCCCGCGTCGCTGTGCGCGGGGCGGCCGGGTCCGCCGTTCCACCCCTGTGTCCCGGGAGACGTGCCGAATCGTGAGCAACCAGGTCCGCTACGGCGGCGACTACAACCCCGAGCAGTGGCCGAAGGACGTGTGGGAGGACGACCACCGCGCGTTCGACGAGGCCGGTATCACGACCGTCACGGTCGGGGTGTTCGCGTGGGCGCACCTGCAGCCCGCGGAGGACCGGTACGACTTCTCGACGCTCGACGCGATCGTCGACCGCGCGGCGCAGGCCGGGCGGGAGGTCGTGCTCGCCACGCCGTCGGGAGCGATGCCGCCGTGGCTCGCGCGCGCCTACCCGGACGCCTGCCGCGTGGACTTCGAGGGCCGGCGGCACGTGTTCGGGCAGCGGCACAACCACTGCCCGTCGTCGCCGGACTTCCGCCGGCTGTCGGTGGAGCTCGCGTCGCGGCTCGCGCAGCGGTACGCGGGCCACCCCGCGGTCGTCGCGTGGCACGTCGGCAACGAGTACGGCGGCGCGTGCTACTGCCCGCTGTGCGCGGCGGCGTTCCGCGTCTGGCTGCGCGAGCGGTACGGCACGCTCGACCGCCTCAACGACGCGTGGAACGCGACGTTCTGGTCGCACACGTACACCGACTGGGACGAGATCCAGCCGCCGACCATGCTCTCGGAGCACTGGCGCGGCCCGCACCACACCGCGTTCCAGGGGACGACGCTCGACTACCGCCGCTTCATGTCGGACGCGCTGCTGGGCGGGTTCGTCGCGGAGAAGGCCGCGATCCGGGCGCACGACGCGACGACGCCCGTCACGACGAACTTCATGGGCCTGTACCAGCCGGTCGACTACCACCGGTGGGCGCCGCACCTCGACCTCGTGACGTGGGACAACTACCCGCCCGCGGACACCCCGCTGCGCACGGCCGCCCGGATGGCGGCCACGCACGCCGCGATGCGCGGGGTCAGCGGCGGTGCGCCGATCTGGGTCATGGAGCAGACGCCGTCGATCACGGCGTCGCGCGACGTGAACCCCGTGAAGCGGCCCGGCGTCCTCGCGCTGTGGACGTGGCAGTCGGTCGCGCACGGCGCCGACGCGACGCTGTTCTTCCAGCTCCGCCAGTCGAGGGGCGCGTGCGAGAAGTACCACGGCGCGGTGATCGACCACTCGGGGCGGACGGACACGCGCGTGTTCCGCGAGGCGTCCGCCCTGGGGTCGTCGCTGAAGACCCTGGGGGACGGCGTCCTCGGCGCGCGCACGCCCGCGCGCGTCGCGCTGCTGCTCGACTGGGACTCGTGGTGGGCGGTCGAGATGACCGACGGCTACAACCGGCACGTCTCCTACGTCCAGACGCTGCTCCAGTACCACCGGGCGCTGTGGTCGGCGAACGCCGCCGTGGACGTCGTACCCGTGACCGCGGACCTGGCGGGGTACGACGTCGTCGTCGCGCCGCTGCTCCACCTGCTCAAGGGCGACGTCGCCGAGCGGCTCACCGCGTTCGTGCACCGCGGCGGCTCGCTCGTCACCACCTTCTACGGCGGCCGGGTCGACGAGGACGACAACGCGTTCCTCGGGGAGCCGCCGCTCGACGCGCTGCTCGGCGTCCGCGTCGAGGAGACCGACTCCGCCGCGCCCGACGTCGCGAACCCCGTCACGCTGCGCCTCGGCGGTCCCGGCACCGACGGCGCGATCGACTGGAACGGTTCCACGACCCACCCGGCGACGCTCGTCTTCGAGCTCCTCGTCCCGCACGACGGCACCGAGGTCGTCGGCACGTACGGCGCCGACTTCTACGCGGGCACGCCGGCGGTCACGCGTGCCGCCCGCGGCGAGGGCGCCGCCTGGCACGTCGGCACCGGCCTCGACGACGACGGGGTCGCACGCGTCCTGCGGCACGTGCTCGACCAGCACGGGCTCATGGGTCCGCATGCCGACGAGCCCGCGCTCGAGGTCGTCGACCGCGTGCAGCCCGACGGCACCCGGTACCGCTTCGTGCTGCACCATGGGAGCACGCCGCTCACGGTGACGTCCGAGGTGGAGGGCACGGACGCCCTCACCGGACGCGTCGTCCGCCGCGGTGACACCCTGACCCTCGCGCCCGCCGACGTGCTCGTCCTCCAGGAGACCCCGTGACCCGTGTCGTCGTCCCGGCCACCCCGCTCGGACCGCTGCCCGAGGCGTGGCGGCACTGCGTCGGCACCGGCCGGCTCAACCTCGCGCTGCGCGCCGACTACCGCGAGTCCCTGGCGATGGTGCAGCGCGACATCGGGTTCCGGCACATCCGCGGGCACGGGCTGCTGTCCGACGACATGGGCGTGCTGCGCCCCTGGTCGATCGGCGACCGGTCCGGGCGCCGGCACTCCTTCACCTACGTCGACCAGGTGCACGACGCGTTCCTGTCGCTCGGCATCAGACCGTTCGTCGAGCTCGGGTTCATGCCGTCGGTGCTCGCGTCGGGGGACGACACCGTTTTCTGGTGGAAGGGCAACATCACGCCGCCGTCCTCGTGGTCGGACTGGACCGACCTCGTGACCGCGCTCGTGCGGCACCTGGTCGACCGCTACGGGATCGACGAGGTCCGGCAGTGGCCGATCGAGGTGTGGAACGAGCCGAACCTCGTGCAGTTCTGGAAGGACGCCGACCAGGACGCCTACCTGCGGCTGTACGAGGTCACCGCGCGCGCGATCAAGGACGTCGACGCGTCGCTCCAGGTCGGCGGCCCGGCCATCTCGCCCGGGGCCGACGACTGGTGGCAGCCGTTCGCCGACTTCGTGACCGGCCGCGACGTGCCGTGCGACTTCCTCAGCGTGCACGCGTACGCGTCCGGCCCCGCGCAGCACGTCCCGTTCGGCAGCTACCAGACGCTCAAGCCGCCGCAGGACCTGCTCGACCAGTTCGCGACCCCGCGCCGGCTGCTCGCCGGCCACCCGCTCGCCGACCTGCCCGTGCACGTCACGGAGTTCAACACCTCGTACTGCCCGGACAACCCGATCCACGACACCGCCTACAACGCGGCCTACCTCGCGCCCGTCATGGTCGGGGGCGGCGACCACGTCGACTCGTTCTCCTACTGGACGTTCTGCGACGTGTTCGAGGAGGCGTGGATCCCCACGTCGTTCTTCCACGGCGGGTTCGGGCTGCTCACGCACCGGCAGGTGCCCAAGCCGACCTACCACCTGTTCGCGTTCCTGGCCCGCATGGGCCGGCACGTCCTCGCGCGCGGCGACGACCACCTGGTCTGCGTCGACGACGACGGGCGCGTCACCGTGCTCGCCTGGCAGCCCGTCGGCGGAACCGACGGTGCGCCCGCCCACGAGCGGCACGAGCTGCGACTGTCGGTGCCGGTCGGTGTCGGTGCGGGTGGCGACGCGGACGGTGTCGTCGGCGGCCCGGCGACCGCGTTCGTCGTGCGCGAGCGCGTCAACGAGCACGAGGGCAACGCCTTCGCCGCCTGGCGCGAGCTCGGCCGCCCGTTCTCGCCGACCGAGCGCCAGGTCGACGTCCTGCGCGACCTCGCGCGCCCGTCGTCGGCGCACGCGGCCTACCCGGTCGTCGACGGCCGCGTCTCGCTCGACCTGTCCCTCGCCCGCCACGAGGTGACGTTCGTCGAGGTCACGCCCGTCGCCGAGACGTTCCACGAGGGCCTCGACGACCGGCGGCTGCTCGGCGTCGACGACGACCGGCTCGTCGCCGACCCGCCCGGCACGGGTCGCGCGGTGGCGCTCCTCAGCGGCGCACGGGCGCACGTCGACGTGGGCGACGCGGAGCTGCCCACACCGCGCACACCCGACGACGGCCCGGCAGGGTGAGCGCCGTGAGCGCGGACGCCGACCGGTTCTCCGAGGTCGGCCGCGGACCGTTCTCGCGCGGGTCCGCGGCGGTCTACTGGGCCGTCGTGATCGAGGGCCTGCTCGTCCTCACGTCCCTGCCCACCCTCCTGGCGTTCGTCCTGCTCGACCGCTCACCCGGCAACGCGCCGCTGTTCGCGCTCGCGGCCGTGCCCCTCGGACCGTCGCTCGCCGCCGCGGTCTTCGCGTGGCGCGACTGGCTCACGACGCCGCCCGGCGACCGCGACCTGTCACCGGCGCGGCACTACTGGCGCGGGTACCGGCTGAACTGGCGCGACGTGCTGCGGTGGTGGGTGCCGACGCTCGTCGTCCTGACCGTGCTCGCGATCAACGTCGCGGGCGCCGGTGCGCTGGGCGGGTCCGGCGGTGCGTTCGCGATCGTCTCGCTCGTGATCGCCGTCGCCGTCCTGGTGTGGGCGGGGAACGCGCTCGTCCTGTCGTCCCTGTTCGCGTTCCGCACGCGCGACGTCGCTCGCCTGTCCGCGCACTACCTCGCCGCGAAGCCGGTCAGCGGGCTCGGGGTGCTGGCGCTCGTGGTCGTGGCGGTCGGCATCGCGCTGCTCGCCACCAACTGGCTCCTCGTCCTGCTCGCGTCCCCGCTGGTCGCTCTCCTGGTCCGCAACGCCACCCCGGTGATCACCGACGCGACCACGCGCTTCACCACCTGACTGAAGACGCAGGGCTGCCGGTGAGCGGTACTCGGTGCTCCACCTGGCTCCATGACGACGATCGGCGTGGGGGAGCTCAGGCGGGACGCGTCTGGCGTGCTGCGTCGCGCCGCCCAGGGTGAGCGTGTCGTCGTCACCCTGCACGGCCGTCCCGTGGCGGACCTCGTCCCGCACACCGAGGTGCGTCCGACCTGGCGCCCGGTCGCCGACCTCGCCGCTCTGTTCCCCGCCGTGGGCGATCCTGACGTCGTCGCTGACCTCGCAATGGTCGACTCCGCGGTGGATGACCCGTTCGAGCGGGACGTCGCGCGAGATTGCTGAATCCCACAACGAACGGCCCGATCAGGTCGGCGTCTGAGACGCGAGCCGGCCCGTGCTCAGGCCGGCGGCGGGCCGCCCACGAGCGCGAGCGCGTCCTCGTACCCGCCGCCCACGTCGACCCGCGTGAGGTCGCGCAAGCGCCATCGCGTGGTCGTGTCGTCCCACGTGGCGCCCGGGGTGATCTCCCGCAGCCGCAGGTGCTTCGGACCGACGCGCTCGGGCCGGCCGACAAAGCAGACCGACGGGTCGTCCTCCTCGACGTGGATCGTCACGAGCGGAGCCGCAGCCCCGGCGGTCCGCACGAGCCCGCCGACGTCGTCGAGATCCAGCGATCCCGTCGAGGAGGGCGGGCCGGGGGGCCACTCGCCGCGGGCCGTGAGAGCGGCGCGGTAGAACGCGGCGCTCTCGTCGACCCGCTCACGCACTCGGCGGACGTCGGACAACCGGACCGCGGTCCACCCGTCGAGGCGGATGTCGTCGCCGAGCACCGCGACCAGCAGCCACGCGCGTCCGACGTCGACGACGTAGCCGTCGATCGAGGCAGCCTTCCGGATGCGCCGCGTGACCCGCACGGCGGTGCGCTCGCGGACGGCGGCGGCCAGAGTCGCGCGGAGCTCGGCATCGGTGAGGCGAGGCATCGGGCCAGTCTCCTCGCCACCTCGCCGGCGCGGCTCGTGGGTATCGGGTCAGTACACCGTTCGGCCGGTCGCGTCCGGGATGCCGCTGTGGCGGAAGACGTACGTGCGGAGCTGGTCGCGCCACTCGTGGGCGCTGCGCACCTGCTCGGCGAGCCGTTCGGCGACGCGCGCGTGCAGGTCGGCGGGGACCTGACCGGCGATCGCGTCCCACGCGGCGGCGTTCTCGACCGTGCGGGCGGCGCCCTCCCAGTGCGTGTCGTAGACGTGCTGCGCGACGGAGACACCGCTGTGCAGCACGTGCGACCACGGCACGTGGTGGAAGAACAGGAGCAGCTCGTCGGGGCAGGTCGTGACGTCCTCGTAGGCGTCCCGCCACGGTGCGGGGAACTGCCCGGTGAAGCCCGTGCCGGTCGCGCGCGTGCGGTCGACGCCGATGCCGTCCCGATCGGCGAAGTGGTACGTGCCCCACGGCGTGTACTCGTAGCCGTCGACGTCCGGGCCGTAGTGGTGGCCGGGGCGGACCATGAACCCGACGCCGAGCGGGGCCGTGTAGTCCTCGTACGTGCGCCACGAGTCGTCGAGGACCCGGTGCAGCGTCTCGCGCACGACGGGGTCGGCGTCCGGGAAGGTGAGCCCGATCCACTCGTCGAGCAGCGTCTGCGGGTCCGCCGACGGGTCCCACGCGAGGCGCGCGAACGTGTAGAGGTTGGCCTGCGCGAGCGGGTGGCCGGTCCAGAACGCGTCGTCGCCGACGTTCGACACCGCGACCAGCCCGGCGCGACGGGCGTCGGGCGGCCCGGCGGTCCCGGCGGCGACGTCCGCGACGGTCCGGCCCCCGGGACGGCCGCCGTCGGGACCGTCGCCCGACAGCGGGAAGCGCAGGATCTCCGACCACTGCGGCCCCAGCCAGACGGCGTGCTTCTGCTGGCCGGTGTACTCCTGCGTGACCTGGAGCTCTACGGCGAGGCGCGTGCGCGGCATCGCGGCGATCACGGGGGAGACGGGCTCGCGCGTCTGGAAGTCCGTCGGCCCGTACTTCACCTGGAGCACGACGTTGTCGTCGAACCGCCCGTCGAGCGGGGAGAAGTGGTCGTGCGCGGCACGCGCGCGGTCCGTCGACCGGTCGCGCCAGTCCTGCTTGTGGTCGTAGACGAACGCGCGCCAGAACACCGTCCCGCCGAACGGCTTGAGCGCCCGGGCCAGCAGGTTCGCCCCGTCGGCGTGGTCGCGCCCGTAGGCGAACGGGCCGGGCTGACCCTCCGAGTCCGCCTTGACGACGAACCCGCCGAAGTCGGGGACCGCGTCGTAGACGTCCGCGACGCGCGCCGCCCACCACGCCTGCACGTCCGGGTCGAGCGGGTCCGACGTGGGCAGGCCGCCGACGGTCATCGGCGCCGCGAACGACACCGACAGGTGGACGCGGATGCCGTGCGGGCGGAAGAGATCCGCGATGCGCGCGACGTCGGGCAGGCCGTCGGTCAGCAGGCGCGCCTCGGTGCGGTGCACGTTGACGTTGTTGATCGCGACGGCGTTGATGCCGACCGACCCGAGCAGCCGCCCGTAGGAGGCGACGCGAGACAAGTCCTCACGGACGCGACCGTCCGCGTAGAAGATCGACCCGCCCGCGTAGCCGCGCTCGACCTGCCCCATCACGGGGTGCACGTCGACGTTGTCCCAGTGGTCGAGCATCCGGACGTCGTTGGTCGGCGCGTACCAGGTGAGCGGTGTGTCGCCCTCTGCCGCAGCAGCACCCGCCCGGACGAGGTGGTGGAGCCCGTACAGCAGCCCGGGGGAGTCCAGCCCGAGGACCGTCGTCGTCGCGCCCTCACGCAGCACGCCGAACGACCCGCTCGCGGTGGGCACGTCGTCGGCGAGCGCACGGGTCGGCTCGTCGGGTGCGGTCGACGACGGCACGAGCGCGAGCACGACGTCGTGCCCGCGCACCTCGTCGCCCGTCAGCGACGCGTCGGGCGAGGCGACCGTCACCGCACCGCCCCATCGCGCGGTCGCGGCGCGGACCTCGGCCACGACGGTCGCGACGACCGGGTCGTCGATGCCGGCGGCGACGAGCACGCGGCGCTCGCCGAGCGGACGCAGCGCCTCGTCGGGGAGCCACATCGGGTGGGCGTCAGTGCGGGTCACGCGGGTCCTTCCGTGGTGCGGTTCCGGTCGGCGCGGCGCGTCACCAGTCGTGGACGGTGCCGTCCTTGAGCCGGTTGAACGGCAGGTACGCCGGCTGGTACGGGAAGCGGTCGGCGACGTCGTCGTCGTAGACGACCCCGAGACCGGGCGCGTCGCCGGGGTGCAGGAACCCGTCGGTGAACGTGAACGACTGCCGGAAGACCTCGTCGGTGCGTGCGCCGTGCTGCATGTACTCCTGGATCCCGAAGTTGTGGATCGCGAGGTCGAGGTGCAGCGCAGCGGCCATGCCGACGGGGGAGATGTCGGTCGGCCCGTGGATGCCGGACTTGATCTGGTACTGCGCGGCGAAGTCGAGGATGCGGCGCAGCGCGGTGATCCCGCCGGTGTGCGTGACGGCGGACCGCACGTAGTCGATGAGCTGCTCGCGGATCACCGTCTGGTAGTCCCAGACGGTGTTGAACACCTCGCCGATGGCCAGCGGGGTGGTCGTGTGCTGCCGGACGAGCCGCAGCGCCTCCTGGTTCTCCGCGGGCGTGCAGTCCTCGAGCCAGAACAGGTCGAACGGCTCGAGGTCCTTGCCGAGCCGCGCCGCCTGGATCGGGGTCATGCGGTGGTGGCCGTCGTGCAGCAGCGGCAGCTCGGGACCGAACTCGCCGCGCACGGCCTCGAAGACGCGCGGGATGTGCCGCAGGTACGCGCGGGTGTCCCAGTCCTCCTCGGCGGGCAGCGGCGCGCGCTGGGCGGGCTCGTAGTCGTAGCGCCCACCGCTGCTCGGCTGCGCCGCGACCCCGTAGACCGCGTCGATGCCGGGCACGGACGTCTGCACGCGGATCGACCGGAAGCCGAGCTCCTGGTGGTGGCGGATCGAGTCGAACAGCTCGGGCAGGTCGCGGCCCGACGCGTGCCCGTACGCCATGATCCCGGTCCGGCTCGCGCCGCCGAGCAGCTGGTAGAGCGGCATGCCCGCGTACCGGGCCTTGATGTCCCACAGCGCGACGTCGACCGCCGCGATCGCGGCCATCGTCACCGGGCCGCGCCGCCAGTACGCCGACCGGTAGAGGAACTGCCACGTGTCCTCGATGCGGTGCGCGTCCCGGCCGATCAGCAGCGGCACGACGTGGTCCTGCAGGTAGGAGACGACGGACAGCTCGCGCCCGTTGAGCGTGGCGTCGCCGAGCCCGACGACGCCGTCCTCGGTCGTGACGCGGAGCGTGACGAAGTTGCGGTCGGGGCTGCTGACCAGCACCTCGGCAGACCGGATCGCGCTGCCCGACGGTCGGGTCGCGGGGCGGGCTCCGTCCGCGGCGGCCGGTGCGGTCGTCGTCACGTCGCGCGGGTCGGCGGCACCGGTCGTCGGGCTCGCGGGGGTGCCGGTCGTGGGCTCGGGGTGCTGCGGCGTCATCGGTGCTCCCGTCGTGCGCGGCGCCGTCGCCGCGTGCGGTCCGTTCCGTCGTCGAGCCTAGACACCGTCGTGGCGATGCGGCAATCGCTTGCCAGATATTGCCAACCGGGCACCGCGTGGACCAGCATGGACACCGCCGCAGGAGGCCGGACGACGACGACCGGACGACCTGCGGCCGAGAGGAGACCATCGATGCCGGGCACCCGGCCCACCCTCCGCGACGTCGCCGACGCGGCGGGCGTCGCGGTCTCCACCGCGTCGCGCGCGCTCACGCGACCCGGCCGCATCACCGAGGACACCGCCGCGCGCGTGCGGGCCGCCGCCGAGGAGCTCGGCTACGTCCCCAGCGCGTCCGGCCGCGCGCTCAGCTCGGGCCGCACCGGCACCGTCGCGCTCGTGCTGCCCGACGTCACCAACCCGTTCTTCTTCGGCATCGTGCGCGGCGTCCAGTCGCGCCTGCGCGTCGACGGGTACACGCACGTCCTCGTCGACACCGAGGAGTCCGTCCCCGCGGAGGAGCGCGCGCTGCGCATGATCCGCTCGTCCGCCGACGGCGCGATCCTCGCCGCACCGCGGCTCGAGGACTCGACGCTCGCGCGCTGGGCTCGGGACATGCCCCTCGTCACGATCAACCGACCCGTCGACGGCGACGGCATCGTGCTCGACACGCCCGGCGGTGCCGTCCAGGCCCTCGAGCACCTCGCGTCGCTCGGCCACCGCCGCGTCGCGTACGCGTCCGGCCCACGCACCTCCTGGTCGGACCGTCACCGCCGTGCCGCGCTGCGACCCGCCGCCCGGCGCCTGGGCGTCGAGCTCGTCGTCCTCGGCCCCTACGCCCCGCAGCGCGAAGCCGGTGCCGCCGCCGCGGACGCCGCGTGCGGCGCGGGCGTCACCGGCGTGCTCGCCTTCAACGACCTGCTCGCGTTCGGGATCCTCGACCGCCTCACCGCGCGCGGGCTCGACGTGCCGGGCGACCTCAGCGTCGTCGGGTGCGACGACGTGTTCGGCGCCGACCTGGTCCGACCCGGCCTCACTACCGTCGCCGCGCCGCTCGAGCGCGCCGGCCAGCGCGCCGCCGACCTGCTGCTCGCGCGCATCGACCGGCCCCGGCGCCTCGACGGTCGCGCCGGCGACGACGGCATCCCGCCGACGGTCGACCTCCTGCCGACGCACCTCGTCGTGCGCGGGACGACAGGCCCGGCGCGGCCCGCGCCCTGACCAGCGGCTGTCCCGACCGACGACGGGGGTGCTGCGCGCACGCAGCACCCCCGTCGGACGGTCGTGGGTCGACTCAGACGGCGACGTCCTGCAC
>NZ_BHYL01000033.1 GCF_003851725.1 Cellulomonas algicola | reverse complement strand
CCGCCACGCGCGGCGCGGTCGGGGTGGGCGCCGCCGGCGCCGTCGCCGTGGGCGCCGTGCAGGTCAGTGGGCGCGACGCGAGCGTCCTGCCGCCCGCCGTCGCGGGCGCACCGGCGGGAACCTGCGGCTCCGACACCGGCGCGCTGCGCGGCCTCCCGGTCGAGGACGCGCTCACGCTGACCGCGACGACCGACGACGCCAACGTCGCCGTCCAGCCCCCCGACGCGCACGAGGGGGCCCTGACCAGCGTCATCGGTCCGTCGGTGTGGCTGTGGCCGTCCTTCGGCGGCGTGCGCGACCTGGAGGCGTACCCCCTCGTCCCCCGCCCTGACGTCGAGACCCCACCGTTCGTCCGGGTCGTCCTCGCGCACGAGGGGACGGTCGTCGGGACGTCGATCGAGCAGACCGTCGTGGGCGGCATCCCGTACTCGCCGACCGGCTGGGACCCGCTGGTGGTCCCTCTCGTCACCTGCGACGAGCCGGGCCGCCCCGGCGGTGACGCGCTGCCCGCGGGCGACTACGAGGTGTACGTCGCACCCGACGACGGCCCGCTCGACGCCCCCGTCGGTTCCGTCTCCCGGTCGTGGACCGTGCGCGTCGTCGACCAGACGGCCGTCTCGGGCCTGCCCGCCGACTTCCCCGACGACGTGCCGCTGGTCCCGGGCCAGCTGCTCGACGTCCGACGCCTCGACGACGGCGGCTGGTTCGTCGAGATCGCGACGCCGGCCGACGACCGGGTGTCGCGCGCGGGAGCTCTCCTCGACGGGTCGGCACCCGACGCAGGCCGAGGGCCTGGCGCGTCGTTCTACGGGACGACGCTCGCCGAGTGGACGGTGGAGATCAAGGCGTCGCAGGTCGACGGGGTGGAGACCGTCTTCTACGTGCTGGCCCCCCGCTGATCCTCCGGCCGGTCGCGTGGTGGAGGGACCGTGCGGCCGGCCGGTGCCGTGGGCCGGGACCGCGGGACGGGCTCAGGCGACGGAGCCGTCGTCCGTGAGCGCGTCGTCGAGCGTGTCGTGCACCGTGAAGACGGGCAGCAGCGCGGTGATACGGAACAGCTGGCGGACCCGCTCGGTCGAGATGACGAGCTGGAGCCGCCCGCCCAGCAGGCGCACCTTCTTGAGCGACCCGACGAGCACGCCGAGGCCCGTCGAGTCCATGAAGGTCACGTGGCCGAGGTCGACGACGAGGTCGGTGCGCTCACGGTCGAGCAGGTCGTGGACGCACTCGCGCAACGCGTCCGCCGTGGACACGTCGACCTCACCGTCGACCTCCACGACAGTCCGCGTCCCCACGTCCCTGCTGGTCACGCGCACCCTGTGCTCCCCCGTCCCTCGTCCGAAATTCAAACATTCCCGACGGGCCCGCGACGAGCGCATCGAGCGGCGTGTTTTCACCCAGGCGGCGGTATCGGCGTGCTGCACCGAGGGCTACGTGTCCCGAGTCGTGCCCACCTGCGCGCTCCGTCAGGGGATGCCCGCGATCAGACGGCCGACGGCACGCGTCGCACCGACGCGAGGGCCTGCCGGTACTCGTCGGTCGTGCCGTCGGGGCGGACCTCCTGCCGCACGTGGTCGCGCACGCCGAGGCCGGCGAGCGTCGCCGTGAGCTCGTCGACGTCGGCGGGTGCCAGGACGGTCGGGTCGACGGTCGTGCGGACCTGCACGTCGACGCCGGACGCCAGCACGAGCGCGAGGGACCTGAACGTCGCGTCGGCGCTGGTCGTCGGGCCCCCGGCCCGCGTGATCGCGCGGTACAGGCGCGCGGGCGCCTTGACGTCGAACCCGACCCAGTCGACGTGCGGCAGCAGCGCCTCGAGCCGCCGGGGGTAGGCGCCGCCGGTGTGCAGGCCGACCAGGAAGCCGGCGTCGCGCACCTCGCGCGCCGCGTCGACCAGGCCCGCCTGCCGCGTGGGCTCGCCGCCCGAGAAGACGACGCCGTCGAGCAGCCCGCGCCGTCGCGCGAGCAGGTCCCGCACGTCGGACCACGGCACGACGCCGGGCGTGCGCGGGTCGAGGATCGCCGCGTTGTGGCAGTACGTGCAGCGCCACGGGCAGCCCTGCAGGAACGCGGTCGCGACCAGCCTGCCGGGCCAGTCGCACGACGACAGCGGCGTCAGGCCCGCGATCGCGAGCCCGTCCGCCGCCGCCGTCGTCGTGCGGTCCGTCATCAGGCCTGCTGCTCCGCACCGGCCGCGGCGAGGGCGCGCTCCTGGAACGGCGTGCGCTCCATGTGCTCGCCCTTCTTGCCGATGTTGAACGAGCTCACGGGCCGGTGGTAGCCCATGACGCGCGTCCACACCTCGCACACGACCTCGCCGTAGCCCTCGTCGGCGCAGCGCGGGCACGTCGGGTGCTCGCCCGAGAGGTAGCCGTGCCGGGTGCAGACGGAGAACGTCGGCGTGACCGTGAGGTACGGCAGGCGGAACGTCGACAGGGACCGCCGCACGAGCTCGCGCGCGGCCTCGGGCGTCGACAGGCGCTCGCTCATGTACAGGTGCAGGACGGTGCCGCCCGTGTACTTCGTCTGCAGGTCGTCCTGACGGGACAGCGCCTCGAACGGGTCGTCCGTGAAGCCCACGGGGAGCTGCGAGGAGTTCGTGTAGTACGGGTGGTCGTCGGTGCCGGCCTGCAGGATGCCGTGGTACCGACGGCGGTCCTCCTTCGCGAACCGGTACGTCGTGCCCTCCGCGGGCGTCGCCTCCAGGTTGTAGAGATGGCCGGTCTCCTCCTGGTACCGGACCATCCGCGCGCGGACGAAGTCGAGCACCCGGACGACGAGCGCGTGCCCGCGCGGGTCGGTGAGGTCGTACGCGTCGCCCGTGAAGTTGCGGACCATCTCGTTGAGGCCGTTCACGCCGATCGTCGAGAAGTGGTTCTCGAGCGTGCCGAGGTACCGCTTGGTGTACGGGAACAGGCCCTCGTCGATGTACTGCTGGATGACCGTGCGCTTGAGCTCGAGCGACGTGCGCGCCAGGTCGAGCAGGCCGGACAGCGCGTCGAACAGACCGTGCTCGTCGCCCGGGTTGAGGAAGCCGAGCCGCGCGCAGTTGATCGTCACGACGCCGAGCGAGCCCGTCTGCTCCGCGGACCCGAACAGGCCGTTGCCGCGCTTGAGCAGCTCGCGCAGGTCGAGCTGCAGGCGGCAGCACATCGACCGCACGTCGCCCGGGTTCATCTCCGAGTTGAGGAAGTTCTGGAAGTACGGCAGGCCGTACTTCGCCGTCATCGCGAACAGCCGGTCCGCGTTCGGGCTGTCCCAGTCGAAGTCGTGCGTGATGTTGTACGTCGGGATCGGGAACGTGAAGACGCGCCCGCTCGCGTCGCCCTCCGTCATGACCTCGATGTACGCCTGGTTGATCAGGTCCATCTCCGCCTGGAGGTCGCCGTACGTGAAGTCGCACGGCTCGCCCGCGACGAACGGCACCTGCTCGCGCAGGTCCTCCGGGCACGTCCAGTCGAACGTGAGGTTGGTGAACGGCGTCTGCGTGCCCCAGCGCGACGGCACGTTGAGGTTGTAGACGAGCTCCTGGATCCCCTGGCGGACCTGCTCGTACGTGAGGCCGTCGAGCCGGACGTACGGCGCCATGTAGGTGTCGAACGACGAGAACGCCTGCGCGCCCGCCCACTCGTTCTGCATCGTGCCGAGGAAGTTCACGATCTGCCCGATCGCCGACCCGAAGTGCTTCGGCGGGCGTGCGTCGACCTTGCCCGGAACGCCGTTGAGGCCCTCCTGCAGGAGGGTCCGCAGCGACCACCCCGCGCAGTAGCCCGACAGCATGTCGAGGTCGTGGATGTGCAGGTCGCCCTCGCGGTGCGCCCGGCCCACCTCGGCCGGGTAGACGTGGCTCAGCCAGTAGTTCGCGACGACCTTCCCGGCCGTGTTGAGGATGAGCCCACCCAGCGAGTAGCCCTGGTTGGCGTTGGCGTTGACGCGCCAGTCGCGGCGGTCGAGGTACTCGTCGATCGACGAGCCGACCTCGACGACGACCTGCTCGGTCATGTGCGGTGTCCCCTTCGTCCCTGGCGCCCTCCCGCCTCAGCGATCCCACATGTTGTGGTCGAGGCGTCCCCGGAGGACTAGATGTGGCAGTTCTATGCCCGACGACGTGGCCTCCGGGGGACGAAGGTCCCGCCTCCGCGGGCGCACGCACGGCCCTGCGGCGAAAACTCGTCCGGATGCGCGGCGTGTCGCGGCACGGGGGTGCGCGGGGTGCGGCGTGTCGTGCGGGACGGCCGGTCGGGGCGTGTCGCGACGAAGCGCTCAGCCGCGGACGAACCGGACCGGCTCGCCCGGCCGCACCTGCGCCAGGACCCCGAGCGCCGACGCCCGCACGACCGCCACCACCGGGTACCCGCCCGTCACCGGGTGGTCGACGCCGAACACCACCGGCAGGCCGTCCGGCGGCACCTGCACCGCCCCCGGGACCAGACCCGCCGACGGCAGCTCCGCAGCCGCCCGCGCCCGGACGCGCACGACCCGCGGACCGTCCAGGCGGAGCGCCACGCGATCCGACGACGGCGTCACCCGGAACCCGTCCGCCCCGCACAACGCGTCGAGCCCGCCGTCGAACCAGTCGGCGTGCGGACCGGTCATCACCGGGAGCCGCCACGGCCCCTCCGGCCAGGGGCGGACCGGGGCGACGTCGACGGGAGGCCAGGCCGCGGGCGGGGCTGCGACCGGGATGACGTCCCCCGTCGCGAGAGGTGCCGGGCCGATCCCGCCCAGCCGGTCCGTGGCGCGCGAGCCCAGGACCGGCGGCACGTCGACACCGCCTCGCACCGCGAGGTACGTGCGCAGACCGCGGCTCGGCGCGCCGACGCGGATCTCCGCACCGTCCGGCACCTCGACCGGGGCGTGCATCCCGACCGGCACACCGCCCACCCGTACCGGCGCGGGCGCACCCGCGCACGCGACCGTCAGCGGCCCGCGCGCCCGCAGCCGCAGACCGCCCATGAGCAGCTCCAGACCCGCCGCACCCTCGTCGTTCGCGACCAGGCGGTTCGCCAGCCGCAGCGCCGACGCGTCCGCCGCACCCGACCGCCCGACGCCGACGTGCGCCCACCCGGGCCGGCCGAGGTCCTGGATCAGCGTGAGGACCCCGGGCTCGACCACCTCGAGGGCCCCGGAGGCGACGACCTCGCGGCCCGGCGAGGCCTCCCGACGTCCGCGGGCCGCGTCGCCACCTGGCGCGTTCACGCGGGCGCAGCCGCAGGTCCGTGGGGCGCAGCCGCCTCAGGCTCCGGCTCCCGCCCTGGCTCCGACCGTGGATCCGGCGCAGGCCTTGGCTCGGGCTGCGACTCCGGGACGAAGCGCACCCGCGAGCCGGGCGTCAGCAGCGCCGGCGGAGTCCGCGCCACGTCGAACAGCGGCACGTCGCACCGGCCGAGCAGCCGCCAGCCGCCCGGCGTCGCCGCCGGGTACACCGCGGCGAACTCGTCCGCGATCGCCACCGCACCGGCCGGGACCCGCTCGCGCGGGGTCGCGCGTCGCGGGACCCGGAGCGCCGGGTCCAGGCCGACCAGGTACGCGAACCCCGGCATGAAGCCGCCGAACGCGACCGTGTACGTCGCCCCGGCGTGCCGCTGGACGACCTCCGCGACCGTCAGCCTGGTGAGCGCCGCGACCTCGGTGAGGTCCTCGCCGTCGTAGCGCACGGGCAGCTCGACGACCTGGCCGAGACCCCGCCGCCCATGTGCGTCCGCCGGCTCCGCGTCGCCGGTGTGGTCGGCGGTGCGCGCGGTCCGCCAGACCCGTCGGACCGCCGCCGCGAGCGCCGCCACGTCCACCCCCGGCGTCGTCCGCAGGAGCACCGTCGTCGCCGCCGGCACCTGGTCCACGACCGCGCCCCACACCGACGCGTCGGTTCCCTCACGCGCGCGCCGCAGGGCGTCGTCCAGCCGCCGCACCGCGGCGAGGTCCGCGACCTCGACGAGCAGCGCGTCGTCGCCGAACGGCACGACGTGCAACGCGGAGGTCATGCGCCGATCCTGCCCCGCCGCGGCCACCGAGGGCAGACGGACAGGCCGCCGGGTCGGACGACCGGGTCGACCGGCGCACGAAGGGCCGCCCGGTCAGACGAACGGGCCGACCGCGACCCCTGCCTGGTCCAGCGCGTGTCGCACCGCGGCGGCGAGGACGACCGCGCCCGGCGTGTCGGAGTGCACGCACACCGACTCCGCGTCCGCCAGGATGAGGGTGCCGTCGACGCTGGTGATCCGCCCGTCCCTCGCCATCGCGAGCACGCGCGCCACGACCTCGTCGGGGTCGACGACGAGCGCCCCCGGCTCGGTCCGCGGCACGAGCGTCCCGTCGGCGCGGTACCCGCGGTCCGCGAACGCCTCGCGCACGGGTCGCAGACCGCGGTCCCGGGCGACGTCCAGCACGACCGCGCCGGGCAGCCCGACGAGCGGCAGCGGGTCGCCGTCGCTCGCCTCGACGACCGCGTCGACGACCGCCGTCGCCTGCTCGGCGTGGTGCACGACCGCGTTGTAGAGCGCACCGTGCGGCTTGACGTACGACACGCGCGTGCCGGCCGCGGCCGCCGCCCGCCGCAGCGCGCGCACCTGCTCGACGACGTCGGCACGCAGGACGACGGGCGGGACGTCGAGGAACCGCCGCCCGAAGCCCGCCCGGTCCCGGTACGACACCTGCGCCCCGACGGCGACCCCCCGCTCCGCCGCGGCCCGGCACACGGCCGCCATGACCCGGTCGTCGCCGGCGTGGAACCCGCACGCGACGTTGGCGCTCGTCACGACGTCGAGCAGGCGCGACTCCGGCCCGTCGACACCGGGGACCCAGTCGTCGAGCCCCTCCCCCAGGTCGCAGTTGAGGTCGATGCGCGCACCCATGCCCCGATCCTCCCCCGTCATCGGCGGCGAGGGGGCACGTGGCGGGTCGGCGAGACACGCCTCGGCCGTCGCCGCGGCGGTCCGCCGTCGTCACAGCGACCACGAGCCCGGCCACGTGACGCCCCGACCGTCGACGTCGCTCCCCCGGCGACCGTCGCCGCTGCCGGGGCGTCGCCGCACCCGCACCGTCCGGCCCGTCGGCGGGTGCGAGGATGGGTCGGTGGTCCGGACCGGTGAGCTGCTCGACGCGCTGCTCGCCGGAGGACGGAGAGCCGACCGGCTGACGCACGTCCGCCACCTCCCGGCACGCGAGGGGGTCCGGGCGCCGTGGCCGACCTGGGCCGACGCGGACGTCGTGCGCGGCTACCGGCAGCTCGGCGTCGAGCAGCCCTGGGCGCACCAGGCGGTCGCCGCCGACGCGGCGTGGTCCGGCCGGCACACCGTGCTGTCGACGTCGACGGGGTCGGGCAAGTCGCTCGCCTTCTGGCTGCCGGCCCTGACGGCGGCACGCGGCTCCGCGGCCGCACGCACGCTCGACCCCGGCCGGATCGAGACGGTCTCCCGCCGTGCGACGACCCTCTACCTGTGCCCCACGAAAGCCCTCGCGGCGGGACAGCTCGCGGCGCTCGACGACCTGCTGCGCGCCGCCGCCCTGCGGGACGTCCGCGTCGCGACGGCCGACGGCGACACGTCGCTCGACGAGCGGCGCTGGGTCCAGGAGCACGCCGACCTCGTCCTCACCAACCCCGACTTCCTGCACTTCGCGCTGCTTCCGCAGCACCGTCGGTGGGCGCGGCTGCTCGGTGCGCTCCGGTACGTCGTCGTCGACGAGTGCCACGCGTTCCGCGGTGTCTTCGGCGCGCACGTCGGGCTCGTGCTGCGGCGGCTGCAACGCGTCGCCCGGTCCTACGGTGCGTCGCCCGTGTTCCTGCTCGCGTCGGCCACGACGGCCGACCCCGCGGTCAGCGCCGCGCGTCTCGTCGGCGTCCCCGCCGACGACGTCACCGCCGTGACCGAGGACGCGTCGCCCGCGGGCCGCAAGACGTTCGTCCTCTGGCAGCCACCGCTGCTCCCCGGTGGTGACGCCCCGTGGAGCGACCTGCTCCCGGACGAGGACCCGTGGTCGACGCCCGTCGCGGCGCCCGGGGGCGCGGTGCGGCCCGACGCGCCCGGCCCACCCGCGCCCGACGACCCGTGGACGGTCGCCGACCCGACGACTGACGGGCCGACGGACTTCGACGCGCCCACGTCGGCGTGGTCGGACGGCGCTGCGTCCGAGCTCGGTGACCTCGCCGCTGCCTCGCCGGGGACGTCGCACGTCGAGGCGCGCGCGCACACGGCAGACGCGGTCGTCGACCCGACGGCGTCCGGCCCGTCGGGGACGGGCGAGCGGGTGGTGACCGAGCCGCACGACGGTCCGCGCCGCACCGCGACCGCCGAGGTCGCGGACCTGCTGACCGACCTCGTCGTCGTCGGTGCGCGGACCCTCGCCTTCACCCGGTCGCGCCGTGCCGCGGAGTCGGTCGCGTCCGCGACGCGGGATCACCTGCGCGACGTCGACCCGGACCTCGTGCGTGCCGTGTCCGCATACCGCGGCGGCTACCTGCCGGAGGAGCGGCGCGCGCTCGAACGCTCGATCCGGACGGGCGACCTGCGCGCGCTCGCGACGACGAACGCCCTCGAGCTCGGCATCGACATCTCGGGCCTCGACGCCGTGCTCGTCGCGGGCTGGCCCGGGACGCGCGTGTCGCTGTGGCAGCAGGCGGGCCGTGCCGGCCGCGCGGGTGCGGACGGGCTGGTCGCGCTGGTCGCCCGCGAGGACCCGCTCGACACGTTCCTCGTGCACCACCCCGAGGCGATCTTCGACACGCCCGTCGAGGCCACGGTGTTCGACACCGGCAATCCGTACGTCCTCGCACCGCACCTGTGCGCGGCGGCCGCCGAGATCCCGCTGCGCGCCGACGAGCTCGACGTGTTCGGCCCGCAGGCACCCGTCCTGCTCGCCGAGCTCGTCGAGCGCGGTGCGTTGCGCCGCCGCTCGTCGGGCTGGTACTGGACGCACGCCGAGCCGGCGACCCGCCTCACGGACCTGCGCGGCTCGGGCGGCGACCCGGTCCGCGTGGTCGAGTCGGTCACGGGCCGGCTGCTCGGCACGGTCGACGCCGCCTCCGCAGACGCGACGGTCCACGACGGCGCCGTCTACGTGCACCAGGGAGCGACGTTCGTCGTCGACGAGCTGCACCTCGACGACGGCGTGGCGCTCGTGACCCGGCGCGACGTCGACTACGGGACGTGGGCGCGCTGGGTCACGTCGACCGAGATCGTCTCCGTCGACGAGGAGATCTCGTGGGGGCCTGTCACCTGGGGCTTCGGCGCGGTCGACGTGACGACGCAGGTCCTCGGCTACCAACGCAAACGCATCCCTGACCTCCAGGTGCTCGGGGCCACGGACCTCGACCTCCCGCCGCGCACGCTGCGCACCGCCGCCGCCTGGTGGACGGCCCCGGCGGACGTGCTCGAGGCCGCCGGCGTCGGCGAGGAGGACGCGCCGGGCGCGCTGCACGCGGCCGAGCACGCGTCGATCGGCCTCCTGCCGCTGCTCGCGACGTGCGACCGCTGGGACCTCGGCGGCCTGTCGACCGCGCTGCACGCCGACACGGGCCACGCGACGGTGTTCGTCCACGACGCCTACCCGGGCGGTGCGGGGTTCGCCGAGCACGGTTTCCGCGTGGCGCCGACGTGGCTGCGGGCCACCCGCGACGCGATCGCGGCCTGCCCGTGCCCGGGCGGGTGCCCGGCCTGCGTGCAGTCCCCCAAGTGCGGCAACGCGAACAACCCGCTCGACAAGGCGGCGGCCGTCCGGTTGCTCGACGTCGTGCTCGCGCACGCGCCGCAGTCCGACTGACACCTCGCCGCACCGCCGACCGACAGGCCCACCCGCGCCGTCCCGCCACGCCCGAGCAGCGGGCTCGTCGGACACCGTGCGGCGCCGTCGACCCGACGCGGCACCGAGGCGCCCGACACCGTCAGCCCGACCGAGGCCCTCACCCGCCGCTCGCCGGCCGCGGGCCGGCACGCGCCTCCGCGGAGGCAGGACCGACGCCCGTGCGGCGCTGCGCGCCGACGCGGACCACGCCGTCGCCCTCGTCCGCGCACGCGATGACGCTCGCCCCGTTGCGCGCGGCGACCAGCCCCGCCGTCGCGCAGGCGTCTCCCCCACGTCGCATCGCGGTCGCGGCCGCCAGCGCGGACAGGTCGGCAGCGGTCTGCGCCTGGAGCCGGGCCGTGTGCGCCGAGGTCACGACGCCGAGGAACGCTGCGAGCACGAGCGCGACCGCGACGACCGCGACCAGGACGACGGTGACGGAGCCGTCGTCGGCGCCGGCCGGACGCCGATCACGCCCATCGCCGGCAGGCGTCGTCACGGCTCGACCCGCGCCGTCGCCGACCCCCGGGCCTCCAGGGGGCCGAGCCGCAGCCCACCGACGGGCACCGACGCCTCGACGACGACGGTGACCCACTCGCCGTCGCGCGTCGTCCGGACGCGCGACCCGTCCCCCGCGACCCGGCGAGCGGTCGCGGCGGCGTCCGACGAGGACTCGCCGAGCGCGAGGGCACGAGCGCCCGCGCGGGCACCGTCGAGGCACTGGGCGCGCGTCAGCCCGGCCCCGACGACGGCCAGCACGACCACGAGGAGCGCCACGACGACGGGCAGCCCGACCGCGAGCTCCGCCGTGACGCTGCCCGCGTCCCGCACTGTGGCGGGCGGTGCCTGCCGGTACGCGACCGTCCGCGACGTGGCCCGGCTCGTCGCGCCCCCGCTCGTCGCGGCTCGCTGCTGCGCTCCGGCACCGACGAACCGGGCGATCACGGCGGGCCGAAGGCGAGGGCGCTCGCGCGTCATCACGTCGGGCCGTGCGGCGTCGACGGTCACAGCGAGAGCGCCTGCCGCACGATGCCCGTGAGCAGGCCCTTCACCTCGCCGCTCTTGAGGATCACCACGAGGAGCCCGGCGAAACCCACGGCCGCCAGCGTGACGATCGCGTACTCCGCGGTCGCCATGCCCGCGTCGGCGCCCAGACGACGAGCCCGTTGCGCCACGGTCGCCCCGAGCTGCCCGCAGGCGCGCACGCCCCGTCGTGCCCGGGCCGACACCGCGCCTGACCGGCCCGGCAACGCTCCCGCGCCCGTCGCGACCGGACGGGCCACCTCGTCGTCCCCCGAGCGCGCCGTCTCCGTCGTGACTCTGCCATCCGTCGTCCGTCGCACGGTTCCTCCTCTCGTCGACGGGCCGAGGACCCGTCTCGCCGCACCCTGCGGCCGTCCCACCGTGCTTCGCCCCGCGGCCTCCCGGTGCCGGAGCCACCGGGACCGTGGACGACACGACGCCCGCCCGGAGCTGTGGACGGCTCGTCGGACGACGTCCGACGAGGGACAGACGTGGGCCGTCGGTCCTGCGATGCTTCCGGTCGTCGACGGCCGATCAACGGGCGAGGAGGGGGCACCGCATCGCACGAAGCCGCCTGCTCCTGACGATCGGCGTCGTGATCGCCGTGGCGACCGCGTGCGGCGACCCGTCGGCGCTCCCGACGGCGTCGGCGACGGACGTCGCGCTCGACGAGCCCGAGGGTGACGGCGGCGACGACGCTCAGCTCGCGGGCGTGCTCGACCGCGTGGACGGGTGCGTCGTCGTGCGCGTGGGCGAGCCCGCGACGCTCGTCGCCCCTGTGCTCCCGGTCGGCGCGCACTGGGACGGGGACGAGCCGGTCGCGGCCGGGCAGCGGCACCGGCTGGGCGACCGCGTCGAGTGGCGTGGCGGTGAGCTGGGAGGGGGTACGAGCGGGCTCGCCCAGGTGCCGTCGGGCTGCGAGGGCCTCGACCTGCGGGTGGTCCATCCCTCGGCGCACAGGCCCTGTCGGCAGCGCACGACGGTGGGGTGTCAGGGCACGAGGGCGAGCCCGTCGGTCAGCGACAGCACGATCGGCACGAGGCCGACCAGCACGAACGCCGGCAGGAAGCACGCGCCCAGCGGGAGGACGAGGTGCACGGCGAGCCGCGCGGCAGCGGTCCTGACGGCTCGGTGTCGCTCACGTCGTAGCCGCTCGGCACGCGCGCGGAGACCGGGGACGGGCGGTGCGCCGGCGACCCACGCGCTCGCGAGCGCGTCGCGCACGGGCCGGACGGACGGGGGCGCACCGGCCCAGGCGGTCGACCACGAGGCGCCGAGGACCAGCGCGGAACCGGCGCGCTCGAGCGCCGTCCCCGTGACCCCGCCGATCGCGCGACCGACCGCCGCGAGCGCGGTCGGGATCGCGGAGCCTGTCGTGAGCGCGGCCTCGACGAGGGCGAGCACGAGGGCCACGTCGACCTCGACCTGCCTTCCCTGGTGGCCGGCCGCCGCCACGGTCCGGACCAGCAGGCCGCCGGGGACCTCGACGGCGGCGTGCGACCCCGGGGCCGGGCTCGCACCTCGCCCGCCACCTCGGCCTCCGCCTCGGCTTCGGACGGAGCGCGCCGGGTCACCGTGCTCGTCGACGGCCGGCCGTGCCGGCGCGCGCGACACTCGTGCCGGACCGACGTGTCCGCCGCCGGGTACCGACCGTGCGACACGCGCGTCACGGGCACCTCGTGCGAGCCCTCGCAGTCGCGGCCTCGCTCCGCTCCGGAACGCCACGGCGACGGTCAGCGCCGCGAGCAGCACGAGGACGCTCATGCGGCCAGCCGGCCCGCGGCGACCGTGCGCGCGAGCAGCCGACCGGTCCACCACCGGCCGAGGACGAGCAGGCCGGCGCCGAGCAGGGCGCACCCCGTGCCGACCCCGCCGCTCGTCAGGACGCCGAGCGGGTCGGCGCCGAGCAACGTGCCCAGCAGGACACCGGCGACCGGCAGGACGAGCAGCACGCGTGCCGTCGCGCGTGGACCCGCGAGCGCGGTGGCGACGTCGGCGTCGTGCTCCTCGTCCGCGGCGACGGCACCCGCGACGCCCTCCAGCACGTCGGCGAGGGGTGCCCCGAGGTCGGCGGCGAGCTGCGCCGCGGCGACGACCGCGCGTGCCCGCGCGACGTCCTCACGACGCCGCGCCGCTCCCCTGCCCACCACGTCCTCGGCGGTCGGCACGTCGCCGATCCCGGGCCGCCCGAGGACGTCGGACCACGCCATCCCGGGCGGCGCACCGCTGCGCAGCCGGGCGGCGGTGTCATGCAGCACCCCGACGAGGTCCACCTCGCGACCTCGGTCGCGAGAGCGGGCGTCACGCGTCCGACGCGCGGCGACGACCCCGCCGAGCGAACGAGGGCGTCGCTCGAGCGCGCCGACGCTCGCCGCCCTCCGAGGCTCGGCCGGTGTCGCTGCCACGCCGCCCCGACCGGCGCACACCGGCCTCCCGCCCGACACGACGAGCAGACCGGCGAGGGCGGCCGCGACCACGACCAGCACCTCACTCACCGCGCCCACTCCCCCCGGGTCGGAGGACGGGAACGACCCGGTCGACGGTCGGGGCCGTGATCGACGCTCCCGCGCGCGCCGGACCCGCAGGACGGGCGCCGTGGGGCGCGGCCGTCGCCGACGGCTCCCCGCGATCCGCGCCGACGGGGCCGGTGGCCGGCAGACCGAGACGGGCGGACAGGTGCGCCCAGGCGGGCTCGACGGTCACGACGCCTGCGGCGTCAGCGCGCAGCGCACCCACGACCTCGAGCTCCCCCGTCGCCGACCGGCGGACGACCGCCACCTCGGCGAGGTAGCGCGTCCCGTCGGGGGTGCGGCGCAGGTGCAGGACGGCGTCGAACGCGCTGGCAGCCTGGGCGGCCACGGCGTCGCGCGACAGCCCCGCGAGCGCGGCCAGGGCCTCGAGCCGTGCGGGCACGTCGGCGGCCGCGTTGGCGTGGACGGTCGCGCACCCGCCGTCGTGGCCGGTGTTGAGCGCCGTGAGGACCTCGCGGACCTCGGCGCCGCGGCACTCGCCGAGCACGACCCGGTCGGGTCGCATGCGCAGCGACTGCCGCACGAGGTCGGCGAGCTCGACGCGGCCCGCTCCCTCGACGTTCGCGTGCCGGGCGAGCAGCCGGACGACGTGCGGGTGGCGCGGGGCGAGTTCTCCCGACTCCTCGATGACGACGATCCGCTCGTCGGGTGGCACGAGCGAGAGCAGCGCCGCGAGCAGGGTCGTCTTCCCCGACCCGGTGGCACCGGACACGAGCAGGTTCGCGCGTGACGTCACGAGCGCCCGGACGACGGGCACGAGCGCGGGTGCCAGCGTCCCGCCCGCCACGAGCTCGACCACGGACAGCGCCCGCACCCGCACGGCCCGCAGGCTGAGCAGCGTGCACCCGCTCGCGACCGGTGGCAGGACCGCGTGCAGCCGCGTGCCGTCAGGCAGGCGTGCGTCGACGGTCGGGCTGGCCTCGTCGAGGCGCTGCCCGCCGGCGGCAGCGAGCCGGACCGCGAGCGCGCGCACGTCGTCGACGCCCCCGAGGTGCACGCCCGTCCTGCGCAGCCGGCCCGCGTGCTCGACCCAGACGTCCTCGGGGCCGTTGACGAGCACGTCCGTGACGTCGGGGTCGTCGAGCAGGTGCTGGAGCGGTCCGGCCCCGAAGACCTCGTCCCGGACGGTCCGGACCAGCCCGGCGAGACCGCTCGACCCCACGAGCGAGCCGCGCCGGCGGACGGTCGCGTCGACGGCCGCACGGACCTCGTCGTCGGTCGCCGCGCGCGGGCCCGTCCCCGCACCGGATCCGGGACCCGCACCCTCGACCCCTCCCACGACCGCGCCCGACGTGAGGAGCTCTCGCACCTCGTCGAGGAACGCGGCGTCGACGAGCGCCCGGCGCGGTGCCTGCCCGCCCGCCGTCACCGCGCGAGCCCTGCGGCGAGGCGTCGGACGGCGCGGGCGAACGGCCCTGTGGTCGGGATACCGCCGTGCTCGGTGCCGGCGGCGAGCCGGCGGTCGACGGGCAGCACCGCGCGGACGGGCAGCCCGACGGCCTCGGCGACCTCGGAGGCGCCCAGGCCGCCGGGCGCCGGGCCGCGGACGACGAGGCCGACGTCAGCGCCCGGCACGTCGAGGACGTGACGGAGCGCGAGCGCACCCGCGGTCGCACGCAGGTCGCGCGGGGCGACGACCAGCACCGTGTCGCACACCGCCGCGACGGACTCGCCGGCGACGACCCGGGACCGGTCGAGGTCGAGGACGAGCACGCCGACCGTGCACGACAGCGCGTGCAGCACGTCGGCGACGACGGCCGGCTCGGGCGGGTCCGGCCGGGCGCGGTCGGCGCTCAGGACCGCGCACGCTCCCCACCGGGGCAGGAGCGCGAGCAGGTCGTGCCCGTCGACGTCACCGCGCGCGTCCGTGAGGTCCGGCCAGCGCACGCCGTCCGCACCCTCGAGACCCAGCAGGACGTCGAGGCCTCCGCAGCCACCGTCGAGGTCGACGAGGGCGGTCGCCGTCGTGCGTGACACCGCCCGGGCGAGCGCCGCCGCGAGGCTCGACGCCCCCGCGCCGCCCCGGGCGCCGACGACCCCGACGACGTGCGCACGCCAGACCGGTGGCGCCGGTGGAGCGGCCCACCCGCGCGCGGTCGGCGGCGTCGACGCCACCGGCCACGGC
>NZ_BHYL01000032.1 GCF_003851725.1 Cellulomonas algicola | reverse complement strand
CGCCGCGGTCACGCGCCGAGGACGGGAGGCCCCGATGGTGCGGGACGACGTGGTGCTCGTCGGGCTGGACGGCTCGGCCGCCAGCCTGCACGCGCTGGACTGGGCGGCCGCGGAGGCCGCCGTCCGCGGCTGGGGGCTGCACCTGGTGTGCGCCTACTCGTTGCCGTCGTTCACGGCCGCGTCGCTCGACGGCGGGTACGCGGCGCTCGACGACACCGCGATCCAGCAGGGGGCGAAGGCCGTGCTCGCCGAGGCGTCCGCGCGCGTGTCGGCGTCCGGCGTGCCGGTCACCGCGACCGTGCAGACCGGTGACGCCGCGGGTGTGCTCGTCGACATGTCGCACCGCGTGCGTCTCGCAGTCGTCGGGACGCGCGGTCGCGGCGGGTTCGCGGACCGGCTGCTCGGCACGGTGTCGTCCGCGCTGCCCGCGCACGCGTACTGCCCGACGGTCGTCGTGCCGCTGCGCGAAGGTGGCCGGGCGCTCGCCGACGACGCCGCGCTGCCCGCGGTGAAGCCCGTGCGGCGCATCGTCGTCGGCGTCGACGGCTCGCCGCAGGCGGAGCGGGCCCTGTCGTACGCGATCACGGAGGCCGCGGCGTGGGGTGCCGAGGTGCACGCCGTCGCGGGCGTCCCGGCGAGCTCCCTGAGCGGGGTGCTCGCGTGGCTGCCCGACACGGTCGACCACGACCAGGTGCTGCGCGACGTCGCCGAGGGGCTCAACGTCGTGGTCGACCGCGCGCTCCTCGAGCACCCCGAGGTCGTCGTCAGGCGGCACGCGCTCGACGGCGGCGGGGCGGAGCTGCTCACCGAGTTCTCGGTCGCGACCGATCTCATCGTCGTCGGCTCGCGCGGCCGGGGCGGGTTCGCGGGACTGCTGCTGGGGTCGACCAGCCAGGCCGTGCTGCACCACTCGGACTGCCCGGTGATGGTCGTGACCAACCGCTGCCAGAAGGACGAGCCCACCGCCTGACGGCGCGCGGGGCGGGCGAGGTCGTCGCGCGCCCGTCGGGCGCGCCGCTGCCAGGGGGCCCGTACCCCGACGGACCGGCTCGGACGGGCGTCGCGGTCAGTCGTCCGCGGCGGGGTCGGCCGGGACGTCGGGGCGCCGCACGAGCGCCGACAGGACGACGGTCGACCGGGTCCGGGACACGAACGGCTCGGCCGCGAGGCGCTCGACGACGCGCTCGAGATGACGCATGTCGCGCGCGCGGACCTGCACGACGAGGTCCACGTCGCCCGTGACCGTGCTGGCGGCGACGACCTCGGGGTACTGCTCGACCGCGTCGCGCATCGTCGCAGGGCTGGTCGACCCCTGGCAGAACAGCTCGACGAACGCCTCGGTGTGCCAGCCCATGGCCGCGGGGTCCAGCCGCACGGTGAAGCCGCGGATCACACCCGCGGCCCGCAGCCGGTCGACGCGGCGCTTCACGGCGGGCGCGGACAACGACACCTGCTGCCCCACCTGCGCGAAGGTCGCGCGCGCGTCCTGCGCCAGCACCCGCAGGATCGCGGCGTCGAGGGCGTCGGTGCCGGAGTCGTCTCGCACGAGGCCCATCTTCCCGGACCCACGCGTGGGTGACGGTCGTCCTGGGCACGTGTCCGCGTTCGGGTGGCGACAACCGGGCGCACCCGACACCCTGGCGGAGATCGAACGAAAGGGAACGGATCGCTCAAGAACGACCACGCGAGTGCCGAAGGGAAGTCGAGCCCCGCCGCCGGTCACGTGCGGACGGGGTCGTCATTCGGGGGGAGACGAATGGACGTGGACTCGAAGGACAGCGGGACGCAGACCGTCACGCCGGTGGAGGGCGCCCGCACGCTCGCGCCGGCCGGGACGATCCCGACGCAGCGCAGCCGCGCGGGCGGCAGCCCGCACGGTGGGCGCAGCCGTCGCACCTGGTTCGTCGTCGCGGGCGGACTCGCGCTCGTGCTCGCGGGTGCGACCACGGGCGTCGCCGCTCAGCGGGCGGCCGCCCTGCGCGAGGAGCGCGTCGCCGAGGCGCGCCTGCGGATCTCCGCGGTGCTGCCCGCGACCGCGACCGACGCGGGCGTGCGCGACGCCCTCGACGCGCACGCGTCCACCGCGGTGTACACCTCCGCGCGCACGGCCGTCGCCGCGTCGGCGCAGCAGGTCGTCGACCGTGCGAACGGCACCCTCGCCGCGTCTCCGCAGGCCGGCGACGGCCCGCGCGGGGCGCTGCAGACGGCGACCGGTGCGGTGAGCGCCGCGATCGCCGGGCCGAACGTCAGCATCACGGCCCTGCGTGCCGCGACCGGCGGCGTCGCCGGACCCGAGAAGGCCGTCGCCGACGCGCAGGCTGCCTGGGTCGCGGCGGAGCAGGCCCGGATCGCCGCCGAGCAGGCCGCAGCGGCCGAGGCGGCGCGCCAGGCCGCAGCGCAGCAGGCCGCAGCCCGGGGCTCGACCAAGACGACCGTCAAGCCGCGCTCGACGCGCACGACGACCACCACGACGCAGTCGTCGGGCGGGACCGCCGCACCGGCGCCGACCGGCGGCGTGCCCGCGGGCGGCAAGGTGTGCGCAGGCTCGGGCGGGTCGGCGGGCGAGGCGAGCGCCGGCGCGGTCGGCGAGGCGATCAACGCGTACCGTGCGTCCGCCGGGCTCGGGGCGCTGTCGATCTCCCGCTCCGGCAGCCTGACGTCGCACGCCCTGAACATGGCCGCGACGGGCGGAATCTGGCACTCGGGCGGCGACAACATCGTCGGGTGCGTGAGCAACGGCAGCGCGTCGTCGCTCGTGTCCGCGTGGTCGCGGTCGCCCGGGCACAACGCGCAGATGCTGCGGACCGACGTCTCGAGCATGTCCGTCGGTGCCGCGTCGAGCGCGGGCTGGCTCTTCGGGGCGGTCCGCTTCAGCTGACGCCGGTCAGGCCTCGCGCTGGTCGGGACGCCGCCGGACCGGTCACCGACGGGGTCCGGGCGACACGTCGCCCGGGCCCCGTCGCGTCCGGGCGGGAGGGCGTCCGGACGGTGGCACGACGCCGGGCCGCGCACCCCCGTCGGTGCGTGACCCGGCGCCGGCCCGACGGCTGGTCAGGGCAGCGCGTCGGCGAGGTGGTCCAGGGCGGTGTCGAGGTCGGCGGTCGACATCGTGAGCGGGGGCGCGATGCGGATCGTGCGACCGTGCGTGTCCTTCGCGAGCACGCCGCGCTCGAGCAGCCGCCCGCACAGCTCGCGGCCCGTCGTGGGTCCGCCGGGGCGTCCGGGCGCGACGTCCATGCCCGCCCACAGCCCGACGCGTCGCACCGCGGCGAGACGTCCTTCGTCGACGAGCACGTCGAGCCGCTCGCCCATGCGCGCACCGAGCTCACGTGCGCGAGCCTGCGGCTCACCCGTGGCGAGCAGGTCGACCACGGCCATGCCGACCGCGCACGCGAGCGGGTTGCCGCCGAACGTGGAGCCGTGCGTGCCCGCGGTGAGGACGCCCAGCACGTCGTCGCGGCCCACGACCGCCGACACCGGCACGATCCCGCCGCCCAGCGCCTTGCCGAGCGTCACGAGGTCGGGACGGACGCCCCAGAGCTCGCTCGCGAGCGTGCTGCCGGTGCGCCCGAGGCCGCTCTGGATCTCGTCGACCACGAGCAGCACGTCGGCCGCCGTGCACGCGGCCCGCACGGCCGGCAGGTAGTCCGCGGGCGGGACCACGACGCCCTGCTCGCCCTGCACGGGCTCGAGCAGGACCGCCACGGTGTGCTCGTCGAGCGCCGCCTCCAGGGCTGCCGCGTCGCCGTACGGGACGCGGACGAAGCCCGGGGTGTACGGGCCGAACCCGTCGTGCGCGTCGGGGTCGGCCGAGAACGACACGATCGTCGTCGTGCGGCCGTGGAAGTTGCCGTCGACGACGACGATGCGCGCGTGTCCGTCGGGCACGCCCTTGACGTCGTAGCCCCACTTGCGCGCCGCCTTGATCGCCGTCTCGACGGCCTCGGCGCCCGTGTTCATCGGCAGGACCATCGGCGTGCCGGTGACGAGCGGCCCGACGAGCGACGCGAGCCGGTCCGCGAACGGGTGCAGCAGGTCGTGGTCGAAGGCACGCGACGTGAGCGTCAGCCGGTCGAGCTGCGCGTGCGCCGCGGCGACGAGCGCCGGGTGCCGGTGCCCGAAGTTGAGCGCGGAGTACGCCGACAGCAGGTCCAGGTACCGGCGGCCGTCGGTGTCCGTCACCCAGGAGCCCTCGCCGGAGACGAGGGTCACGGGCAGCGGGTCGTAGTTCCGCGCGAGCGTCGACGTCCGGGCGTCCTGCAGCGCGGTCATGGTCAGTCTCCCGTCGGGGCCCCGGCCGGACGGATCTCGAGCGTGCAGCACTTCGCGCCGCCCCCGCCCTTGAGCAGCTCCGTGGTCTCGACCGGGATCGGGGTGTACCCGCGCTCGCGCAGCGCGGCGGCGAGGTCGGTCGCGGCGGGGGCGACGACGACGTTCTGCCCGTCGGAGACGGCGTTGAGACCGAGCGCGACGGCGTCCTGCTCGGTCGCGACCACGGCGTCCGGGAAGAGCTGCTGGAGCACCGACCGCGAGCCCGCCGAGAACGCCGGCGGGTAGTAGGCGATCTGCGGGTCCGTCGGGTCGCTCGACAGGACCGCCAGCGCGGTGTCGAGGTGGTAGTAGTGCGGGTCGACGAGCTCGAGCGACACGACCGGGCGGCCGAACAGCTCCTGCGCCTCGGCGTGCGCGGCACGGTCCGTGCGGAAGCCGGTGCCCGCGAGGACCATGTTCCCGACGACGAGCAGGTCCCCCTCGCCCTCGTTGACCTGTGCGGCCGTGTGCGTGACGAAGCCGCGGTCGGCGAACCACTTCTGGTAGGCCGGGCCCTCGGGGCCGCGCTCCGGGTAGCGGAACCGCGCGGAGTACACGACGCCGTCGACGACGGTCGCGCCGTTCGCCGCGTAGACCATGTCCGGCAGGCCGTCGATCGGCTCGATCACGTCGACCCGGTGGCCCAGGTCGAGGTAGGTGTCGCGCAGCGTGCGCCACTGCCGGACGGCCAGGTCGACGTCGGTGTACCGCGTCTTGTCCATCCAGGGGTTGATCTCGTACGAGACGGTGTAGAAGCGCGGCTCGCACATCAGGTAGTGGCGGCGCGTGGCACCGGGGGCGGTCGTCGTCATCGTGCTCCTCGTGGGGACGGCGGGAACGGACGGCAGTCACGTCGAGCCTAGGGGAGCGTCGCGCGCACCTCGTCACCGCTGATTGCGCGTCGGAGGTGGATCCGTTGCGTGGTGGGCGCGTCTGGCAGCGATCCGTTGCGTCGGCTCAGAGGTGGTGCGCGTCTTCCTGGGCGGCCTCCTGCGCCGCCAGCCGCAGCGCGCGCCGCACCATGAGCGTGAGGAACGGGGCGGAGGCCGCACGCGTCAGACTGTCGGGCAGCGGGCCCGCGAGGTGCACCGACTCCGACCACGACACCCGCGCCGCGTCCGGACCCGCCGCGCGCACCTCGATCCGCGCCGTCCCGCGCAGCACCCGACCGACCTTCGTGAACTCGGCGACCCCTGGACGGTCGCCGTGCGGGGGGTCGAAGCGGTCGATCCGCATCCGGTCGACGAGCCCGCCGCCGCCCCGTCGGGCACGCGGCCCGGTCACCGCGACCACGTAGCCGTCCGCGACGTCCACGCGCGTCAGCGGCACCCACCGGGCATGGTTCCGTGCGTCCGCGACCAGGTCCCAGGCGCGCGCCGCCGGCAGCGGCAGGACCCGCGTCGTCGTGGTCATGGGGACTCCCTCCGCGGGCCGCCGCCCGTCGGCGGACCCGTCGTCACCATCCTGCGGCCACGGCCGTGCGTCGGCTCGTCGCACCTCGCGGTGGCGCGGGCCGCGCGCGCGAGGACGAGTCGCGGCCGGGGTAGCGTCGGACGCATGGAGAAGCGGGTTCTGGGACGTACGGGCAGGGATGTCGGGGTCGTCGGCCTCGGCTGCTGGCAGCTGGGAGGGGACTGGGGCGACGTCGGCGACGACACCGCGCTGCAGATCCTCGACGCGGCCGTCGACGCGGGCGTCACCTTCCTCGACACGGCGGACGTCTACGGCGACGGGCGCTCGGAGCGGCTCGTGGGCCGGTTCCTCGCCGCCCGCGGCGGTGCGGGATCCGGGCTGACCGTCGCGACCAAGATGGGCCGCCGCGCCGACCCGCACGTCGCCGACGCGTACACGCTCGACGCGTTCCGCGGCTGGACCGACCGCTCGCGCAGCAACCTCGGCGTCGACACGCTCGACCTCGTCCAGCTGCACTGCCCGCCCACCGCGGTGCTGTCGCGCGAGTCGACCTACGACGCGCTCGACACCCTCGTCGACGAGGGGCGCGTCGCCGCGTACGGCGTGTCCGTGGAGACCGTCGACGAGGCCCTCACCGCGATCGCGCGGCCGAACGTCGCGTCGATCCAGATCATCCTCAACATCTTCCGTCGCAAGCCGCTCGACGAGGTGCTCCCCGCCGCCGCCGAGGCCGGCGTCGGGATCATCGCGCGCGTGCCCCTCGCGTCCGGCCTGCTGTCCGGCACGTACGACGAGCACACGACGTTCGCCGCCGACGACCACCGGAGCTTCAACCGGCACGGCGAGGCGTTCGACGTCGGCGAGACGTTCTCCGGCGTGCCCTACGACGTCGGCGTCGCCGCGGCCCGCGAGGTCGCCGCGCTCACGCCCGCGGGGGCCACGACCGCGCAGCTCGCGCTGCGGTGGATCGTCGAGCAGCCCGGCGTGTCGGTCGTCATCCCCGGCGCCCGGACACCCGACCAGGCGCGTGCCAACGCGGCCGCGGCCGACCTCGCCCCGCTCGGGGACGACACGTCGGAGCGCCTGCGCACGATCTACGACGAGCGCGTCCGGGAGCACGTGCACGGCCGCTGGTGACGTCGTCAGGCCGGTCGCCCGCGGAGCCCGTGCTGGTCACGGCTGCGCGCGCGGCCGGCCCGTCGTCCGCGGGGTGCGACCACCCGTCTCGCGCCCGGGCGGGTGCCGGTCGTCGCGTGACCCCGCGTGACCGCGACGCGCTCAGGACTCGTCGGGTGCTGAGCTCTGCTCGGGAACCTTCGGGGTGCGGCGGCCGGTCAGCGCGCGCAGGCGCCGCCCCCGCTGCTCGGGGACCGCGGTGAGACCCGGCACGAGCGGTGCGCCGTCCTTGCGGTCCGCGACGATGAGCTTCGGCACCGCGCCCGCGGCCACCACGATCGTCTCCGGGAACTGCGCCGGCGGCGGACCGAACGCGGCACGCGCACCCTGGATGACCGTCCTGCCCAGGGCGCGGGCACCGGTCACGCCGACGACCGCACCGATCCCGTACGGCACGAGCCGCCCGAGCGCGAGACCCGTGTGGCGCGTGATCTGCGTGCGGAGCATCTTGCGGGTCAGCGTCGAGTTGACCTTGCGCACCGTCGCGATCGGCATGCGCGTGAGCAGCACGCGTGCCGCGTTCGCCGACGAGAACTCCGCCGCGTCCCCGACGGCCTTCGCGCCGGACTCGCCGAGGATCGTCGTGAGCAGCAGGGCACGGCGCCGCTCGACGTCCTCGACGTCGATACCGTGCACGCTCGCCACGGCCAGCGCGAACGCCGCGGACGCCCCGAAGAACGTCGCGACGTCGCTGGCCGTCAGCGTCAGCGCGATGCCCGTACCGACCGCGGGGGCCGCGGCTGCTGCACCGACGGCGCCGCCCGCGGCGGCCACGACGACCAGGTACTCCTTCTCGAGGAGCCGGACGAGCTCCTCGGGCGTCGCCTCCGGGTTGCGGCGGCGCAGCTGGTCGACGTGCGCGTGGATGGTCGACGACGGGATCGTCACCGCCTTGGCGAGCGCGGCCTCGACGAGGCGTGGCATCCGGTCAGCGCTCCCCGGTGACCGTCAGGGTCACCGCGGCCCCGTGCTCCAGGGTGCGGCCGACGGTGCAGTGCTGGTCGACCGCGCGGTGCACGACCGTGAGGAGGCGCTCGCGCGCGGCCGGGTCGAGGCTCGACAGGTCGACGACGAGCTCCTCCGCGAGCGCCGGGTAGCGGTCCTCGGTGTCGTGGGCCATGCCGCTGACCTTGATGGTCACGTCGACGTCGTCGCCGAGCCGGTGCGCGAGCGCCGCGTCGGACGACAGGCCGCTGCACGCGGCGAGCGCGATCTTGAGCAGCTCGCCGGGCGTGAACCGGCCCTCGTCGCCGACCGAGCCGATGAGCACCTCGGCACCGCGGGACGAGCGGCCCGTGTACTGCCGCTTGCCGGTGCGCTCGACCCACAGCTCGGTGTCGCCGGCGTTCTTCGTCACGTCGGGCGTCGTCGGGACCGCGGGCACGGGTGCGGGCGTGGGCTCCGGGGCGGGCGTCGCGGACTCGGCCGCGGGCGCGTCCGGAGCGGTCGGGAGCGTCTGCTGCGCCACCGTCTGGTCCGTCGTCATGCGCTCGATCCTGCCACGCAGGCGTCCGCGCGACCGCTCGGCGGGTGTTCGCCGTGCGAGGACGCGGTGCAGAGGTCGTGCGGTGAGGACCCGGTCAGGCGTCGTCCGCGACCTGGTCCAGGTAGTGCTGGTTGTACATGAGCCCGACCACGTTGCCGAAGGGGTCGACGACCGCGGCGGTCACGAACCCGAGGCCGAACTCCGTGATCGGCTGCAACGGCGTCGCACCGGCCGCGAGGAACGTGTCGAGCACCTTCTGCACGTCGTCGACCGCCCAGTAGGCGACGATCCCGCCCGGCTCGCCGGTGCGCAGGCCCGGGAGCGCGAAGCGGCGGTCGATGATGCCGAGCTCGGTCCCGTGGTCGCCCAGCCGGAACTCGAGGTAGCTCGGTGCCGCGGGCGGCTCAGGGCGCGCGTAGTACGGCTCGACACCCAGCAGGTCGGCGTACCAGGCGCCGGCGGCGGAGAAGTCGTCGGCCCACAGGGAGAGGGTCGAGATCCCGCGGAGCGTGACCGGTGCCGCCATGACCGTTCCTTCCGTCGTGGGGTGGTGCGTCCACGGTAGCGACGGGGTCCGACACGCCCGTCAGGCCTGTCCGAGGCCTGCGCAACCCGCTCGTCGGGCCTGCGGCGTGTGGCTGGACGCCACCCTCGTCGCACGCCAGGGTGAGCGTGCCGGTGGTGGTCGTCGTGGCGACGGAGGTCCGGGTGGACGACGGGACGGGGACGCGCGAGCCGGTCGGCACGGGCGACGGGCGCAAGCGGGCCGCCGGGCAGGCACCGGCACCCGCGCACGCGCCGGCCGCCGGGCACGCGCAGCGCACGCTCGTCGTGCTCGCCGCGGTCGTCGTGGTGCTGGCCGGGATCTGGGCCGCCCGCGACCTGCTGGGACCGCTCGCGCTCGGCGCGGTGATCGTCGTCATCGTGCACCCGCTGCGGTTCCCCCTCGAGCGGCGCGGCTGGCCGTCGTGGGCGGCGACGGCGGTCGTGGTGGTCGTCGGGTGGCTCGTCATCCTCACGATCGCGGGGCTCGTCGCGTTCGCGGTCGCGCGGTTCGCCGTCATGGTCGGCGACTACACCGACGAGCTCGGCTCGGTGGTCGACGACGCGTCCAAGCGGCTCGCCGGCCTCGGGCTCGAGGGGACCGCCGCGGACGCGGCGTCGGCGGCGCTCGACCCGGCCCGGCTGGTCGGCGTGGTCACGTCGCTGGGGTCGTCCGCGGTCTCGGTGCTCGGCGCGCTGCTCGTCGTCTTCGCGTACGTGCTGTTCATGGCGGCCGACGGTGCCCGGTACGCGAGCGCGGGGCGGCTGTTCGGCGACGAGCGCGGGCCGGCGCTCGCGCGCATCGCGCGGTTCACGACCGGTGTGCGGCGGTACTACGTCGTCAACGCGACGTTCGGTGCGATCGTCGCGGTCCTCGACGGGATCGCGCTCGCGATGCTCGGCATCCCCGCGCCGGTCGTGTGGGCCATCCTCGCGTTCGTCACGAACTTCGTGCCCAACGTCGGGTTCGTGCTCGGGCTGATCCCGCCCGCGGTGCTCGCGCTCGTCGTCGGCGGGTGGCCGCTCATGCTCGGCGTCATCGCGGTCTACTGCGTCGTCAACGTCGTGCTGCAGGTGCTGGTCCAGCCGAAGTTCGTGAGCGACGCCGTGGACCTGTCGCTCACGCTGAGCTTCGTGTCGGTCGCGTTCTGGTCGTTCGTCATCGGGCCGGTCGGGGCGGTGCTGTGCATCCCGCTCACGCTGCTGGTCCGAGCGCTCGTCCTCGAGCCGGACCCGTCGACGCGCTGGCTGCGGTGGTTGTCGGGGGACCGGACGGTGGTGCGGGCGCCGGGGCGGGACGCGCCGCCGGGAGCGGCGCCGGAAGCGACGCCCGAGCCGACACCGGCGCCGTCAGCGGCCGCGGACCCGGCGTAGCGCCTCGCGCAGCGGCGGGACGACGACGCCCGCCTCGGCCATGAGCGCGCGCGTGCGGCGGCGGCTCGACAGGACGCCGACCACGCCCACGACCCACGGCACCAGCAGCACGGTGAACGCGATGCGGTACGCGTCGAGCGAGTAGGTGCCCGCGGCGTCCGGCTCGACGAGCTGGAGCACCACGCCGACGCCCAGCAGGCCCACGACGGTCGACGTGAACCCGCCGGTGTTGACGAACCCGCTCGCGGTGCCGAGCGACGTGGGCGGGGAGAACGTCCGCGCGAAGTCCATGCCGACCAGCGACACGGGTCCGCCCGCGCCGACGAGGACGACGAACACGACCAGCTGCCACATGGGTCGGGGCGTCGACGGGACCAGCAGCCACACCCACGCGACCAGCGTGACGGCACAGCTCGCGAGCACCGACCACGACCGGCGCAGCGGGTGCCGCGCCGTGAACCGCCCGACGACCGGCCCGGTGACCATGGCCGTCAGCGTGAGCGCGGTGAGCAGCACGCTCGCCTCCGCGGCGGTGCGTCCCTGGGCGGTGACGAAGAACGGCACGCCCCACAGCAGCGCCACGACGTTCGCGCTGAACGGCGTCGCGAAGTGGCTCCAGAACCCGAGCCGCGTGCCGGGCGGCTGCAGCGCCGCGCGCAGGGCGGGGGCCAGGCGCTCGTGGCTGAGCGGGTCGCGCGGCTGGGCGCTGCGGATGCCGCCGAACGCGACGCCCGCGGCGACGACGCCGACCACGGCCAGCGTGCCGAACGTCGTCGTCCAGCCGTGGTGGTGCAGCAGCCACGCGACGGGGATCGCCGACGCCAGGTTGCCTGACTGCCCGATGAGGCCCGTGACCTGCACCATCACGGGCGCCTTGCGCGGCGGGAACCACTCGGCGATCAGCCGGACCGCGCTGATGAAGATGCCCGCGTCGCCCGCACCGAGCAGCACGCGCGCCAGCAGCGCGAGCGGGACGGTGTCCGCGACGGCCAGCAGCAGCTGCCCCGCCGCCATGACGAGCGAGCCGGCCGTGATGACCGCGCGCGGCCCGAACCGGTCGAGCAGCCGGCCCGCCGGGATCTGCATGAGCGTGTAGAGCAGCAGCTGCGCCACGACGAACGACGAGAGCGCCGTGGCGGACAGCGCGAACCGGTCGACCGCCTCCACGCCGGCCACGCCCATCGCGGTCCGGTGCACGATCGCGACGAAGTAGGCGACGACGGCGGCCGCGTACACGGCGTACGCGCGCCGGCTGGAGAAGGAGGAGGGTGCGTCGGAGCGCGCCGGGGCGGGCGCGGGAACGCGAGACAAGCGGGGAACCTCTCCGGGACCCGGCCCGCGACGAGCACGCGGTGCGACCGGGGATGCTCACCAGCCTACGTCCGCGGGACGGGACGCCCGGCCGTCGAGCGTGCTCTCCTGCGGCGACGCGGCGACACTGTGGCGGACAGCACGACCCGGCCGACGCCGACGCACCCAGATGGTCGGCACCCGACGAGAGGACCCTCCGTGCCCAAGCCCCCGCTGCCCGCCGACGTCGCCGCGCTGCTCGCCAGGCCCAACCCCGCGGTGATGGGCACCATCCACCCCGACGGCCACCCGGTGACCGTCGCGACCTGGTACCTCGTCGAGGACGACGGGCGCATCCTCCTCAACCTCGACGCGTCGCGTGCGCGCCTCAAGCACCTCCGCGCCAACCCGCAGGTCTCGCTCACCGCGATCGACGAGGCCAACTGGTACACCCACGTGAGCGTCCAGGGGCGCGTCGTGGAGATCCGCGACGACACCGCCCTCGTCGACATCGACCGCCTGTCCGTCCACTACGGCGGCAACCCCTACCCGGTCCGCGACCGGGCGCGCGTGAGCGTGCTCGTCGAGATCGACCACTGGCACGGCTGGGGCGCGGCGAAGCAGGACTGAGCGACCGCCCGGGTCTCCGACCGGACCGAAGACCCGGGCGGGCACCGGTGCGTCGACCGGTCGGGCGGCCGACGTCTCGACGGCGTTCCACCTCTGCTCGACGGCCAAGACGGTCACCGCCGTCGTCGCCCTGCGCCTCGCGCGCGACGGGGTCCTCGACCTCGACGCCGACGTGCAAGACGTGCTCGACCTGGAGGTCGTCCCGGCCGGCCCCGGACCGTCGGTCCGGCAGCTCCTGTCCCACCACGGCGGCGTCGTCGACCCGCCCGACGCGTTCACCCCGACGCCGGCTTCTGCCTGGTCGAGCGCGTCGTCGAGACCGTCTGCGGCGTGCCGTTCGCCGACGTCGTGCACCGCGAGGTCGTCGCACCGCTCGGCCTGACTGCGACGACCGCCTGGGCGGGCGAGCGGTCGGCGCCCGGTGCGCGCTCCTCGACGCTGGCCCGCGTCGTCGGCGCGGCCTGCGCGGGTCACCACCGCGACGGCTCGCGCGTCGACGGGGTGCGCGTCCACTACGCCGGTCCGTCGGCCTCCGGGCTGGGGGCGTCGCCCGCCGACGTCGGCGTCCTGCTCGCCGACCTGCTGCGCGGCTGGCGGGGCGCGAGGTCCGTGCTGCTCGACCCGGCGTCCGCCGCCGCGATGCTCGAGGACCGGTACGACGACGGCGTCGGGCTCGGGGTGTTCGTCGGCGGCCCACGCGTCATGTCGCAGGGGTGGGGTGTCGGCTTCCAGGCGAAGCTCCTCGCCGACCGCGGCGCGGACCGCGCCGTCGCCGTCCTGCTCGCTCGCGACCCCGGCGTCCCCCAGGAGGAGTCCGTGGTGGGCCGCACCGTCCGCGCGCTGACGGGCTGAGACGTGACGTCGTCGCGGGCTCCGGCGCCGCGGCGCGCTGGTCCGATCGGGCGGTGCTCGGTACGCCGCCGCAGGTCGCCGGGAAAGCGGACGCCAGCGTGGTCCGCGGCCTGCCAGGATGTCCGCGCCGCGCGTCTGCCGCCCGCCCGGCGCGCCTGGGCGACCGCCCACCCGTGCGGCATGTCGTCTGGAGTCCCCGTGCAGTCCCGCAGCATCCTCGCCCTGCCCGTCTCGGTCGTGCTCGCCGCCACGCTCGCCGCGTGCGGCGGCGGCAGCGCCACCGCCGACGAGTCGCCCGCGCCCGTCCCCACCAAGGCCGCGTCCGCGACGCCGACGCCGACCGTCGAGGTGCTCTCGGCGACCAACCTCGTCGCCCGCCTCGACGGCGCGCTCAAGGCGCAGACGTCGTACGACATGACGCTCGACATGACCGGCGCCGCGACGTTCCAGGGCACCGCGAGCATGCAGGTCGTCGACGGCGCGCAGAACATGGCGATGCGCATGACGATGCCCGAGGTCGGCGACATGGAGATCCGCTTCGTCGGCGGCATGGCGTACCTCAAGATCGCGATGCTCGGCGAGCAGTTCTTCCAGATCGACCCGAACGACGCGTCGAACCCGCTGGCGGCCGACTTCGGCGGCATGACCGAGCAGTTCGACACCGGCCTGTCCGGCATGGAGACGGCGATCACGAACGTCGAGCCCGCCGGCCCCGAGGAGACGATCGACGGCGTCACCGTGCAGCCGTACACCGTCGTCGTCGACACCACGAAGATGACCGGCGAGGCCGCCGCCAAGCTCGCGGAGGCCGAGTCCGTGGCCGCGCTGCCCGCGACCCTCACCTACACCTACTGGGTCGGCGAGGACGACCTGGTGCGCAAGGTGTCGTACGAGCTGATCGGCATGACGACGACCATGACGTTCACCAACTTCGGCGCGGGCACGCCCGTGACGGCGCCCGCCCCGGAGCAGATCACCACGGAGATGCCGTTCTGACAGACCTCCGCCTGACGTCGTGGGCCGCGTGACCACCCC
>NZ_BHYL01000031.1 GCF_003851725.1 Cellulomonas algicola | reverse complement strand
CGGGCGACGGCCGGTCAGGCACGCAGCGCGCTCCCAGGCGGCATCCAGGAACCAGGACCAGACTGGGAGGATGACCGGTGCGCCCGCCCAGCCCGAGGCCCGCCTGCTCGTCGTCGACGACGAGCCGAACATCCGCGAGCTCCTCGCGACGTCGCTGCGGTTCGCGGGCTTCGAGGTGCACGCCGCCGCCGACGGCGGTGCCGCGCTCCGGCTGGCCCGGGACGTCGAGCCCGACCTCGTCGTCCTCGACGTCATGCTCCCCGACATGGACGGCTTCACCGTGACGCGCCGGCTGCGCGAGAAGGGCCAGCACGTCCCCGTGCTGTTCCTCACCGCGCGCGACGACACCGCGGACAAGGTGCAGGGCCTCACGGTCGGCGGTGACGACTACGTCACGAAGCCGTTCAGCCTCGAGGAGGTCGTCGCGCGGATCCGCGCGATCCTGCGCCGCACGTCGCCCGGCATCGAGCTGTCGTCGAGCGTGCTGCGGTACTCCGACCTCGAGCTCGACGAGGACAGCCACGAGGTCGTGCGCGCCGGGCACCCCGTCGAGCTGTCCCCCACCGAGTTCAAGCTCCTGCGCTACCTCATGCTCAACCCCGGCCGCGTCCTGTCGAAGTCGCAGATCCTCGACCACGTCTGGCAGTACGACTGGGGCGGCGACGCGAACATCGTCGAGTCGTACATCTCCTACCTGCGGCGCAAGGTCGACCAGCTCACCGACGCCGACGGCAACCGGCTGCCGCCGCTCATCCACACCAAGCGGGGCGTCGGCTACCTGCTGCGCGAGTCGACGTGACCGTCCCGCCGTCGTCCCCGTCGTCCCCGTCGCCCGGCCCTCCGGTCACCGACCCGGCACCCCCGGCGGTCCCCGGTCCGACGGCCTCGTCCTCCGCGCCTCCCGTGCCGTCCGAGGACGAGCCCGACACGCCCGGCTCCGCACGCCCGACGCGGCCCACGTCGCTGCGCGCGCGGTGGGACGCCGTGCCGCTCGTCCACCGGCTCGTCGGCATCATCACCGTCCTCGTGGGCCTCGGCCTCGTGCTCGCGGGCGTGGTGAGCGCGACGCTGCTCGGCGGGACCATGGTCGGGCAGGTCGACGAGAAGCTCGAGTCGGAGGGCTTGAGCCTCGCGCAGCAGCAGCTCGACTCCCTCACGCCGTTCGGCAGCACCCTCGCGCCCAGCGACTACTACGTGCGCGTGCAGGTCGGCGGGTTCGAGAACGTCAGCCCGCCGTCGCGGTCCGCGCGGCTGCGCTACGGCGTGCCCGTCGTGCCCGACCTCACCGCGGCACAGGCGACCGCACGTCGCGGCGAGCCGTTCACCGTCCGGTCGACCACGGACGACTCGCGCTGGCGGGCGGTGGCGTACCCGTTGACCGTCGAGGGCGCGACCGGGTCCGTGGTCGTCGCGCTGCCCCTCGGCGACGTGCAGAGCACCGTGAAGCGGATGGTGCTCGTGCTGGTCGTCAGCGGCGTGGGGATCGTCCTGCTCGGCGCGCTGGCCGGCGCGTGGGCCGTCCGGCGCTCGCTGCGCCCGCTGCGCGAGATCGAGTCGACCGCCGCCGCGATCGCTGCGGGCGACCTGTCCCGCCGCGTCCCGCCCGCGCCCGAGCAGACCGAGGTCGGGCGCCTGTCCGCCGCGCTCAACGGCATGCTCACGCAGATCGAGCAGGCGTTCGCCGCACGCACCGCGTCCGAGGCGCGCATGCGCCGGTTCGTCGCCGACGCGTCGCACGAGCTCCGCACCCCGCTCGCCGCGATCCGCGGGTACGGGGAGCTGTACCGGATGGGCGCGCTGCGGGAGCCCGCGCAGGTCGACGAGACCATGCGGCGCATCGAGGACTCCGCGACCCGGATGGGCGGGCTCGTCGACGACCTCCTCGCCCTCGCACGCCTCGACGAGAACCGTCCCCTGCGGCGCGAGCCCGTCGACCTCACCGTGCTCGCCGCCGACGCCGTCAGCGACCTGCACGCTCTCGACCCCTCGCGCACCGCGCGGCTCGTGCCGCTCGTCGCCGGGGCGCCGTCCGGACCGCACCTCGTCCTCGGCGAGGAGCCGCGGCTGCAGCAGGTCGTCGCGAACCTCGTCGGGAACGTCGTGCAGCACACCCCGCCGGGCACGCCTGTCGAGCTGGCCGTCGGCACCGCACCCGACGGTCAGGCCGTCCTCGAGGTGCGCGACCACGGGCCCGGCATCGACCCCGAGCACGCCGCGCGGGTGTTCGAGCGGTTCTACCGCGTCGACGCGTCCCGCGGCCGGGACTCCGGTGGCGCCGGGCTCGGCATGGCGATCGTCGCCGCGATCGTGACCGCGCACGGCGGCACCGTCGGCCTCGCGGAGACGGACGGAGGCGGCACCACGGTGCGCGTCGTGCTCCCCGCGGCGCGCGCCGAGGATCCCGAACCGGGCCCCCCGGTGCCGTCGCGAGGCTCTACTATGGCGCGTCCTGACCATCGGCGTGAGGCTTGATCCATGGGCGTCCATGACGCACCCCAGTGGCTGTTGTCCGCGTTCCAGCGCAGCGCACAGGGGGCCGGAGCGACAGCGACGACGGAGGAGATCCGTGACGTCGGGCAGGCGCTCGTCGACAGGTGGTCCGCACCCGGCCGCGACTTCCACAACCTCAAGCACCTGGTCGACGTGCTCGTCCGCGTCGACGAGCTCGTCGAGGAGACCCACGAGCCCGACCTCGTGCGGCTCGCCGCCTGGTACCACGGCGCGATCTTCGACTCCGCCGAGCGCAAGGCGTACGCCAACCGCGGCGGCGAGGACGAGATCGCGAGCGCCCGGCTCGCCGTCGACGAGCTGACCCGCCTCGGCATCCCTGAACGCGCGACCCGGCGCGTGCACGACCTCGTCGTCGCGCTGGTCCGGCACTCGCCCGACCCGGCCGACTTCGACTGCGCCGTGCTGTGCGACGCGGACCTCGCGATGCTCGCCGCCGAGCCCCAGCGGTACAAGTCGTACCTGCACGACGTGCGCGCCGAGTACTCGCACCTGCCCGTCGAGGCGTACGTCCGCGCGCGGCTCAAGATCCTCGACAAGCTGCTGCGACGCCCCTCGCTGTTCTCGAGCCCGCTCGGTGCCGCGTGGGAGGAGCCCGCCCGGCAGAACATCTCCGCCGAGAAGCAGCGGCTGGAGAAGGAGCTCGCGAAGATCGACGCCGAGGCCCTCGCGGCGCAGCACGCCGAGTCCGCGGCCCTCGAGGCGTCCGACGGCGCGGCCGCTCAGGCCGCCGTCCGCGCGTCCAGCGGCGACCGGTAGGACACGCACACCTGCGACATCTGCGGAGCCGGGCTTCGACCCCCGACCCGTGGAGGCACGGGCGCGCCACCTGGTGCGCTCGTCGCCGGCTCCGCCGACCGCTGTCGGCCCGCCCGCTCATGCGGTCGCCGTCGAGCCGTCCACAGCCCGGGTTCCCTGACGTCCGTGCACCGCGTCGCGCCTCGACCGTTCGACGACCGACGTCCGCTCCCTAGCGTCGTGCCGCACGAGGTCCCGCCAGGAGGGCGGGGCCGTCGGAGTCGGGAGGTCCGCATGAGCAGGTACGAGGTCGACAGCGCGCACGTCGCACAGGCCGCCGCGGGGGTGCAGGCACGGGCCGCGTCGATCCGCAGCGAGGTCGCCGCGATGCACCGGCAGCTCGCCGACCTGCAGGGCACGTGGCGGGGTTCCGCCGCGACGGCGTTCGCGGGCGTGGTCGCGAACTGGTCCTCGACGGAGGCGAGGCTCGAGCAGGCGCTCGACCAGATCAGCGCCGCGATGCACAGCGCCGCGCAGACGTACGCCGACGCGGAGGCCCAGGCGTCGCGTCTGTTCACGGCCTGACGGTCTCCGGTCGCGATCGTGCGACCGGAGCGGTGTCGAGCAGGAGCGCGAGCGGCAGCGGCAGCGACAGGGCCCGCGTGACACGCACCCGGCGGTGCGGTCGACGACGCGGTGGCACGACGGGGCACCTAGGCTCGGTCGTGTGACCGTGCTCGTCGACCCGCCGCTGTGGCCCCGGAACGGCACGACGTGGGCGCACCTCGTCAGCGACTCCTCGCTCGACGAGCTGCACGCCTTCGCCGCCCGCGCCGGGCTCCCCCGGCGCGCGTTCGACCTCGACCACTACGACGTCCCCGACGAGCGGATCACCGAGCTGGTCGCGCTGGGTGCGCAGCAGGTCAGCGCGGGCGACCTGATCCGGCGCCTGCGGGCGTCGGGCCTCCGCGTCCCGGCCCGGGACCGCGGCGCGTCCCGGCACTGACGGGCGGGCCCGTCACGCTCCGGCGCGGAGGGCGGCCACCCAGCCACCGGCCCAGGTCAGGTCGGCGCCCGCGAGTCCTGACTCGGCGGTGCAGCCGAAGCCGACCACCCAGGTTCCGTCCTCGAGCTCGACCTGACCGAGGTTCAGCGGTCCGGGCAGCGCGGCGAGCAGACGTCCGAGCGCGCCCGGCGCGACGCGCCAGACCTCACCGGCGATCGGTGCACCGTGGCCCGGGCCGACGCGGACCAGGCCTGGCTTGCGCGGGGTCGTGTCGAGGGCGACGAGCCGGTAGGCGTCCGAGGTGCGCACGCTCGCGACGAATCGCGCCCCCAGGTCCTCGAGCTCGCCGTTGAGGGGCTGACCACGCAGGTGCGCGCCGACGACGAGCACGTCCACGCCCGGTGCGACGACCAGAGGCGCGGTCAGGAGGGGGGCCGGGGGCGCACCGGACGTCGACGGTGCGGGGGCGGGCGGGGGCGTGTCGGTCGGCGAGGTCGCGGTCGGGACGGGCGTGAGAAGGCGGGCGGCGAGGTCGAGGGCGAGCTGGTCGTCGAAGGCGCGGGCGATCACCGTCACGCCGAACGGGCCACCGTCGGCCTCGCCCGCGGGCACGGCGACGGCCGCGAGGTCGAGGAGGTTGACGAAGTTGGTGTAGGTGCCGAGGCGGCGGTTGAGCCCGACCGGGTCGGCCTGGACCGCGGCGATCGTCGGGTGCTCGGTCGTCGTGGGCAGCAGGAGGAGGTCGCAGCCGTCGAGCGCCACGAGCGCGTCCGCCCGCGCGGCGTCGAGGCGGGCGCGGTCGGCGACGTAGGCGTGCGCGGGCACGTCGCGGCCGCCGCGGATGATCGCCGCGACGGTCGGGTCGGCGTCGACGGGGTCGGTGTCGAGGAACGCCCCGACGGCCTCGTAGCGCTCGGCGACGATCGCGCCGTCGTACAGCAGCGTGGCCGCGTCGAGCATCGCCGAGACGTCGACGGTGCGGACACGGGCTCCCGTCGCGACGACGGCCGCGACCGCCTCGTCGAACGCGGCGCGCCAGCCCGGCGACAGGGGTGCGAGGTCCTCGGGCCGCGGCACGGCGACGACCGGTGTCGCGCGCAGCGCGAGTCGCACGTCCGCGGGCCACGTGCGCCCCGACGGGTCGGCGGCGTCCGGGCCCACCATGAGGCGGGTCGCGAGCGCGCCCAGCGCGAGGTCGCGGGTGAACGTGGTCACCACGTCGTACGTGCGGCACGCGGGCACGACGCCCGCGGTCGGGACGAGCCCGACGGTGGTCTTGATGCCGACGATCCCGTGGAACGCGGCGGGCACGCGACCGGACCCCGCGGTGTCGGTGCCGATCCCGACGTCGGCGATCCCGAGCGCGACCGCCACGGCGGAACCCGAGCTCGACCCTCCCGACACCCGGTCGGGCAGCGTCGCGTGCCGGACGGCGCCGAACGGGCTGCGCGTCCCGACCAGGCCGGTCGCGAACTGGTCGAGGTTCGTCTTGCCGAGCACCACCGCGCCCGCGTCGACGAGCCGCTGCACCGCGGGCGCCGTGACCGCGGCCGGGCCCGGGCGTCCGGCAGCCGACGTCGCGTACGACGGGCACGCCGCGGTCGTCGGCAGGCCGGCGACGTCGACGTTGTCCTTGACCGCGAGCACGACGCCCGCGAGCGGCAGGTCGGCACCGGCCGCGACGCGCGCGTCGACCTCCGCCGCCGCCGCGAGCACGTCGGCACGGTCCACGAAGGTGATCCACGCCTCGGGCCGGTCCACCGCGTCGAGCCGTTCGAACGCGGCCCGCACCCGCCGCACCGCGGCGCCATCGGCACCGCCCACCACGACGGCACCGTCGGCACCGCCCGCCACCACGGCACCGTCGGCGCCGGCGACGCCGCCGCTCGTCGCCCCCGCCCCCACCAGGTCCACCACGTCGTCCACCTTCTCCGTCGTCGCCGCGCTCCCGGCCTGCTGCACCACCGTCACGCGTCCCTCCCCGTCACGCACGCCGTCCGCGCACGGTCGACCACCCGGCTCACGCACACCGTCAGTGCCGTCACGAGCCCACGGCCAGGATCGCGAGCGGCGCGCCGGGCGCGACCTGCTGACCGGGCGAGACGAGCACCTCGAGCACGCGCCCGTCCGCGGGTGCGACGACGCCGAGCTCGAGCTTCATGGCCTCGAGCGCGACCAGCAGGTCGCCCTCGCGGACCTGGCTGCCCGACGCGGCCTCGACCCGCCACACGCTCCCGACCATGGGGGCCTCGACGAGCACGTGCCCGTCGGCGAGCTCGATCTGCGCCACCCCGGCAAGGCCCGCCCCGGCGGGCCCGGCGTCGGGTGCGGGCTCGTCGTGCGCGTCGAGCTCCCCGGCGGCGGCCCAGGCGGCGCGCTCCTCGGCGAACGCGGCGGCCTGCCGGGCCTGGAAGGCGGCGATGTCGTCGGCGTGCGCGGCAAGCAGGTCGAGGTGCTCGCGGTAGGAGAACGTGCCGTGCTCGACCTCGACGTCGAGCCGCCCGGCGGCGAACGCGGCGCGCTGCTCGAGCAGCTCGGCGGCACCGACGGGGTGCCAGACGACGCGGTCGAAGAACCGCAGCAGCCACGGCTTGCCGGGTTCGAAGACGCCGCGCTGCCGGTGGCCGGACCAGATGGGCACGGTCCGCCCGACGAGCTGGTAGCCCCCGGGCGAGTCCATGCCGTACACGCACAGGTACTGCCCGCCGAGGCCGACGGTGTCCGCGGCGGTCCACGTGCGGGCCGGGTTGTACTTGGTCGTCATGAGCCGGTGGCGCGGGTCGAGCGGCACGGCGAGCGGGGCGCCGAGGTAGACGTCGCCGAGCCCGAGGACCAGGTACTCGGCGCTCGTCATGGTGTCGAAGACGTCGTCCGTCGACGGGAGCCCGTTGATGCGGCGGACGAACTCGATGTTCGACGGCAGCCACGGCGCCTCGGGGCGGACGCCCGCCTGGTAGCGGTGCACGGCGTCGGCGATGACGGGGTCGTCGAAGGACAGCGGCAGGTGGACGCGGCGGCTCGGGACGACGAGGTCGGCGGTCGCGGGCAGGGCGGCCTCGAGCTCGACGAGCACCGTGACGAGCGCGCGGACGGGCAGCACGTCGGGGTCGACGTGCACGTGGAGGGACCGGACGCCGGGCGTGAGGTCGACGACGCCGGGCAGGTCGCGGGCCCGCAGCGCCTCGGCGAGCGCGTGGACGCGCATGCGCAGGCCGAGGTCGAGCACCATCGGCCCGTACTCGACGAGCACGTTGTCGTCGCCGCCGCGCAGGTAGACGACCTCGGGCGTGCCGAGCGGGTCGGTGGCGTCGCCGGCGACGCGGGCGAGCACACCGTCGTCGCCGTCGGGGCCGACCCCGAGACCGCCGGGGACGGACGCCGCGGAGCGCAGGGCGTCCGACCCGCGCAGGGCGTCGGCGGTCGCCTCGGGGACGGGCACGAGCCGGACGGTGTCGCCGGGCCTGATCTGCCCCATCTTCCAGCGGTGCCCGGCGACGACGGTCACGGGGCAGGCGAACCCGCCGAGGCTGGGACCGTCGGGCCCGAGCAGGATCGGGGTGTCGCCCGAGACGTTGAGCGCGCCGACGGAGTACGGGTTGTCGTGCAGGTTCGACGGGTGCAGCCCGGCCTCGCCGCCGTCGGGTCGCGCCCACTGCGGCTTCGGCCCGGTGAGGCGGATGCCGGTGCGGTTGGCGTGCGTCTGCACCTGCCAGGTCGCGTCGTAGAGCATCCGCATGTCGTCGGGCGTGAAGTACGTCGGCGCGGGCTGCGGGCCCTCCTGGACGGCGACCTCCCACGCGTGCACGAGCTGCGGGCGGACGTCGTGCGGGACGGGCGCGACGGGCGGCGCCTCGGCGTCCACCGCCGCCGGGACCAGGGTGTCGCCGAGCGCGAGCGCCCGACCGGTGTAGCCGCCGAACCCGCCGAGCGAGAACGTCGACGCCGACCCCAGGTAGAGCGGCACGTCGAGCCCGCCGCGCACGAGCACGTAGGTGCGCAGGCCCGCGCCCGACGGCGCTCCGACGTCGAGCACCGAGCCCCCGGGCACGACGACCGGCTCCCACTGCGGCACGGGCTCGCCGTCGACGGTGACGGGCGCGTCGGCGCCGGTCACGCACACGACGGCCTCGTGGCTGAACCGCAGCCGCGGACCGGTGAGCGTGCACTCCAGGCCGGGCGCGCCCTCGGGGTTGCCGAGCGCGCGGTTGCCGAGGCGGAACGACAGGTCGTCCATCGGGCCGGACGGCGAGATGCCGACGTCCCAGTGGCCGAGGCGTCCGGGCCAGTCCTGCACGGTGGTCATGACGCCGGGCCGCTCGACGGCGATGTGCGGCTCGTCGTCGACGACGCCGCCCAGCGTGCCGGTGGTGTGCGTCGCGGCCCGCACGGACGGGTCGGCGACCGCGGCGCGCAGCAGCGGCAGGTTCGTCTGGAGGCCCGACATGCGCGTGCCCGCGAGCGCGGCGGCCGACGCGGCGAGGGCGGCGTCGCGGTCGTCGGCGTGCACGATCACCTTGGCGAGCATCGGGTCGTAGAGCGTCGTGACCTCCTGCCCGGTCTCGGCCCACGCGTCGATGCGCACCCCGGTCGACGGGTCGGGGTAGACGACCTCGGTGAGCAGCCCGGCGCTCGGCTGGTGGTCCTTGCGCGGGTCCTCGGCGTACACGCGCGCCTCGACCGCGTGCCCGCGGATCTCCGGTCCGGCGTCGGGCACGTCGTCGAGGAACGATGCGTCGCCCTGCGCGAGCCGGATCATCCACGCGACGAGGTCCACGCCCGTGACGGCCTCGGTCACCGGGTGCTCGACCTGCAGGCGGGTGTTGACCTCGAGGAAGGACACCTCGCCGCGGTCGACGTCGTACACGTACTCGACGGTCCCGGCGGAGCGGTAGGCGACGGACGCCGTGAGCGCCCGCGCGGACTCGTGGAGCGCGGCGCGGACGTCGGACGGCAGCGCGGGGGCGGGTGCCTCCTCGACGACCTTCTGGTGGCGACGCTGGAGCGAGCAGTCGCGGTCGCCGAGGCTCACGACCCGACCGGCGCCGTCGCCGAAGACCTGCACCTCGAGGTGCCGCGCACGGGCGACGTACCGCTCGAGGAAGACACCCGCGGACCCGAACGACGCCGCGGCGATGCGCTGCACGCGGTCGAACGCGGCGACGAGCTCGCCGGGGTCGGCGCACGCCTGCATGCCGATGCCGCCACCCCCGCCGACGGCCTTGACCATGACGGGATACCCGACGACCTCGGCGGCGGTGAGCGCGTCGGCGACGGTCTCGAGCAGACCCGAGCCCGCGACGAGGGGCACGGCCGCCGCGCGCGCGGCCTCGCGGGCCTCGTGCTTGTCGCCGAACACGGACAGGTGCGCGGGCGTCGGCCCGACGAACGCCAGCCTGGCGGCCTCGACCTGCGCGGCGAACGCCGCGTTCTCGGACAGGAACCCGTAGCCGGGGTGGATCGCGCCCGCGCCGGTCTCGGCGGCGGCGTGCAGGACGAGCTCGGTCCGCAGGTAGCTCTCGGCGGCCGGGCCGGGTCCGAGCCGGACGGCCTCGTCGGCGAGGCGCACGTGCGGGGCGGCCGCGTCGGCGTCGGAGTAGACCGCCACCGTCCGCAGGCCGAGGTCGCGCGCGCTGCGCAGGATGCGGACGGCGATCTCGCCACGGTTGGCGACGAGCAGGGTGTCGAACACGGCGTCCCCCGGTGCGGTCGTCGGACCGGCCGCACCCGCAGCCTCGACGGCGGCGGATCACGATCGGCGGGTGTGTATACACCCCGGTATCCCGCACGCTACGAACCGCTTGTTTCCCACCCCACCGCCCCTCGTAAACGTCGCGTTACGACGGCTCTCGCCGCCCCCGCCGGACGCCGCCGGGTGCCCGGCACCTGTCGACCCCGGGGAGGGTT
>NZ_BHYL01000030.1 GCF_003851725.1 Cellulomonas algicola | reverse complement strand
CGCGAGCGCCGCAGGCCCTCCCCCCGGGAGCCCGCGGCGCTCGCCGTGTGCGTCAGGCGGAGCGACGCTCCGCCGCGGTGCGCACCCCCACGGGAAGTCGCAGGTACTGCTTCTCGCTGCCGGTCACGGCCACGACGTGGGCCGAGCGCTCGGCCTCCTCGCCGCCGTCGACCGTCACCGCGGCCACGTACATCGGCGCCAGCACGCTCTGCGCACGCCGCCGCCCGAGGCTCAGGTAGCCGAACGCGAACAGCTGCGGCTCGATCCGCACGTCCTCCTCGCGCCCCTCGAGGAGACGCGACAGACGGGCGGCGACCTCGGACGCCGCGTCCTCGGGGCGGCGTGAGACCGCCTTGTCGAGCGTCGCGCCGCTCCCGTCGCCCGCGAACCGGCGCAGCGTGAGCGTGAGCGACGACAGCCGGCCCGAGCCGGTCACCTCGACGCTTCCCGACGCCCGCCCGAGCACGGGCAGGTCGCGGACGGCGTGCCGGTACGCGCCGACGGCGCGCGTGAGCACAGGCTCGCTGACCTTTCCCTCGCGGTCGGCACCGGCCGCCTTGAGCTTCCAGAGCCGCTCGAACGTGAGCGTGTCCTCACGGTCGACGAGCGACGCGAGCCCGAGCCGCGCGACCTGGTCGTCCACGTAGCCGCGGAGCTTCTCGTCCGGGAGCACCTCGTCGAACAGGTCGTCGAGCGGGTCGACGCCCGCGTGCAGCGTCAGCGCGCCCGACGCGTGGAACGTCACGGCACGCCCGCCGTCCTCACCTCGGTACACGGAGCGGTCGGCCAGGCGGAGACCGCCCTGCGACGCGTCGAGCGGGATGCCCGCCGCCTCCGCCAGGCCGGCGAACAGCTGCTCGTTGCGGCGCACGAACGCCTCCGGGCCGGGCGTCGCCAGCTCGACGACCTCGGTCACGTCGGGCACGTCGCCGACCAGGCCCGTCAGGCGCTCGGTCAGGTCCTTCGTCGTGGTCATGTCCTTCTCCCTCTCAGCCCTCGGCCCAGCGCCACAGCAGGCAGCCCTGCTGGGACGGGGACAGGTCGGGGGACACCGAGCCGTGGCCCCACAGGTGGTCGCGGTTGTGCGGGCTCAGCGACCAGATGACGTTGCCGCCGTTCCACGTCTGCGACGTCGCCGGCCCGACGACGACCGGGTGGTTGTCGACCCACCAGTCGGAGACGCCGTCGATCCACGCCGACGACACGGTGTCGCCGTCGGTGAGGTTGCTCGCGACGTCCTCGCCGCACTCGTCGGTGGTGATGCCGTCCCACATCTCCTCCCACGCCCCGCAGTACAGGTGCAGGCGGTTGAAGATGTTCCACAGCCCCGTGAGGGTGCCGAGCGGCGCGGTGTCGCACGAGTAGGCCATGACCCACTCCGCGTTCCAGTCCTCGCCGAGCTCCCACGTGCCCGAGAACGTGCGCCACTGGTCGCGCGGCACGTCGTACAGCAGCCGGGCCTGGCCGTCCGCCGTGTGGTTGCCGTGCGTCTCGATCCAGAACAGGTCGACGTCGTCGACCCACGTGCGGTCGTCACCGCCGCCGCTCGTGTCCTGGATGTCGTTCTCCCACACGTCCTGCTCGGACCAGTACCAGGCGCGCGTGTGGCCCGCGCTGCGGAGCTCGTCGTCGAACCCGTTGCTGCGGTTGAACGTGTAGGTGAGGTCCGCGGCGGTGGAGACGCCGTTCGCCCGTGCGTTGCCGAAGTGCCGGATGGCCTCCACCCCGAACGTCGCTGCCATGAGATGCCCCCTGTCGTCGAGCGTGCGTTCGGGAGGCAGGAGCGGTCCTGCTCCAGGGCGATACGGGGACGGCCGGGTGATCCGGTCGGTAGGCGCTTGCCTGTGACGTCCGCCTCACCGACGGGTCCGTGGTGGGTACAGGGAACAGTCGGGGGCGACGGTCGGTTGCGCACTGTGGTCGCAGTCGAGCGGCCGCCTCCTCCGAGCCTGGAGCTGCCGCGCGTGAGCCTGCACCTGACCGAGCGCCGTGCCGTCGACCTGCGTCGGGTCGCCAGCGCGCTCTGTCGGCCTCCGCATCGCCCCGCCGGTCGCTGACCCGGCACCTCGGACCCGCACGGGTCCCTGACGGTCCGGCGCCGCTCCCGCAGCCCTGACCTCGGCCGACCGGCCGGTCACGCCCCGCCGGTCACCGCCACGTCGCTCGTCGACCTGGCTCCGTCCCCCCGACGCGTCCCTCACGGACCTCCCTCGCGGCGCGCCCGCGCCCCGGAAAGGCCTCACCCCCGTGTCTGACACCACCACGACGCAGCCCCAGCGCCGGCTGCGGTTCCCCTCCTTCACCGTCCAGGTCCTGCTCGGCCTCGGCCTCGGCGTGCTCCTCGGCTGGATCGCGCTGCAGATGGGCGAGACGCCCTCCGGCGAGCCCAACTGGCTGACGACCACGCTCGACACGATCGGGTCCTCGTTCGTCACGCTGCTCAAGGCGATCGTCCCGCCGCTCGTGTTCCTCGCGATCGTCACCTCGATCGCGAACCTCGAGCGCGTCACCAACGCCGCACGCCTCGCCTGGCAGACCCTGCTGTGGTTCGCCATCACCGCCGCGATCTCCGTGGGCGTCGGCATCGGCCTCGGCCTGCTGCTCCAGCCCGGCGCGCGCTCGACCCTCAGCCCCGAGGACGGCTTCGAGGCCGGCGCGAGCGGCTCCTGGCTCGACTTCCTCAAGGGCCTCATCCCCGGCAACTGGCTGGGGATCGGCGCCGGCACGCAGGTCACCACGGGTGCCGACGGCGCCGTCGAGGCCAGCACCTCGGTGTCGTTCAACGTCCTGCAGATCGTCGTCGTCGCGCTCGTCGTCGGCATCGCCGCGCTGCGCACCGGCAAGGCCGCGCAGCCGTTCCTCGCGTTCAACCGCTCCGCGCTCGCCGTCGTGCAGAAGGTGCTGTGGTGGGTCATCCGCCTCGCGCCGCTCGGCACGCTCGGCCTCATCGGCAAGGCCGTCGCGACCTACGGGTGGGACCTGCTCGCGCCGCTCGGCACCTACGCCGCCGCGATCTACCTCGGCCTCGCCGTCGTCCTGCTGGTCGTCTACCCGGTGATCCTGCGCACCAACGGCCTGGGCATCGGCGCGTTCTTCCGCGGCGCGTGGCCGGCCATCCAGCTCGCGTTCGTGTCGCGCTCGTCCGTCGGGACGCTGCCCGTCACGCAGCGCGTCGTCGAGCGGAACCTCGGCGTGCCGCGCTCCTACGCGTCGTTCGCCGTGCCGCTCGCCGCCACGACCAAGATGGACGGCTGCGCCTCGATCTACCCCGCGATCTCCGCGATCTTCGTCGCGCAGATCTTCGGCGTGGACCTGTCGGTCACCGACTACGTCCTCATCGCGTTCGTGTCCGTGGTCGGGTCCGCCGCGACCGCGGGCCTCACCGGTGCCGTCGTCATGCTGACCCTCACGCTGTCGACGCTCGGCCTGCCGCTCGCCGGCGTCGGCCTGCTGCTCGCGATCGACCCGATCCTCGACATGGGCCGCACCGCGGTCAACGTCGCGGGTCAGGCGCTCGTGCCCACGATCGTCGCCAAGCGCGAAGGCATCCTCGACCTCGACCGGTACGCCTCCGCGTCGACGTCGAACCTGCTCGCCGACGACGTCGACGAGGCCACCCCGGCCGACGACGAGGTCCGCGACGCGACCGTCGTGCCCGCCCCGCGGGAGCCCGTCACCGCGTCCTGACGGTCGTCCGCACCACGCCCGGTCGTCCTCCCGCTCCGGAGGCCGGCCGGGCGTCGTCGTCGGCGCGTCGGGCCGCATCGACGGCCGGGGCGCATCACCCGGTGCCACCTCCGCGGACGCCGTCGCATCTGCGGCCGAGGACCACCGGTGGGCGGGCACGTCGGGCACGCCCACCGCGTCGCCGCCGCTCGCAACACCCGCGACACACACGCGCGCGACGATGGGGCGGCACCGACGGTCCGCGCCCCCGCGGACCCGAACGACCGTGGGCCGCCGCCCGCCGAGAGGAGCCCGATGTGCCGGCCACCGTCCTGACGATCGACGTCGACCACCCGCTGCGACCCGACGTGCTGGCGCTGCTCGAGGAGCACCTCGCGGACATGTACGCGACGTCGCCCGCCGAGTCCGTCCACGCGCTCGACCCTGCCGCACTGGCCGACCCGGCCGTCACGTTCTGGACCGCCCGCGACAGTGGCGGGGCACTGCTCGGGACCGTCGCGCTCAAGGCCCTCGACGGTGCGACGGGCGAGCTCAAGTCGATGCGCACCGCGCCTGCGGCCCGCGGGCAGGGCGTCGGCGCTGCCCTGCTGGACCACGTGCTGGCGCAGGCGACGTTCCGTGGCTACCGGAGCGTCCTGCTCGAGACCGGTACCCAGGAGTACTTCGCGGCGGCTCGTCGCCTGTACGCCCGCGCGGATTTCGTCGAGTGCCCGCCGTTCGCCGACTACGTGCCCGACCCGCACAGCGTCTTCCTGCGCCGGGACCTCGGCCTCGCGTAGCGGGACCGGCCCTGGCCAGAGCGCGTGCCGCAGGCCGCTCGCGTGCCGGACCGGGGACTGGCTGGAGCGCCTGCCGCAGTCCGCTCGCGTGCCGGACCGGGGACTGGCTGGAGCGTCTGCCGCACTCCGCTCGCGTGCGCACCGGGGACTGGCTGGAGCGCCTGCCCGCACTCCGCTCGCGTGACCCACGGGGACCGGCTAGAGCGCGTGCCGCAGGCCGCTCGCGCGCCGGACCGGGCGCTCGACCGCGGCGCGCACCGCGGCCTCCGAGCCGATGACGTGCACGGAGTCCCGCGCGCGCGTCACCGCCGTGTACAGCAGCTCGCGCGTCAGCAGGGGTGACGTCGCAGGCGGCAGGAGCACCGTGACGCGCGTGAACTGGCTGCCCTGCCCGCGATGCACGGTCATCGCGTGGACCGTCTGGACGGCAGGCAGGCGGTGCGGTCGCACCAGATGCGGCCGCTCTGCGTCGCCGAACGCGACGACGACCGCCGCGTCGGACTCGTCGGACCCCTCACCGCCGAGGTCGCGGACGACCACGCCGGTGTCGCCGTTCGACAGGCCGCTCGTCGCGTCGTTCTCCGTCACGAGCAACGGCCGCCCCGGCGGCCACGGGCCGTCGTCGGGTCGTCCGCCGGTCACGCCCTCGACCCAGGCCTCCGCCTGCGCCGCCCAGTGCGCGACACCCGCGGGCCCTTCGCGGTGCGCGAGCAGCAGGCGGTGTCGGCCGAGCGCGCGGAGGGCCCCGGTGGCGTCCCCGTCACGTGCGGCCGCGACGAGCGCCGCACCCGCGTCCTCGAGGTCGCGCCGCAGCCCTGCGAGCTCGTGCGGCGACGCGACGTCGCCCGCCGTCTCGGTGAGGTGCACGTGCGTGCCGCCCGCGCGCAGCAACGCGAGCGTCCGGTCCGCGTCGCCCTCCCGGATCGCGGCGGCCAGCCCGCCGAGCTCGTGCCCGAACCGGTGGGTGCGGGTGAGCCGTACGACCGCCCGGCCGTGCAGCGCCTCCACGAGGTCGCCGAGGACCGCGCCCGCCTCGACGCTCGCGAGCTGGTCGGGGTCGCCGACGAGCACCAGCCGGGCCTCGGGCCGCAGCGCCTCGACGAGCCGCGCCATGAGGGGCAGCGAGACCATCGACGACTCGTCGACCACGACGACGTCGTAGGGCAGACGTCGCGTCCGGTCGTGCCGGAACCGGGTCGAGCTGCCGGGCCGGCGCCCGAGCAGACGGTGCAGCGTCGACGCGGCGAGCGTGCCGACGCGGTCCCGGTCGGCGTCGGGAAGCCCCGCCACCTCGGCGTTCACCGACTCATGGAGACGTGACGCGGCCTTGCCCGTGGGTGCCGCGAGCGCGACTCGCAGGTCCGGACCGGCCACGACCTGGAGCGCGGCGACGAGCCGGGCGACCGTCGTCGTCTTCCCCGTCCCCGGACCTCCGGTGAGCACGGTGAGCAGCGAGCCGGACGCCACCCGGACGGCCTCGCGCTGCTGCTCGTCGGCGTCGTCGGGGAACAGTCGCCGCACGACGTCGTCGAGCGACGACAGGTCGACCGGGAGCGTCGCGCGGACGCGCGCCTCGACCTCGCGGCGCACGGCGAGCTCGTCGCGCCAGTACCGGTCGAGGTACACGCGGTCGTCGACGAGCCGCACGGGGCGGTCGTCCGGGCCGTGCGGGCCGTCCGCGACGAGCGGGCTGCGCCGGACCGCCGCACGCCACCCGTCCGCACCGTCGAGCGCGGGCCACGGCAGGTCCGCACCGACGTCCGGGTCGCGGTCGCCCAGGTCCGCCGCGACCGCTGCCGGGGCCGACGTCAGGTCGACGCACACCGAGCCCGACCGCACCGACGCGACCGCCAGCGCGACCGCGAGGTGCACGCGCTCGTCTGGCTCGCCGCCGATCGCACCGAGCCGACGGGCGACGTGCACGTCCGCCGACACCAAGGCACCTGCCGCGACGAACGGCGCGAGCAGACCGTCGACGCGCCACGGCACGCGCGGGTCCGGGTCGCCGTCCCACGCCGGGGCGCTCACGACGCCCCTCGCCTCCCCGCTGCTCGTGCTCATGACGCCCCTGCGCCCGGTCCGTGCGCGTCGGACGTGCGTGCGTACGACGCCGTGGTCTGCGACACCGTGCTCTCCGACGGCGTGCTCGGCGACGCCGTGCTCCGCGACGCCGTGCCGTGCGGCGTCGGGCCGTGGGCCAGCAGGTCCGAGAGAGCGACGACGAGCGCCGGCGGGGGACGCCACGACATGACGCCGGTCGGGACGCCGTCGACGACCGGGGTGCTCGCGCCGACCATGCCGCGGACGAACAGGTACAGCCCACCCCCGAGGTGCCGGTCGGGGGAGTAGCCGGGCAGCCGCCACCGCAGGTAGCGGTGCAGCGCGACCGAGTACAGGAGCAGCTGGAGCGGATAGTGCGAGTCGGTCATCGCGCGGACCAGCGCCTCCGGCCGGTAGTGCCACGTCGTCAGCGGCTCGTCGTGCGGCGCGAGGCGGTTCGTCTTGTAGTCGACGACCAGGTATCGGTGCCCGTCCCCGTCCGGCACGCGCAGGACGGCGTCGATGCTGCCCGTGAGGTAGCCGCGCAGCCGCGTCGCGGCGAGGTCGCCGTCGAGCCGGTCGGCGTAGCCGGCGAACGGGTCGTCGGACGGCAGGTGCCGACGCAGGAGGTCCGCGACGTCGCGGAGCGAGCCTGCGGGACGACCCTCGGCCGCCTCACGGACGCGCCGGTCCGCGGCCTCCCCCTCGGGGTCGGTGGGCTGGTCGCCGCCGGCGAGGGGGAGCTCGAACTCGAGCTCGGCGAGCCGGTCGGCGGGGGCCACGTCGGCCAGGGTACGACCGCCCGCGAGCGGCCCGAGCGGTGTGTGCAGCGCCGGCAGGAGCGCGTCGGCGAGCACCTCGGGCGCGACACCGAGCGGGGTGGCGAGCCCGGTCGCGCGGCAGGCCTCCACGACCTCGGCGCGCAGGTCGGCGGCGTGCGTGTCGACGTGCTCGAGGACGGCGTGCGTCAGGGTGCCGAACGCCGTCCCACCCGGCAGGTCCGCCATGGTCGACGGCACGCCGCGCAGCGCGGCGTCGAGGTCGAGCGTGCCGGCGGCGACGGCGGCGGCCGTGTCGTCGTCCGGCTCGTCCTGGATCCCCGGGTTCTCGGGCTCGTCACCGACGCCGGCGTGGTGCGCGTGGGCCGTCAGCCCCGAGTAGGACGTGCGGCGCCACCCGAGGTCGACCTCGCGGCCCAGCACGGCGACCCCGAGGTCGGCGGCGGGCGGCAGGGTGGGGTGCCATCGCACGGCGTCCGGCGCGCGGTCGACGACCTCGTGCACGAGCGTCCCGTCGGACGCGTCCGCGAGGGCGGCGAAACGCGCGCCCGCAGCCGCGTCGTTCGGCACGGTGACCCGCGCCGCGGGCGTGCCGTGCGCGTCCCGGGGTGCGAGCAGCAGGCGGCTGAGGGCGGACGTCGAGGAGTTGACGCTCGGCGCCCACCACACGACCACCTGGGAGTGCGCGCGCGTGAGCGCGACGTACGCGAGCCTCAGGTCCTCGCCGCACTCGTCGGCCTCGTGCCGGGCGAGGGCCTCGGAGTAGCCGGGGCTGCCCGGGCCGCCGACGTGGAGCACGCGCTCGTCGTCCTGGTGGAACCGCAGGATCTCCGGCGAGCGGGGCGACCACCGGTTCCACGCGAACGGCACGAGCACGACGGGGAACTGCAGGCCCTTGCTCGCGTGCACGGTGATGACCTGCACGGCCGCCGAGTCGGTCTCGAGCCGGCGGCTGCGCTCCTCGGCGTAGTCGACGGCGGCCTCGTCGATGCGTGCCCTCAGCCACTCGGTGAGGGCCGACGCGCCGAGCCCGCCCTCGAGCGCGGCCTCGTGCAGGGCCTCGGCGACGTGCCGCTGGTCCGTGAGCCGTCGCTCGCCGTCGGGTCCGCGCAGCAGCCGTTCGCGCAGCCCGGCCGCGGCGGTGGCCTCCAGGAGCGCCGCGACACCGTGCTCGTCGAGCACGTGCGCCCACCCGCGCACGAGGTCCGCGAGCGCGTCGAGGTCGTCGTCGCTCGCGAGCGCGAGCCGCGTGGCCTCCCAGCCGACGAACGGCGTGAGCGCCGCGGCGGCGACCGTGCGGCTGTCCGCCAGGCGGGTCAGCGCGGTGAGGAGGGTGAGCCAGTCGGTCGCCGACGCGCTGCCGAACACGCTGGCCAGCCCGGAGATGACCGCGGGGACGCCCGCACCGACGACCGCGCCGTGCACCGCGAGCGCCTCGGCGTTGGTGCGCACGAGGACCGCGACGTCGGCCGGCCGGACGGGGCGCGCCGGGAGGTCCGGGCCGTCGGTGAGCCGCGTGCGCTCGAGCGTCCGCACGACCTGCGCGGCGACGTCCCGGTAGACGAGCTCGCGCACCTTGCCGACCGCCGGCTGCTTGCCGGGCGTCGCGCCCACCGCGTCGCGCGTGACCTGCCGCAGCACGACGGGCGGTCCGCCCTCGAGCCGTCGTCCGGTGCGGGCCGCCGTCACCGGGTGCACGACGATGCGCGGGTCGCCCAGCGCCGCACCGCGCAGGATCGGCGCGAGACCGTCGATCACCGGTCCGTCGGTCCGCCAGTTGCGCCCCAGCGTCTGGGCGTCGCCGGTCTGCGCCGCGCGCAGGTAGGTCGCGACGTCGGCGCCGCGGAACGCGTAGATCGCCTGCTTCGGGTCGCCGATGAGGACGAGCGTGCGGCTGCCGTGGAAGGCGAGCCGCAGGATGTCCCACTGCACCGGGTCGGTGTCCTGGAACTCGTCGACCATCACCACGCGGTAGCGCCCCCGCACCCGCTCGACGGCGGCCGGGCCGGTCACGGGGTGCGCGAGCGCGTCGCGCAGGAGCACGAGCAGGTCGTCGTAGTCGACGACACGTCGCGCGCGCTTGCGGCGGCCGAGCTCGTCGCGGACGGCGCGCGCGAGGCCGTACCGGTGCTGGGCGGCGGAGCCGGGGGAGGCGTCGTCGGGCTGGAGCGTCGCCGCGTGGTCGCTGACCGCGGCCCGGGCCACGGTCCGCGCCGTGGCGACGTCGAGCACCGCGCTCTCGTCGCCGGCGTACTTGCGCAGGTAGAGGTCGTCGACGACCTCTGCCTCGAGGTCGGCGACGTCGGGCAGCAGCGTCGCGTCGTGGTCGACGTCGCCCACCGTGCCGAGCACCGCGAGCATCTGCTGGCAGAAGCCGTGCGTGGTCGTGATGGTCGCGGCGTCGACCTCCGACAGGGCGCGGGTGAGCCGGGACCGCCGCAGCGCGAGCTCGGCGGGGTCGGTCGTCGCGAGGTGCCGCACGACCTCGTCGCCCGACGCGGCCGCCGCGGGGTCGCGCAGCGCGCGCTCGACCTCCACGAGCCGCCCACGCACCCGGTCGCGGAGCTCGGCCGTCGCGGCCCGGCCGAACGTCACGAGCATGAGCTCGGGGAGCCGGGCGACGCCCTCGGCGACGTACCGCGCGGCGAGCGACGCGATCGTCGTCGTCTTGCCGGTCCCCGCGCTCGCCTCGAGCACGACGGTCCCGGTCGGCAGCGGGCCGCAGACGTCGAACAGGCGGCTCATGCGACCACCATCGTGATGTTCTCCTGCGTGAGCATCGCGTCCCACAGCGTCCGTGACAGCGCGCCGAACCGGGTCGTGTCGTCGGGCCATCGCGCGACGTCGGCCGTCGACGGCACGCCCGCGATGGCGTCGAGCGTGAAGCCCTCGCCCCAGACGAGCGCGTGCGACGTCTCGGCGACCTCGAAGCCGCCGCGTCCGTTCCGGCTGTCGTCGAGCGTGCCGAGCTCCTTGCGCGCGGCGGCGAGCGCGTCCTCGGTCGTCTGGTCGGACCAGCGGGCGTGCCCGTACGCCGCGCTGGTCGCGAGCGGCAACGGCAGGGGTTCGCGCAGCGCGGCGTCGGCCAGGTCGGCGAGGTCGGCGAGGATCGACGCGGCCTCCGCGCGACCGGGTGCCCGGAGCTCCGAGACGCGCGCGCCGCCCCCGGGCCCGCGCCCGACGGTCACCGCCGTCAGCCCGGCCGACCCGGACGCGTCGTCCGCTGCCGCCGCGAGCAGCAGCACCCACGCACGCAGCCGGTGCTTCGGTGCGAGCCGCGAGTAGACGGCAGTCAGCAGCACGTCGTCGTGGAACGGGCCGACGGTCCCCGCGAGCGACCGTCCGTCGGGCAGGACGAGGCGCACGTCGCGCGTGCGGGCCTCGCCGACGCGCCACGTGTCGACCGCGTCGAGCAGCGGCCGCACGGAGTCCGCGACGCCCGCGAGCGTCGTCCCGCCGAGCCTCCCGGGCGGCACGTGCCCGCGACGTCGTTCGGCCGCGACCGCGTCGTCGAGCGTGGCCCCGTCCAGGGTGGCCTCGAGCAGCCGACGCCCGACGTCCCAGCGCTCGAGCGGGTCGAGCTCGAGCGGAAGCCGGTCGTCGAGCTGCTCCGTCTCGCGCGGGGGCACGGCGCGCAACCGGCGCCGGACGAACGCGCGGACGGGGTGGGTGAGGATCTCGGCCAGGTCGCCGAGGTCGTCGACGGGCTCGGCGGGTGGCAGCGGCTCCGGCACGAACGGGCCGCGACCGACGCGCTCGCCACGGCCGGCACGTGCCGCGGCGAGGTCGAGGGCGTCGAAGCTGAACGGCGCCGGACGACCGAGCGCGCCCGCGACGAAGTTGCGCTCGTCCACCGTCTGCAGCGGGTGGTGCACGACCAGGTGGGCGCGCGCGTCGCGGCCGTCGCCGAGGTCGACGGCGGCGTCGAGGGCGTCGAGCAGCTCGCCGACCGGCACGGCGGGTGGCCGTGGTGCGCCCGTCCGCTCGTCGGCCCCCGAGTGCAGCACCACCAGGTGCTCGGTCGCGCTCGTCACCGCGTCGAGGAACAGGCGACGGTCCTCGGTGCGCCGGTCGCGCTCGCCGACGAGCGGGTCGCGCGCCAGCAGGTCGTCGCCGTCGCGACCGCTGCCGCGCGGGAACACGCCGTCGTCGATGCCGAGCAGCACGACGACCCGGTGGGGGACCGCGCGCATGGGCTCGAGCGAGCACACGGTCAGGGCGCCGGTGCGGAATCCCGCGCGGGTGGGTCGGCCGCGCAGGTGCGGCTCGAGCAGCGCGACCAGGTCCGGGAGCCGCAGGTCGCGCGCGTCGCGGTCGGCCGTGAGCCGGACCTCGCCGAGGACGCGTGCGGCCTCCACCTGCTGCCAGCGGTCCTGCGGCGCGACGTCGGTGAGCAGCCGCACCGCGCGCTCGACGGTGTCGAGCCAGGCACCCGCGGGCCGCGTGCCGTCCAGCTCGTGCAGCACGCCGGTGAGCCGGTCGAGCAGCTCGGCGACGCGTCCCACCAGGTCGACGTCGGTGCTGTCGACGTCGTCGACGGGCAGCACCGCGCCGACGTAGCGCTGGTCCTCCTCGGCCATCGTGACGCCGAGCAGCAGCCGGTCGAGTGCGCCCGCCCAGGTGCCCTGCGCCACCGTGCCCAACCGGTAGCGCTCGCGACGCGTCACGTCCTCGCCCCAGCGCACGCCGGCCTGCAGCGCCCACGACCGCAGCCGGTCGAGCGCGACGTCGTCGAGCGTGAACCTGCGTCGCACGGGTTCGAGGCCCGCGAGGTCCACGACGGCGGACGCCGTCACGCGCGATCCGGCGAGCTCCAGCAGCGTCGCGACGAACGTGAGCAGCGGGTTGGCACGCGCGGGGGCGCGGTCGGCGACGCGGACGCGCAGACCGCGGCCCGGGTGCTCGCCGCCCGGCACCGCCGGGCCGGTGTCGCCGAACGTCGCCGACACGAGCGGGGCGAACGCCTCGACGTCCGGGCACATCACGACGACGTCCCGCGGCTCGAGCGTCGGGTCGTCGGCGAGCAGCCCGAGCACCGCCTCGCGGAGCACCTCGACCTGCCGGTGGCGGCCGTGGCACGCGTGCACCTGCACGGTCCGGTCGTCGGGGTCGACCTGCGCGCGCGGTCCCTCGGCCGCGTCGGCACGGATCCGGGCCTGGAGCGCACCCAGCACGGTCGCGGGCGGTGGGAGCGTGCCATGCAGCGTGACGTCGGGTGCGAGCGGCGCCAGCCGGACCTGGAGCTCGACCGCGTCGCCCGCCATCGACGCGAGCAGCGGGTGCGACGCGACGACGGGCAGCGCGCGCCGGTGCGGGTCGGTCGGCGCGACCTCCGCGACCTCGCGCCACAGCGTGAGCGACGGGTGCGGCAGCCACAGGTGCACGTCACGGTGCCGGGCCAGTGCCGACAGCACCCGCACGTGGGCGTCCGGCAGACGCGTCGCCCCGAGCACCGAGAGCCGTTCCGGCAGGTCGACGAGCGCCGGGTCGGCCGTGAGGGCCGCGAGCGCGTCGTCGAGGCGCTGCGCGGGCGACGGCGCTCCGACGCGCTCGCGCACGAGCCGCCACAGGTGCGCCTGCCACGCCAGGTCGGCCGGCAGCGGCGCACCGGCGCCGTCCTCGTCCCGGCCCTGCGCCCAGGCGCGCACGACGTCGGGCCGCTGCGCGTCGTACGAGGCGAGGAGCCCGGCGAGCCGCTGCGCGAGCCGCAGCCGCCGGCCTTGCCGGACGTCGTCGTGCGGGTCCCCGAGGTGCCCGACGGGTGTCGCGAGCCGGGGGTCGCCGACCCCGTCGTCGAGGACGCCGAGCACGTGCCACGCGACGCGCTCGGGTGCCCACGGGTCGTCGTCGGGTGACACCCCGAGCACGCGCGCGAGCACTTCGGAGACCGCGCGGGCGGGGGAGGAGAAGCGGACGTTCGCGCAGATGCCGTCCCCCGTCGGTCCCGCGCCGAGCCGGTGCGACAGGCGCTGCGCGACCCACCGCTCCACGCCGCGCGTGGGGACCAGGACGACGTCGGGCGCGAACGGGTCGGGGGGAGCCTGCGCGAGCACCGACGCGAGCGCGTCGACGAGCACGTCGCTGCGCTCGGCGACGTGCACGCGCAGTGCGCCGGCCGTCCGGGTCCCGTCCACGGCCGTCACGCTAGCGTCCGCGCCCGACACCCGCCGATGGTCGACCTGACCTGGGGAGACGACCTCGTGTCGCCGTGCTGTGGACGGCTCAGCCACGGCGGTCTGCCGTCGGGCCGGGGATGCCGGACTTGTCGGGACCGTTCGCTAGCCTCCTGCCTCGTGAGCGAGTGGGTGCCCGGCCAGCACGTCCTGACCCCGCGCGAGGCGGAGGAGATGGCCGCGCACCACATGCGCCAGCTCGGCCACCCCGACGCGAGCGCCAACCCCGGACGCGGCGCCGACGGAGGCCTCGACGTCACCGCCCGTCACGCGCTCGCCCAGGTGAAGTTCCGCGGCGGCCGCGCGGGGCGCCCCGACCTCCAGCGCCTCTACGGCGCCCGCGCCGACCGCACCGACCTCGAGCTGTGGTTCTTCACGGGTCCCGGCTACTCGGACGAGGCGGTCGAGTACGCCGACCGGCACGCCATGGTGCTGTTCACGTTCGACCTGGCCGGCGCGCTCACGCCCGCGAACCACGCGGCCGCGGAGGTCCTCGACCGCGCGACCGCGCTGCTCGCGTCCGGCGGGTCGCCCGACCGCCCACGACCGGCACCCCGCCCCCATGGGCCGGTCGACGACCTGGATTCGCGCCGCGAGCCCGACGACCGGAGCGACCGGTGGTGGGACGGCCCGCAGCATGCGGCGCCCGAGCCCGAGTACGCGGGGTGGCACTGGGTCTCGCCGGGTCGCGCGGTCCGCCGCAACGCCCTGCTCGTCGTCGGGCTGCTCGCGGGGGCGGCGGCCTGGCTGGTCGGGGCGTACCGCGACCGGCTGCACGCGCTCGCGGCCGACGTCGCGGACCTCACGGGCCGCACGGTCGACGTGGGCGAGCTCTTCGTCTGGTGCAGCGGCGTGGCCCTCGGCGCGGTCGTCCTCTACGTCGTGCAGGTCGCCGTGATGTTCCGGCTGGGCAAGCACCCGCTCAAGGTCCCCGTGCGCGCCCGCCGTCGCGGCCGCACCCGACGCCGTCAGGCCGCCCTCCGCTGACCCGCGTGCCGTCGCGGGCCCGCGACGACGCGTCCCGGTTTCGCCGAACGCACCATCAGACCTGCCTGACCACCTCCGGACGCCCGTGAGGGCGCGTTCGGCGAGGACGTCGGTCGGCGGACGACCGGCCGGCGCCGCGGTCAGCGGCGCAGGGCGCCCGCGCCGCGTGCCAGGAGCCGGCGGACCGCGTCGGCGCGATGGAAGACCCCCGTCACGCCGACGGGTTCGACGGACGTGACCAGCCGCCGCACGCCGCCGGAGCCGAGCTCGAGCGGCGCCGACAGCACGACGGAGCCGGACGCCGAGCGCACGGTGAGAGCGACCCGCGACAGGTCGGACCACGCGTCGAACCCGGGGTCGTCGACCAGCCACCGCACGGCCTCGACCTCGAGAACCTCCCCGTCGACCCGCACGGCACCTCGGTAGACGAACGCGTCCGCGGTCTCCTCGACGCGCCCGTCGGCGAGGAAGGCGCGCTCGCCCCATGGCCCGTACGTGAGCGCCCCGGCGACCGAGGCCCCGCTGACGGGTCCGTCGAGCGGCATGACGACGGTCAGGTCCAGCGCCACCTCGACACCGTCGAGAGTCCCGCGCAGGTGCTCGACGTACCGCGCCGACGGCGGCGGCTCGGTCATGCGCGTGCACGACGCTTCCCGCGGCACCCCGCCCGCCGACCGCCCGGCGAGGTACCGCCGCGCGTCGCGGTAGCCCATCTGCACGAGCGAGTCGGACGAGATGCGGCCCAGGTAGAACTCCGGGTCGAGCGGCAGCGGGTGCTCGGGCTTGACGACGTGCAGGACGAACGACCGCCCGGTCGCGTCGGCGAGCGCGAGGTCGGCGGCCAGCGCCCCGGCGGCGCTCATCTCGATCATGTGGACGTACTGCTCGAGCGGCCCGTCGCCCCACCGGTCGGTGTCGCCGATGCACCAGACCAGCCACACCTCGTCGGCGCCGCGGCGCAGCGCCTCGGTGACGTTGGCGTCGCGGACCCAGACGGCGTCGGTCCAGACGTGCCCGTCGCGCTTCAGCGGCGTGAGGAACAGCGGCAGGGACATGCCGGCGGCGAGGAGCTCGGCGTCGACGTCGGCGGCGTCGACGGCGACGTTCTGCTTGGTGACGAAGTCGACGACGTTGAACGAGCCCTGGAGCGTCGAGGCGCGCACCGCCGCCTCCGAGATGCCCAGTGCCGGGAAGACGTGACGGACGAGCCCGTCGGCGTCCCCGACCGCGGGCAGGTTCCACGGGCCGGTGAGGTACTCGTGCAGCGGGAGCGCGGAGCCGAAGTCGCGCACGTCGACGTCGCGCCAGCGCCGGCACATCTCGACGCCGTCGACGCCCGAGCACAGCATCGCGGCGGTGAGGATGCCGCCGGACGTGCCGTCGACGTGGTCGAAGGTGATGCCGTCCTCCTGGAGCGCGCGGACGACGCCGGCCTGCCACGCGACGCGCATGCCGCCCCCGGCGGCGACGAGCGACCTCATCGCGCACTCCGCAGCGTGCGCAGGTGGACGGCGAGCAGCACGGCCGTGAGCAGGTCGAACGCGGCGACGCCGAGCGCGAGCGGGTCGAACACGCCGCGCACCACGCCGATCGCCACGGCGGCCGACGCCGCGGCCTTCTGGACGGCTGCCCACAGCACGACGTCGGGGTCGTGCCGCGGCCGTGACAAGGTCGTGAGCAGCAGCCCGCCGACGACGACCATGAACATCCCGACGGTCGCGAAGAGCTGTTCCGCGGTCGCGTCCTCGGCCGCGCCGAGCAGGGACAGCACGAACGACGGGACGAGCACCTGCGCGGCGCCGCTCGCGACGGTGACCCAGCCGATCACCACGAGCAGCAGCACGAGCGGGGTCCGCGCCGCGCCCACCGCGGCGCCTCGCGAGGTGCCGGGCGGGCGCGGGCCGGCGTCGGCGGTCACGTCAGCGCCCCGAGCAGGTCGCCGCGCGCGACGACGTACCAGGTGATCGCGACCCAGGTGACCGTCGAGCCGTAGAACCGGATGTCGTTGAGCGTCATCCAGCGGTGCAGCAGGTGCCGCAGCTCGGCGTCGTCGGCGAAGTCACCGCCGCGGATCCGCTTGTTGATCGGGATGATGATGCCCTGCCCGACGAACGTGAGGACGAAGATCCCGACGAGGCAGGCGACGCCGAACCACACCCAGCGGGTGCCCCACTCGGTGACGACCAGGATGATCGCGGCGACGAACATGAGCGGCACGACGCCCGTGAAGAAGGCGGTCGCACGCTTGGTCGGGATGCCGAAGTGCGTGCCCACGTTGTCCCGCGACAGACCCCGCCAGGTCGGGAACAGGAACCACTTGAGCACCCACATCGTCCCGACGTACATCGTCGCGCCGAACAGGAACCACAGCGCCGAGACGAACGTGATCACGTCGCCACCCCCGCGGCGACGCGGCCCTGCACCTCGGGACGCGACCGGTCGGGAGCGGGCGGCCACGTCTCGCCGCGACCGAGCCCGACCACGGACTCGAGCGGCTCGCCGAACCGTCCGGACGCCACGGACGCGTCGACCGAGCCCAGGGTGTCGGACGTGAGGAACCACGCCTCGTAGTGGTCGTCGAGCACGCCGTGCGCGGTCGGCAGCCACGCGGTGAACAGCGGATTCGACCCGATCTGGAGCGCGCGCAGGGGCTGCACGCCCGGTGCGTCGCCGAGCACGATGCGCGCCCGCGCCCCGGGACCGACCGCGACGTCGCCCGTCGCCTCGAAGTAGATCGTCGACCTCATGAGCTGCCCGCGGAACGCGCAGTAGTTCGCGGCGGCGAGCTTGAGCGGCAGCCCCACGGGGGCGGGTCGCTCGATCTCGACGAGCGCGCCGAACTGCCCGTCGAGGGTGTCGTACTGCGCGGAGACCGTGGTGTCGGTGACGACGAAGTCGAGCGACGCCTGGTGCTTGGGCATGCCCCAGATGCCCTTGCCGCCCTTGACGGACACCTCGGTGGAGACGGGCAGGTCGACGACGTACTGGCCGAGCTGCAGCGTCCGCATGAGCGCGAGCGGCAGGAGCGGCGGCGCGGGCCGGGGGCCGTGCGTGACGGCGATCGCGAGCGAGTACTCGATGTACTGCCCGATGTCGGTCGACCGGTAGTTGACGACGGTCGCGACGAGCACGCCGCGGCCGAACCCGAGCGACACGGGGTGCAGCTCGGTCCCGGGCAGGACCGCGCGCGCGGCGGACAGCGAGATCGGGAAGGCGGCCATGAGGACGGGCGAGTCCTCGGACGACACCGGCATCGCGTACGGGATGGTGTCGACGCGCGCGGCCTGACCGGTGAGGCGGCGCTGGCGGCGCGGGACGGGGGACGGGACGCGGGACAGCACCGTCCGCGCGGCCGAGGTCAGCAGGCTCATCGGTGCAGCTCCTCCAGGATGATCGGGTAGGTGTCCCGCCACGCGCGCCGGCCGAAGAACACGTCGAGGTGCCCGTAGCCCGGCAGGACGTGCAGCGTGTCGCCCTTGTCCGGCCGGTGCCGCGCGAAGAACGCGTGGGTCCGGACCTGCGACTCGGGCAGGTAGCACCGGTTGTCGGCGCCTGCGAGGAACGCGAAGCGCGCGTCGGTGCGCGGTGGCCCGGCGACCAGGTCGTCGGGCAGCTCGGGGTGGTCGTGCGCGGGGACGAGGTGCCCGGCGGCGACGGACCGGCCCATCTGCCGGAAGAACGACATGGGCACGTCGGCGAACTCGCCGCTGATCCAGTCGTGCGTCGCGCGGTCGAGGTTCTCGTGCGACCACAGCGCGGGGAAGCCGGAGCCGTAGGTGAACGACACCATCCGGCAGACGATGTTGTCGCACTCGGGGTGCGTGACGCGCACGACGCCGCGCAGCACCTTCGAGAAGTTCCCGTCGGAGCGGTAGCCCCAGGCCGGGTTGAGGTGCGGGGTGAACCGCTCGATCGGGTCGACGAGGTAGCGGATCTTCTGCCGCGACCAGAACGGCAGCACGGGGTGCAGGGACACGGCGTTCGAGACGACGGTGTCGACCGCGGGGACCAGCCCGGCGACCGCCGCCATGGTGAACGACGTCGAGCCCTGGCAGTGCACGATCGCCTTCATCGTCGTCGTGCCGGTCGCGGCGAGGACGTGGTCGACCGCGGCCGGGTGGTCGAAGACCGCGGCGTCGTCGAGCGTCCACGGCATCGGGTCGAGGTCGATCGACCCCCGCCAGTTGAGCATCCACACGTCCCAGCCGTCCTCGAGGAGGACGTCGACGAGGGTGCGCGGAAGCGGCGGCCGGAACAGCTCGGCGCGGACGCCGGAGCCGTGCGCGAGCATGACGGGCCCGCGCCACGGCTCGCGGGGCCCGCGCACGTGGACGAACGTCAGCCGGGTGCCGTCGCGGGCGGTGAACGGCACGAGCTCGGTGCGGTGGTCGGCTCGCGTGACGGTGACGGGTGCTTCCTCGACGCTCATGACATGAACCCCTCCTGCGCGACGACGATCGGGTCCTCCAGCAGCCGGACGGCGGGCGGGCCGTCGGCGGGGACGGGGCGTGATGCGCCGTCCCGGGTGTCGACGTCCCAGCGGCGGCACACCGTGTCGACCACGAGCGGGTAGATCTCGAGCCGCCCGTCGGTGCGCAGGCACAGCCGCAGGAAGCCCTTGTGGTCGGTGACGGCCTGGCCGGACATCTGCCAGCCGGCGACGACGCCCGTGCGGCGCGACAGCAGCAGCAGCGCGAACGCCTGCGTGCCGAGCAGCGCGCCGAGCACGACGACGAACGGGACGACGAGCGTCGCGGTGAGCGCGGGCGACCACGCGGGCCACGGGACGGCGACGGCGGCGACGAGGACGACGAGGGCGGCGACGAGCTGGAGGCCGACACCCGTCGTCGCGGGGACGAGCCGCGCGAGCCGCCCACCCGGCAGGACGGTCGCGAGGACCAGGTGCAGGAGCAGCAGGCCCAGCACCCACGCGGCGGCGGCCAGGGCCGCCTCGGCGACGTCCGCGAACGGTCCGCGCAGCAGCGTCGGCGACCCGCCGCGCAGCACCCCGAGAAGCCCGGCGAGGCAGCCCACGACCAGCAGCTGCACGACCCCCGCGGTCGCGAGCAGCCCCACGTTCCGGCGGCCGGCCCAGTAGGGGCTCAGGGGGTTGGCGATGCGGCGGCGCCACCGACGCGACCGGGCCTGGTCCGGATACGTCGGGCCGACGCGGTCGAACGGCGTGCCGGGGGAGTCCTTGGTCCGCATGCGCGACCCCGGCGGCGGCAGGACCAGGTGGTCGACGAGCTGGTCGGTGTCGCCGAGGTACGCACCCCCGAGGCCGCACGTCACGGCCTGGACGGCACGCGGGTCGACCGCACCGACCCCGCCGGCCCCACCGCTCGCGCCGCCCGGGCCGCCCGGGCCGCCCGGCGCAGCAGCCCCCGGCGCCCGCGACGCGTACCGCGAGTAGAGGTGCTGGTCGCCGCTCAGCCACAGCCGCACGTGTGCGCCCGTGTCCTCGCGCTCGCGCCGCCCGGGCACCTGCCGGTACCGCACCACCTCGCGCTCGAAGAAGTGCAGCTGGTTGAACGCGTCGGGGTCGTGCCCGGCCTTCGCCCACGCGGGTTCGGCCGCGCAGACGACGACCGCGTCACCGGGCCGCAGGTGCGCGGTGACGTGCGTGCGGAAGTAGTCGAGCTGCGGCTCGTCGATGTACTCGTCGAGCTGCGAGTCGAGGCCGAGCAGCCACCAGCCGGGGGCGAGGCGCACCGCGAAGTACGACCGCCGCTGCACGGTCCGCCACGCCCCGACGCTCGCGCCGCACGTGAACACGCGCAGCCAGGCGGTGAGTCCGTCGTACCAGTCGTGGTTGCCGGGGATGGCGAGCAGCGTCGGCTCGGTCGTCGCGTCGAGCGCCGCGCCCGGGCCGGGTGCCGGGAGCGCGGCGCCGTACGGGCCCGTCGTGCGGTGCTCGTACCCGCGCGCGGACGCCGCCGGGTAGACCTCGTCGCCGCCCATGACGAGCACGTGCCCGCGCGGCAGCGCGAGCGGCCCGCCGGGTCCCGCGACCTTCAGCTCGGGCTGCGCGAGCAGCGTCGCGACGGTGTACGTCGCGTCGAACCCGTCGCCCAGGTCGGCGACGAAGTCGAGCCACAGGTCGCCCTCGGGCCGGTGCGCGGGCTCGACGAGCCCGCCGGGCAGCGCGGCCTGCACCTCGCGGCGGTCTCCGTACGCGGTGAACACGGACGCGAGCGCGACCTTGAGCGCCGTCCGCGCGAGCTCCGGCGGGTCGAGCCAGCGCACCTGCGGCGACGGGACGAACCCGAGGTCGCTGCTGCGCGGGACGAGGTCGCGACGCCTCATCGGCCGGCCCTCGCGGTGGCCGCCCGCGCCGGGGTGGCGCGACGCCCGGCGAGCCTGTCCGCGACGTACACGTCCCACAGCTCGCCGAGGAACAGCCGGCCGAACTGCGCGAGCGCGGCGGCACCGGCGTCGCCGTCGGTGCGGAACGTCGTGAGCTGCTTGGCCAGGTCGAACGGCTTGATCACGAGCACGCCCGCGCCGATCGTCCCGTCGGGCACCTCGTCGTCGCGCATCCTGTCGAGCACCGCGAGCGCCTGCGCGTGCGTCGTGGCCTCGGGCGGCGCGACGTGGCCGGAGAGGACGCGCACGAACAGGGTCGTGGTGTCGGCCCACACGTCGAGCCCGCGGTCGTCCTCGACCTCCTTCGCCCCGACGAGCGTGAGCGGCGAGCCGGCGGCGTCGCGCAGCCACAGGCGGTAGAGCATGCGGCGTCCGGGCGTGCCGCCGGGGTGGACGAACAGGTTGAACCAGCCGCGCTCGACGTCGAGCCGCCCGCCCAGGACGTTGGACTCGACGAACCCCGTGGCGTCGGCGCGGTGCAGCGGGTCGGCGACGAACGCCTCGATGTCGGGTGCGGTGATCGTCAGGACGAACTGGAGGCGGTCGCCCAGGCTGCGGGCGAGCTCGGCGCCGTGGCGCGGGTCGGTCTGGTCGAGCGTGAACGGCCCGACCATCCGCTCGGTGAAGGCGACCGACGTGGCGCCGGGGGCGCGGGTCGCGAGCGCGCGGGCCGGTGCGGCGATGTGGGTGCGGCGGGGTCGCGACCAGTCCTGCTCGAGCATCCGCGTCGCCGCACGGTCCGCCATCGCCGCGATGGTGAGCGACGGGTTGGCGCCGACCGGCCCGGGCATCGCGGCGCCGTCGACGACGTGCAGCCCCGCGTGCCCGCGGACCTCGCCGTACTCGTCGCACACGCCCTCGCCCACGTGCCGCCCGATGGGGACGCCGCCGAGCGGGTGCACGGTGATGACGCGCTTGGCCCACCACAGCGGGTTGTCCTGGAACCGTGCGCCGAGCTGCTCGCCGACGCGCTCCATCGTCGAGCGGACGTCGTCGAAGTAGGCGCGCGACGTCGACGTCGTCCAGCTCACCGCGAGCCGCCCGTCGTGCAGCGACATCCGTCCGTCGGGCACGTCGCGGCCCATGCCGAGCAGCGGCAGCGACCCCGCGGACAGCCGCCCGTCGCCCAGCAGCGCGGACAGGTCGGCCGACACGTTGGACCGGCCCTGCGCGAGCACGCGGTTGCGCACGACCTGCCACGCGAACGCGGCGGCGCGACGGGCGGTCGAGCGCAGCTGCGCGGTCTCGACGAGCCAGCCGAGGAACCCGGGGAAGCCCGCGTCCTCGACGTAGTAGCCGCGCCCGGTCCAGCCGTCGCCGTCGAGCGCGTCGGGCCGGCGGATCGCGGTCGTGATGACGGGTCCGTTGCCGCCGTCGACCGGCAGCGCCTCGCCGTCGCGCGTGCAGTCGAGCAGCAGCGTCAGCAGGTCGCCGTTGCCGGAGAACCGCGTGCCG
>NZ_BHYL01000029.1 GCF_003851725.1 Cellulomonas algicola | reverse complement strand
ACGCGATCGTCCCCGACGGCAGCGTCGTCGGGCGGCACGCCGCCCGGCGCGAGGCCGCCTGACCGACCGGCCCGCGCGGCCTCCCGCCGGAGGCCGCCGCGGGCCCCGTCCGGCACCCGCCGGAACCGTGGTCGGACCGCAGCGTGAGACCGTGCCCCGGTCGGGCCGCACGGTCCCGGGAGCGGACGTAGCGTGACGGCATGACACGTCGTCTCCGCATCGGAGTCCAGCTCCAGCCCCAGCACGCCGACTACCCCCAGATCCGCGACGCCGTGCGCCGCGCGGAGGACCTCGGCGTCGACGTCATCTTCAACTGGGACCACTTCTTCCCGCTCTACGGCGACCCCGACGGCAAGCACTTCGAGTGCTGGACGATGCTCGGCGCGTGGGCCGAGCAGACGAGCCGCGTCGAGATCGGCGCGCTCGTCACCTGCAACTCGTACCGCAACCCCGAGCTGCTGGCCGACATGGCCCGTACGGTCGACCACATCAGCGGCGGCCGGCTGATCCTCGGCATCGGCGCCGGCTGGTTCGAGAAGGACTACGACCAGTTCGGTTACGAGTTCGGCACCGCGGGCTCGCGGATCGCGGACCTCGCGAGCGCCCTGCCCCGGATCAAGGAGCGCTGGGTGAGGTCCAACCCGGCGCCGACACGCGAGATCCCGGTCCTCGTCGGCGGTGGTGGTGAGCGCAAGACGCTGCGCGTCGTCGCCGAGCACGCCGACGCGTGGCACTCGTTCGGCGACGTCGACACGCTCGTGCGCAAGAGCGCGATCCTCGACGAGCACGGCGAGGCCGTCGGCCGGGACACGGGCACCCTCGTCGAGCGCAGCATCGGCGTCCAGGCCCCGCCCAGCGAGGTCGCCGACGCGCTCGTCGACGCGGGCGTGACGCTCTTCACCGTCGGCGCGTCGGGACCGGACTACGACCTGTCGCTCGCCGAGCAGTGGGTGGCCTGGCGCGACGCCCAGGGCTGACCCCGCACGCCCCCTCGAGCCGGGCGCGACGTGCGCCGGTCAGTGCCAGAGCCCCGAGGCGTCCGGCACCGTCGGCCCGCACGTCCCGCCCGGCTCGATCGTGGCCTCGAAGTGCCACACCTCGTTCGCGAACACCTGGCACAGCCCGAACTCCGCGCCGTGCTCGAGCAGCCAGTACGCGCCGTCCGTCGGGCCGACGTCGATCGCGGTGCCCGCGACGTGCGCCGAGCCGTCCACGGGTGCGACCCACCGGTGCGCCTCGTCCTGCGAGCCGTACCGCGCGAGGGCGTCGTCGACGAGCGACTGCTGCTGCTCGGCCGTCCGGTGCCCGGACGTGATCGTCAGGTCGACGCCGTCCTCGGTGGCCGCCGCGCGCGCGGCGTCGAACCGCCGCAGGAGCTCCGCGTCGAGGCCGTCGACCGCGCGCGGGGGAGCGGCCGCCGGGTCGGCGAGCCCCACGCCGTCCTGGGGGTGACCCGCGTCGGACAGGGCGGGTGGTGCGAGCACGGAGTCGAGCGCACCCGATGCGAACGCGGCCGCACCGACGGCCGTCACGGCGGCGGTCGTGCCGACGACGAGCGCGGGCACGAGGCGGAGGGGGGAGCGGGGTCGGGTCGTCCTGCTGGTCATGGCTCCAGCGTCGGCAAGGACGTCCGGTGACCGCGTCGGAGCGGCGGCCGAACCGTCCGCGGCCGATCGACGGAAGGTGCCCGCCCGGTGTCCGTCCCGGGTCTGACCCGCCGGTCCCGGATCTCCGTCCGGGGGCGGTCGGGCGGCGCGCAGTCGCGCGGTTAGCGTCGTCTGGTGCACCCGACCGCGCCCGACCCCGGGTCCACCACGCCCGACGCGGCCGTCGCCCCGACGTCCGGCGACGTCCGTGACCTCCTGCTCGGCGTCGCCGTCGGGCTCGCGTGGTGCGTCGTCGTCGAGGTGCTGCGCTCCTCGGACTGGTGGAACCCGCGGTGGGTGTCCGCGTGGTGGTGGTGCGGGCTCGCGCTCGCGGTCGTCGTCGCGGCGTGGCGGCGGCACCCGCGCGCGACGTTCTGGGGTGTCGTCGTGGGCTACCCGCTCGTCTACCGCACGGGCCTGCAGTCGGAGCTGCACCTCGCCCCGCTGCTCGCCGCGGCCTTCGTCGGCGCGCGGGCGGGTGCGGTCGCGCCGGTCGTCGCAGCCGTCGCGACCGTGGGCGGCACGCTGGCCCTGCTCGTGCCCGGCGGGCTCGCCGTCACGCACGACCTCGACCTGTGGCTGCTGCCCTGGATGCCGCTCGTCGACGTGTCCTACTCGGTCGCGCTCGCGACGCTCGCGTGCGCGGCGGTGGTCCTCGGCGCCGTCGTCCACCGCCTCGAGCGGACCAGCGCCGACCTGGCGGCCCGCAACGCCGAGCTGCGCCGGCTGCAGGAGGTACGCACCGAGCGCGCGGTGCTCGCGGAGCGGACCCGGATCGCGCGGGAGCTGCACGACGTCGTCGCGCACCACGTCAGCGCGATCGTCGTGCGCGCGCAGGCGGCCAACCGCGTCGCCGGGCGCCGCCCGGAGGCCACCGCCGAGGCGACCGCGTGGATCGCCGGCGCGGGCAAGGAGGCGCTCACCGCGATGCGCGGCCTCGTCCACGTGCTGCGCGCCGACGACCGCGCAGCCGCCGCCCCCGACGCCCGCGACCCGGGGACGGCCGGGTCGTCCGCCTCGGCGGGCGTCTCCGCCGAGCTCGCCCCGGCACCCGGGGTCGACGACGTCGCACGCGCGGCGCAGCGGCTGCGCGAGGCCGGGGTCGCCGTCGACCTCACGCTCCCGGACCACGTCGACCTGCCGCCCGACGTCGCGCTCGCCGTCGCCCGTATCGCCCAGGAGGCCCTGACGAACGTCCTGCTGCACTCCCGCGCGGCACGCGCCGAGGTCCGCGTGGACGCCCGGGGCGACGCCCTGCACCTGCTCGTCCGGGACCCCGGCCCGCGCCGCGCCGCGAGCCCGTCCGGCGGGCACGGCCTGGTCCACATGCGCGAGCGGGCGCGCGCGTGCGGCGGCCGCCTCGACGCGGGTCCCGCTGACGACGGCGGGTGGACGGTGCACGCGTCCTTCCCGACGACGACACCGGACGGTCCCGACGTCGCCCTGACGGGGGCGGCGCGGTGACGGTGCGCGTCGTCGTCGTCGACGACCAGCCGACGATCCGCCTGGGGCTACGCATGATCCTCGAGCACGAGGACGACATGGTCGTGGTCGGGGAGGCCGGCACAGGCGCCGACGCGGTCGACCTGGTCCGGACGACGCGCCCCGACGTCGTCCTCATGGACATCCGCATGCCCGACGGCAACGGCATCGACGCGGTCGCGGCGCTCGTCGCCGACCCGACGCTCCCGGGCACCCGCACGATCATGCTCACGACGTTCCACGACGAGGAGTACGTCGTCGCGTCGCTGCGCGCGGGCGCGGACGGGTTCCTGCTCAAGGACGCGGACCCCGCCGAGCTGGTCGCCGCCGTCCGGCGCGTCCACGCGGGCGACTCGCTGCTCGACCCGTCGGTCACGCGGGACGTCGTCGCGCGGTACGTGCGGCTCGCAGAGGCCGCCGACGCGGTCCGGTCGCGCACCGCCTCACCAGCGGCACGACAGGTGCTCGACCGGCTCACGCCGCGCGAGCGCGACGTGCTCGTGCACCTCGCGACCGGGGCCACGAACGCCGACGTCGCGACCGCGCTCTCGCTCACCGAGGCCACCGTCAAGAGCCACGTGAGCTCGATGCTCACGCGGCTCGGCCTCGCGACGCGCGTGCAGCTCGTGGTCGCCGCGTTCGACGCGGGCCTCGTCCGCCCGGCCGGCGACGGGGGAGCCGACGCCTGAACGGCCGCGTCGCCGCCTCGGGCGTGCCGTCGCCGCGGAGTGCGCGACCTGGACGCCCGAGCGGTCGGGTCGCCACCTCGGCCCGGGGGGCGCCGCGCGCCGTGCGTGACCCCGACGTGCGCACGTGGCAGCGCCGGACGGCGCCCCCTACGGTCGAGCCGTGACCGACCTGCGCCACGTCCTGACCGCCCGCCTGCGCCTCGACGCCGTGCGCGTCGACGACACCGAGCCGGTGTTCGTGCTGAACGCCGACGCGCGGCTGTGGGAGCACCTGCCGTCCGGGCGGCACACGTCGACCGACCAGACCCGCACCCAGCTCGAGCGGTACGCCACCGCGTGGGACGACGACGGCCTGGGCTACTGGACCGCGCGCGACCGTGCGGACGGCCGGGTGGTCGGCATCGGCGGCGTGACGCTGCGCGAGGGCACCGTCTGGAACGTGTACTACCGGTGCGCGGTCGAGGCGCAGGGTCGCGGGCTCGCGCACGAGCTCGCGAGCGCCGCGCTCGACGCCGCCCGCGACGTCCGGCCCGACGTCCCGGTCGCCGCATACCTCCTCGAGCACAACGCGGCGTCCCGCCGCCTCGCCGAGCGTCTCGGGCTCACGCTCGCCTGGCGCGGACCCGACGTGGGCAACCCCGACCCGGACGCGGTCCGGCTGGTGCTCGCGGACCGGCCGCTCGACGCGGACGCGCTCGCGGTGATGACGACCAGCCCGTGACGGTCGCTCGCTGCGCGGGACGTCCCGCTCAGACGACGAGCGACTGGCCCCCGTCGACGAACACCTCGGTACCGGTGACGTGGCTCGCGCCGTCGGACACGAGGAACGCGACCGCGTCCGCGACCTGCGACGCGCGTCCGGGCTCGGACCCCGTGAGCGGGATCTCGCCGTCGGGGAACTCGACCGTCACGCCCAGGCGCTCGGTGTTCCGCTGCTCGGTGTTGTCGCTGATCTCCGTGTCGATCGCGCCCGGGCACACGACGTTGACGCGCACGCCGCGCGGCGCGAGCTCGACCGCGAGCATGCGCGCGAGCGCGACCTGCCCCGCCTTGCTCGTCGCGTACGCGGACGCGCCCGAGTTGCTGAACGTCCGCGTGCCGTTGATGGACGAGACGACGACGACCGCACCGCCCTGCCGCACGAGCAGGGGGACCGTGTACCGGAGGGTGAGGAACGTGCCGGTGAGGTTGGTGCCGATCGTCGCGTCCCACTCCTCGGGCTCGATCTCGTCGACCGGCGCCCACACGCCGTTGACGCCCGCGTTGGCCACCACGACGTCGAGCCGGCCGAGCTCCTCCTCGACACGCCGCACCACGTCCCGCACCGCCGCGGCGTCGGCGACGTCGGCCGCGACCGGCACCGCGGTCCCGCCGGCGTCGCGGATCTCCGCGGCGACCTCGTCGGCGCTCTCCTGCCGGTGCCCGAGCACCACGACCGTCATGCCGTCGGCCGCGAGCCGCAGCGCGCTCGCCCGGCCGATGCCCGACCCGGCGCCCGTCACGAGCGCCACCTTCTCCGCCGCCACCATCGCGCGTCCTCTCGCCGCCACCCGGCCGCCGCCGCCCTCCGGACCACGACCGCGTGCGATCCGTCGACCGTAACCGCGGGTCCGGGGCGCCGCCCGCCCGGTGATCGGCGAGTGCGCCCGCCCGTCACCAGCGGATCGTGAACCAGACGACCTTCCCCGCGCCGCGCGTCGGGCGCCATCCCCAGCCCGACGTCACCGCGTCCAGGATGTGCAGGCCGTGACCACCCGGCAGCCCCTCGCGTCCCGTGCGGCGGCGGGGGGCCGTCGCGGTGCCGTCGTGCACCTCGAACGTCACCTCGCGGTCGCGGTGGACCGCTCGCACCGTGATCGCCTGCGAACCGGGCGCGTGCCGCACCGCGTTGGTGAACGCCTCGCTCATCGCGAGCTGGACGGAGTCGACCACACGCTTGGGCGCACCGGCGTCGCGCGCCCGCTCCATCGACCACGCACGCGCCCGCGCGAGGGACCCCACGGAGGACGCGAACGAGCGTTCGTTGCCCTCGACCTCCGCGTGCACCCGCCGACCGTACCCGCCCGGACGCGTCCGTGCGCACCGGCGACGGGCGCGTCGCCCGGTCGGCCAGGCGGCGGTGTCGCGCGTCGCGTACGACGGTGCCCGCGTCGAGTCGTCATACTGGGCACGTGACGTCACCGACACGCCTGGACGGCGCAGACGCCCCGCAGGACGGCCTTCGGGTCGACCCCGAGCACCCGCACGTGCTGCGCGTCGACGGCGACGTCGACGTCGCGTCCGTCCTCGACCTCGCCGACGAGCTCGGCGTCGCGCGCGGCGAGCTCGGTCCGACCCTCGTCGCCGCCGGGGTGCGCGAGATCGACCTGACCCGGGCCACGTTCATCGACTCCTCGGTCATCGCGGTGCTCGTGACCGTCGCGTCTCACCAGTCGTCGCGCGTCCCGCTGCGCGGCGCGTCGGGCAGCCCGCTGATGGCGCTCGAGGCCTCGGGCGTCGTGTCCATGTTCGACCGGGACGGCGAGGGCGACCGGGACGACGCCGCCCGCTGAGCCGGTTAGGCGTGCACCGTGCGCGCCGTCCCGCCCACGGGCACCCCGGCGGTCGGCAGACCCGCCGCTCGCCACGCGCTGAACCCGCCGTCGACGTCCGTCGCCCGGTGCAGCCCCAGGTCGGCGAGCGACGCCGCCGCGAGGCTCGACGTGTACCCCTCCGAGCACAGCACGACGACCTCGACGTCGTACCCGGTCGCCTCGGGGATGCGGTGCGCGCTCGCGGGGTCGAGCCGCCACTCGAGCACGTTGCGCTCGATGACGACGGCGTCCGGCACCTCGCCCTCGGCCGCCCGCTGCGCGGCGGGGCGGATGTCCACGAGGAGCGCACCGCGCTCGACCGCGGCCCACGCCTCGTGCGGCGTGAGGCGGTGCAGGCGCGCGCGAGCCTCCGCGAGGACGTCGTCGATCGTGCGGCGGCGCACCGCGGCGGTCACGCGTCCGTCTCCGGCTCGTCGGTGTCGACGGTGCGCGTCGGCACCAGCACGCCGTCCGGCCCCGCACCCCAGTAGGTCATGCGGGTGAGCGGGGGAGAGTAGGCGTGGATGCTCACGGCCGGCTCCGTCCCCGCGTTGACCACGTCGTGCAGATCACCCGGCTCGACCGTCTGGGTGCGCCCGGCCGCGAAGCCCTGCGGGACGGGCGCGCCGTCGTCGCCCGGGCGGAGCTCGGTCAGGGTGCCCGCGGCGACGGTGAACGCCGCGGACGACCGACCGTGGTCGTGCAGCTCGGTGCCCTGCGCGGGCAGCCACGTGAGGAGCCACACGTCGACGCCGGCCGGTGCGTCGAGCCGGGTCCACCACCGTCCGCTCTCCTGGAAGCGGACGAGCGGACGCCAGCGGTCCGGGCGCGCCGCGATCGACCGCACGAGGTCGGCGAGCTCCGCGGTGCGGAGCGTGCCGGGTGCGGCGGCTGCGACGGGTGCGACGCGCGGGGCGGGTGCGGTCGCCGTGGTGGGCGGCAGGGTCAGGTCGAGGGTCATGGTCGTGTCTCTCCGGTGCGTCGAGAGGCCGACGCGGCGGCTGCGCGCAGGAGGCGCACGCGTCACGGCGTCGACCGGGGGCTGCTCCGGCGTGGTCGCCGGTGGATCAGGACGGGCAGCAGCGGCGACAGCGACACGACCGGCGCGCGAGGGCCGGCGACGCGGGGACGCGGACGGAGGAGGACGTCGTGGTCGGCACGGGTGGGTCCTTCCTCTGGGCGTCGACGGGCGGGAGACGACTCGCTCCCGGCAGGCGGCAGACGTCACCACAGCGCTGCTCGCAGGGCAAGGGGGAGCGGCGCACTTCCCACGATCCGGATGGCACGGCGTCGCGCGCAGGCGTGGGGCGGCCCTGCTGCGCGGCCGGGGCGGAGATGTGGCGGTACGACGAAGGCCCCCGCTCGGCGTGGTGCCGGGCGGGGGCCTTCGTGGGAAGCTCCCTCGACTGGACTCGAACCAGTAACCGTCCGATTAACAGTCGGATGCTCTGCCAATTGAGCTACGAGGGATCGCGCGGGAAGAAACTCTAGCAGCCGTCGGAGGGTGCTCCGGACCACCCGAGGCGCCCGGCGGCCACCCGCGTCAGCGGGGCAGGCCGACCGCGTCGCGCGCCTCGGCCTCGGCGACGTCGAGCGCCGCGGAGACGACGGGGTCGTCGACGTCCACGCCCGCGTCGCCCAGCACCTGCGTGAAGATCTCGCCCTCCTCGTCGCGCCGCAGCGCGAGCCGGACCTTGCCGCCGCCGGGCACCGTGACGGGCACGGCGTGGACGACCGACTGCTGCACGCGCTCGCGGAACGTCTGCGTGAAGCCCACGGACGCGGAGTCCTGCGCGAACGGCAGGCGCGACGTGCCGCCCCAGACCCAGGTGACCGTCAGCACGCGCGTCGCGGGGTCGAGCGACCCGCGGTCCACCTCGCTCCAGGGGACGCGGGCGACCTTGCCGTCCTCGAGGAGGTGCAGCGCCCGACGGGACGCGACCGCCCACCGGCCGTCGCTCAGGTGCGCCTCGACGAGGACGCGGTCGCCGGGGCGCAGGTCGAGCAGCGCGCGGTCCGCCGCGGGGAGCCGGCGTCGACGGGAGAGAGCCACCGGGCAACGGTACCCGCGCGGGGTGCGGCGCCCGCGCACGCGCGGGGAGGGACGTCGGGTGGGGCAGGTGGGGCTTGAACCCACGACCCACGGATTATGAGTCCGCTGCTCTGACCGGCTGAGCTACTGCCCCGAGGCGGAGCCCAGGCTACGGCAGTCCCCTCCGGTCGCGGGGGTGCCCGTTCGCTGCCACGATCCGACGCGACGGAGCACGGGGGACGACCGGGGGGAGAGCGGGGTGGTGAGGCGCAGATGAGCGGGAACACGACGCACGCCGAGCACGGCTGGGAGCTCGCGGCGCGGGCCGGGTACGCGGTGAGCGGGGTGCTGCACGTGCTCATCGGCGTGCTGGCCCTGCAGGTGGCGGTCGGCAGCGGGAGCCAGCAGGCCGACCAGTCGGGCGCGCTGGGGACGGTCGCGTCGACGCCGTTCGGCGGCGCGGCGCTGTGGTTCTTCGTGGTGGCCTTCGCGGCGCTGGGCGCGTGGGAGGTCGCCAAGGCCGTCCGCGGTGCGCCGCCCACGTCGGGTGGTGGCGCGCAGGGCTCGCGGACGAACGGGTGGCGTGCCAAGGCCGCGGGCCGCGCGCTCGTCTACCTCGCGCTCGCGGCCGCGTCGTTCGCGTTCGCGCGTGGCGGCGGCACGTCGAGCGAGCAGCAGACGGCCGACCTCACGTCGCGCCTCATGTCCGCGCCCGGCGGTCGGATCCTCGTCGCCGCCGTCGGCCTGGCCGTCGTCGGCGTGGGCGCGTACCACGTGGTCAAGGGCTGGAAGAAGAAGTTCCTGGCCGACCTGCACCGCCTGCCGTCCGGGACGGCGGGCCGCGTCGTGGAGCGTCTGGGCGTGTGGGGCTACGTGCTCAAGGGTGTCGCGCTCGGCGTCGTGGGCGTGCTGTTCGTCGTCGCGGCAGCCAAGGCCGACCCGCAGGCGGCGGGCGGCCTGGACCAGGCGCTGCACACCCTGCGCGACCAGCCGGGCGGGCCGTTCCTGCTCGGCGTCGTCGCGCTGGGGCTCGTCGCGTACGGCGGGTATGCGTTTGCCCGTGCGAGATACGGGCGGCTCTGAAGTTCACCCGTTTGCCGCACGCAACTGACGCGGAGTTTCTTGACTAACTGTCCAGAAACGGTCATAGTTCTTGTTGTCAGCGACAACGGCAAACCCGCCGCAAGGTGGGGACGCAAAGCCACGGGACCCACGAGGTCAGCCGAGCTACCGAACGACAGGAGATGACCATGGCTGTGACCACCGACGCCCCCCTCACGCAGGGTGCCCTTCTCACCCCCGGCGAGGTCGCGGTCCTGTTCCGCGTGGACCCCAAGACGGTGACGCGCTGGGCCCAGGCCGGCAAGCTCTCGGCGGTCCGCACGCTGGGCGGGCACCGTCGCTTCCACGAGGCCGAGGTGCGTCAGCTCCTCCAGGGCGTCCCCACGCAGCGCGCGGGCGAGTGACCTTCCGCGGCTGCGCCGCGACCTGCACGACCCCGGGACGCCGGCGGTGACACCAGTCGCCGCCGGCGTGCTGCTGTGTCCGGGCGTGGGGTGACGCCCCACTCGGCGGTGCGGTCAGCGGACCGTCGTCAGGACCGCCGACCGCACGTCCTCGAGCGAGCGCTCCGGCTGGAACACGAGCCACTCGAGCCCGGCCACGACCGTGGCACCGAACAGCGCCGCCGCCGTGAGCGACGGGTCCCGGTCGGGCCATGCCGCCGCGACGGCACCGGCGAACACCCCCATCGCGTCGTCCCGCAGCGCGCGGATCGAGTCCTGCCACTGCCGGCCCGTGCGGAAGACCTCGGCGACCATGACCTTCGCGAAGTCGGGGTGGTCGCGGACCTGCGTGAGCAGCTCGGTGACGAGCGCGTCGACCGCGTCGGTGCCGGTCAGGCCGTCGGCGGCCGCCCGCAGCGCCGCGGTGAGCCGCGCGACGCCCTCGGCGATGATCGCCTCGAACAGCTCGGCCTTGGAGCCGAAGTTGTAGAACACCGACCCCTTCGCGACGCCCGCCGCGGCGGCGATGTCGTCGACGGCGGTCGCGGTGTAGCCGCGCTCGGCGACGAGCGCGAGGGCCGCGTCGACGATGTGCCGCCGGGTGTCGGTGGTCCGCATGCGTGCAGCCTCCCAGAACGTGCGCCCGCGGGCGCCGGTCAGATCGTGAGTGCGGGGTGCAGGCGCGAGAGCGTCCACGTGCGCATGCGCCCCGCCCGCCACGACGTCACCGCGAGCGACGCGACGAGGAGCGTGACGAGGTAGGCGACCGCGGTCCAGAGCCGCCCGTCGGGGTTACCCGTCAGCAGCGCCCGCAGGCCGTCGACGCCGTAGCTCATGGGCAGCAGCGGGTGCAGCGCCCGGAAGAACGCCGGCGACGTCTCGACCGGGTACGTGCCGCCCGCCGACGCGAGCTGGAGCACGAGCAGCGCGAGCGTCGCGATGCGTCCGGCGGCCGTGCCCAGCAGCGCGAGGAGCATCTGCTGCACCGCGAGGAAGGCGGCGACCACGAGCACGGTGAACGCGAGCGCGCCGACCGGGTGCGTCGGGGTCAGCCCGACCCCCACCCGCAGGACGGTGAGCAGCACCACGACCTGCACGATCCCCATGACGAGTGCGGGCGCGTACCCGGAGAGGGCCGCACGGGCGCCGCGCGCGGGCGTGGTGAGCGCACGCGGCGGCACGGGCCGCAGGATCATCCACGTCACGACGCCGCCGAGGAACAGCGCGAGCGGCAGGAAGAACGGGGCGATGCCCTCGCCGAACCCGGCCGCGGTCGCGCGGTCCGTCGCGTCGAGCCCGACAGGCTCGGCGATCGCGGCGGCACGCGCCGCCCGGGTGCTGTCGTCGTCGGCCGGGACCTGCGCCGCACCGTCGTCGAGCGAGCCCGCGAGCGTGGCCGTGCCCGCGCCGAGCTGCCCGGTGCCGTCGACCAGCCGGGACGCGCCGTCGGCGACGTCCTGCGCGCCCGACGCGACCTGCGCGGTGCCGTCGGCGAGCGTACGCGTGCCGTCGCGCAGCGACCCGGCCCCGGCGGCGACCTGCGCGGTCCCGTCGTGCAGCGCAGCCGCACCGTCGGCGACCTGGCGGGCGCCCGTGTCGAGTGCGTCGAGCTGCTGCCGGGCCGCGGCGAGGGTCGCGGCGTCGGGCAGCCGGTCCGCGGTCGACGCGAGGTGCGCGAGGATCTGCGCGGCGTCGGCGTCGCCCGCCTGCGCGCGTGCGGTGAGGTAGGCGGTGAGCGTCTGCAGGTCGGCGGGCAGCCCGGACACGCCCGCGACGAGCCCGTCGACCTGCGCGGCCGCGGCGTGCACCCCGTCGGCGACCTGGGCGCTCCCGGTCGCGAGCCTCCCGGCTGCGGTGTCGGCCTGCGTCGACC
>NZ_BHYL01000028.1 GCF_003851725.1 Cellulomonas algicola | reverse complement strand
GCGCGGCGCGTCGCCGCCTCGGGGTCGGGCGCCGCCGCCGGTGCCTTCTGCGCGCGCGCGGCCCGTGCGTCGAGCCACGTGGCCGCGAAGTCGGCCGGGGCGTCGGCCGGCGGGACCTGCCCGGCCGCCCAGAGCAGCAGCAGGCCGAGGGCGTGCTTGCAGGGGAACTTCCGGCTGGGGCACGTGCACGAGTACGCGGGCCCGCTCAGGTCGACGACGGTCGCGTACGGGTTCTTGCCCGAGCCCGCGCACAGGCCCCACACCGCGGCGGGCGTCTCCGTGACACCTATCGAGCTCCAGGGCGCCGGGCTCGCGAGCTTGCGGCCCGCCGCGACGGACGAGGCGTCGGGCGCGAGCGCGAGCACCTGCTCCTGGGTCCACGTCGGCACGCGCGCGAGCGTAGCCGTCGGCCCCGACACGTCCGGCGCGTCTGCGCCCGTCGCCCGCGGCGAGCGCACCAGGTTCGCCCGGTTGCCGGACGGGCGCCCCGGTGCCGCCCTTCAGTCCCCCGTCGCGACCGGTCGGGACGGGTCGTTGGACCACTGCGACCAGGACCCCGGGTAGAGGGCCGCGTCGATGCCGACCGCGGCGAGCGCCGCGACCTCGTGCGCGGCCGTCACACCGGACCCGCAGTAGACGGCGACGGGCGCACCGGCCTCGACGCCGAGCGCGCGGAACCGCTCCCGGAGCGCGTCGTCGGAGCGGAACACGCCGTCCTCGGTGAGGTTGTCGGCCGTCGGGGCGCTCACCGCACCCGGGATGTGCCCGGCCCGCGGGTCGACGGGCTCGACCTCGCCCAGGAACCGCGGACGTGCGCGCGCGTCGAGCAGCGGGCCGTCCCAGCCGGCCGCGTCGTCGGCGTCGATCGTCGGCAGCGCCCCGGTGGACAGCACCACGTCGCCCGGCTCCGCCGTGACCGACCCCGCCTCGAGCGTGAGCCCCGCCGCGGTCCAGCCGGCCAGGCCGCCGTCGAGCAGCCGCACGTCGACCAGCCCTGCCCAGCGCAGCAGCCACCACGCGCGCGCGGCCGACGTGCCGCCCGCGTCGTCGTACACGACCACCGCACGGTCCTCGCGCACGCCCCAGCGCCGCGCGGCCTCCTCGAGGTCGGCGACGGCCGGCAGCGGGTGGCGCCCCTCCTCGGGGCTCGGCATCGACGCGAGCTCGGTGTCGAGGTCGACGTACACGGCGCCCGGCAGGTGCCCGGCGAGGTACTGCTCGTGACCGTCGTCGCGGCCCAGCGCCCAGCGGACGTCCAGCAGCACGGGCGGCTCGTCGCCGGCGAGGTGCGCCGCCAGCTCCACCGGGTCGACGAGCACCGCCTCGCGGGTCGTCGCTCGTCCCGTCCGCTGCTCCGTCATGGTGCCTCCCCCTCGTCGCGGCGCAGGTCGAGCCGCATGGTCCATGCGTCCGCATTCTCCGGCTGGTAGTACCCGCGCCGCAGGCCGAGCCGCTCGAACCCCGCGCTCTCGTACAGGTGGAGCGCCGGGGCGTTGTCCACGCGGACCTCGAGCAGCGCGGCTCGGGCTCCCAGCGCGCGCCCGTGGTCGAGCAGCGCGGTCAGCAGCAGCCGCCCGACCCCGCGGCCCTGGTGCGCGGGGTCGGTCCCGACGGTCATGACCTGGACGTCCTCGCCGTCGAACCACAGGCCCGCGTACCCGACGAGCGTGCCCGCGGAGTCCTGCGCGCCGACGTACCACCGGCCGGGCCCGACGACCTCCTCGAGGAGCGACTGCGCGGACCACGCGCCCGCGCCGAACAGCTCGTCCTCCATCCGGACCAGCGCCGGCACGTCCTGCGTCGTCAGCGCACGGACCTCGACGCCCGGCGCTCCCGCAGTCATCCGAGCACGCGCTTGCGGCTCGCGGCGGGGGTCACGTCGGGGCGGCGCAGGTAGAGCGGCGTCGTGGGGAGGTCCTCGCCGTGCGCGGACCGCTGCGCGGCGAGCGTCGCGAGGGCCGCGGGGTCCGGGTCGACGAGGCCACGGTCCTCCAGGTCGTCGGCAGCCCCGAGCACGGGGTACAGCAGACCGCCACGCCCGACGACGACCGCACCGGCCGTCCGCTCGTCCGCGGCGACGTCGTCGGCCGCACCGACCTCGGGGGCGACGAGCACGTCGACGCCACCGGCGCCGTCCGTGCGGTACAGCGACCAGTAGACCTCGCGGCGGCGGGCGTCGGTCGCGACGAGCACCGTCGACCCGGCGTCGAGGACGCGCGACGCGGCCACGGCGACGCCGTCGAGGCTCGGCACGCCGCGCACCGGCACGCCGAGCGCGAGACCGAGCGTCCGGGCGGTCACGAGCCCGACCCGCAGGCCGGTGAAGGGTGCGGGACCGGTGCCGACGACGACCGACGTCAGCGCCGCCCGGTCGACGCCCGCGTCCGCCAGGACGGCGGCGACCATGGGTGCGAGCAGCTCGGCGTGGTGGCGCGGCTGGTCGTCGCTGCGCGCGGCCAGGACCACGCCGGAGTCGTCGAGGAGGGCGACCGCGACGGCCGCCGAGGTGTCGAGCGCGAGGACGGGCACGGCGTCAGCCTGCCACCGCGTCCGCGCCGGGGAGCGCGACGCCCGCCCAGCGGTCGCCGACCGCCCGCACCGTGACGACCCGCTCGCCCGCGGCGGCGTCCTCGTCGTCGGCGGGGTCCACGCCGCCGCGCGGGCGGACCACCGTCACCTCGAGCCGGTCGGCCGCGAGGCCCTCGACCCAGCCCTCGCCCCACTCGACGACCGTCACGGCCTCGTCGAGGCTCGAGTCGAGGTCGAGCGCGTCGACCTCGTCGAGCGACGACAGCCGGTACGCGTCGACGTGCACGAGGCCCGGGCCGCGCGTGCCGTCCTCGCGCGGGAGGGGCGGGTGCTCGCGCGCGATGATGAACGTCGGCGACGCCACCTGGCCGCGGACGCCGAGCCCGGCGCCGATCCCCTGCGTGAGCGTCGTCTTGCCCGCGCCGAGGTCGCCCGTGAGGACGACGAGGTCCCCGGCGCGCAGCACCTCCGCGAGCGCGCGGCCGTACGCGCGGGTCGCGTCGCTGTCGGGCAGGTGCACCGTGGCCGTGGGTCCGGTGGTCACGGGGCCTGTGGTCACGGCGTCTGTGCTCACGGCGTCGGTCATCGGGCCACCTCCGTGGTGAGGGCGGGCGCGGCGCCCGCGGTCGTGCCGGGCGTCCCGGCGTCGGACGTGCTGCTGCTGGACGTCGCGGCGTGCGCGCTGCGGTCGGCGTCGCTGTCGACGTGCACGCGCGGGACGCGGGCGCCGACGCGCGTGACGATCTCGTAGGAGATCGTGCCGGCGGCGCGCGCCCAGTCCTCGGCGGTCGGGCCGCCGTCGCGGCCGGTGCCGAACAGCTCGACGCGGTCACCGGCGACCTCGCGGGCACCCGGCCCGAGGTCGACGACGACCTGGTCCATGCACACGCGACCGGCGACACCCAGCGTGCGCCCGCCGACCCGCAGCGGCCCGCCGGGCCGGTCCTGCGTGCCCGACGCGTGCCGCGGCACGCCGTCGGCGTACCCGACGGGCACGACGCCGACGACCGTGTCGTGCGGGGTCACGTACTGGTGCGCGTACGAGATGCCGTGACCCGCGGGGACGGCCTTGACCGTCGCGAGCTCGGCCTCGAACGTCATGGCCGGCACGAGCCCGAAGTCCTCGGGACCGCCGAGCTGCGGCACGGGCGACAGCCCGTACACCGCGATGCCGGGGCGCACGAGGTCGTGGTGGACCGCGGGGTCCGTGAGCGTCGCAGCTGAGTTCGCCAGGTGCCGCACCTCGACGTGCGCACCCGCGTCCTCGACGGCGCGCACGGCGTCGGCGAACACGACGGCCTGCGCACGGACGGTGGGGTGCGCGGGCTCGTCGGCGAACGCGAGGTGCGACCAGACCCCGACGACCTCGACCGCGCCCTCCGCCTGCGCGCGCAGGGCGTCCGGCAGCAGCGCGTCGAGGTCCGCGGGCGTCAGGCCGTTGCGCCCGAGCCCCGTGTCGACCTTGAGGTGGATCCGCGCGGTCCTGCCGGCGGCGCGCGCCGCGGCGACGACCTCGTCGAGCGCCCACGCCGCGGCGACGGACACGTCCACGTCGGCCTCGACGGCCTCGCGCAGCGGTGCGCCGGGCGCGTACAGCCACGTGAGCACGCGGGCGCCGACGATCCCGGCCCGCCGCAGGGCGACGGCCTCCGGCACCTGCGCCGCACCCAGCCACGTCGCGCCGCCCTCGACCGCGGCCTGCGCGCTCGGGACCAGCCCGTGGCCGTACGCGTCGGCCTTCACGACCGCCATGACCTGCGCCGTCGGTGCGTGCGCCGCGAGGCTGCGCACGTTGCCGCGGATCGCGGCGAGGTCGACGACGGCACGCGAGGGGAACTGGCTCACGGCGCCCAGTGTCGCACCCGCACCCACCGGCGCCCGTCGATCCGGCGACGCGGGCGACCTCTCCAGCAGACCCGGCACCGACGACCCGGGCCTCGGTACCGCGACGCGCCCCCGGGCGGTCACCAGACCCGGGTCGAGGGCGGGAGGCCGGTCAGGTCGACAGCCGGGCGCGTCGACCGGCTCAGGCCGGGCGGACCACGACGTCGGCGCGCCCCGCGGTCGCCTCGACCAGCCGCGCGTTGCGCTCGTCGGGACCGTGCGCCCACGCGTGCGCGGCGTCGGCGGGCTTGCCGAACGCCTCGTGCCGCGCGACCAGCCGGGCGAGCCGCAGGTCGTCGTCGGGTGCGACGAACCACGCCTCGTCGAGCAGCCCGGCCACGGGCGCGAAGCCGTGCGTGTCGAGCAGCAGGTAGTTCCCCTCGGTGACGACGAGCGGGACGTCGGGCGCGACCCGGATCGCCCCGGCGACCCCGTTGCGCAGGTCGCGGCGGTACTCGGGCGCGTACACGACCTCGTCGGGGTGCGGGTCGCGCAGCCGCCGCAGCAGTGCGACGAACCCGGCGGCGTCGAACGTGTCGGGCGCGCCCTTGCGGTCCGCGAGGCCGAGGCGCTCGAGCTCGGTCTGCGCGAGGTGGAACCCGTCCATCGGCACGACGACGGCGGCGTCGGGGTACGCGGCGGCGACCTGCGCGGCGAGCGTGGACTTGCCCGCACCGGGCGCCCCGGCGATCCCCAGCACCGCGCGGCGGCCCGTGGCGAGCAGCCGTTCGACCCGCGACGCGAGGTCGCGGTCGAGCGTCGTCGCGGGGGCGGTCATGCGGCCTCCCCCGAGCGCGCCACGACGTCCCTCCCGACCGCGGCGAGGACGGCGGTCACGCGGCCCGCCCGAGCAGGTCGGCGACGGTCGCGGGCAGCGCGTGCGCGACCGCGAGCGCGGTGACGGGCCCGCCGGGGTTGGCCCGGTCCGCGGCCCGCCCGTGCACGAG
>NZ_BHYL01000027.1 GCF_003851725.1 Cellulomonas algicola | reverse complement strand
GTCGTGCCCGGTGCCGGTGCCGCGCCGCGCCCGTCGCTCGCACGTTCGGCCCGTCGCCGTGCCCGCCGTCGCACCGTCGCGCTGGCCACCGCCGGAGCCGTCGTGCTCTGCGGCGTCGGCGGAGGCGTGGCCCTCGCGCTGGGCGGCGACGGCACCGGGCGGTACCGGACCGCGACGGCCGAGACCGCGTCCGTCGAGCAGTCCGTCGACGCCGTCGGCTCCGTCGCGTCGGCCACGCGGCGCGACGCGTCGTTCTCCGTCGCGGGCACGGTCGCGACCGTCGACGTCGCCGTCGGGCAGCAGGTCACCGCCGGCCAGACGCTCGCGACGCTCGACCCTGCCGCGCTGCAGGAGGCGGTCGACGACGCCGAGGCGGCGCTCGCCGACGCGCAGGACCAGCTCGACACGGACCTGGCGTCGCAGACGTCGAGCGCGTCGACGTCCACGGGCTCGCCGTCGTCCACGGGCTCCACGTCGACGGGCTCGACGCCGCCCGGCGGGTCGACGCCGTCGACCGGCTCGACCGGCTCGACCGGCTCGACCGGGGACGCCGGGTCGACCGAGCCCGGCACGACCGGCCCCGGAGGCGGTCCCGACGCGTCCGACGACGCCGCGGTGCAGGCGGCCGTCGCCGACGTCCGGAAGGCCCAGCAGGACCTCCTCGCACAGGCCACCGCCGCGCACGACGCCCTCGCCGGCAGCAGCGCGAGCGTCGAGGCGTCCGAGGCGGCGTGCACGGCGTTCCTCGACCTCGTCGCCGACGACGAGCCGAGCCCCGAGCCGACGGACGGCGACCCCGCGTCCGGCGTCCCGTCGGGTACGGGTGGGGCGGCCTCGTCGACGGGCGACGCGACGGGCACCGGGGGCGACGTCACCGGCACCGGCGCGACGACCGACGCAGCAGACGCCGCCGACACCGACGGCCCGGACGAGACCGACGGCGCCGACGGCCCGGACGTCGACGCCGCCCTGACGGACGCCCTCGCCGCCTGCCGCGACGCGATCGGCGGCACGCTCGACGCGCAGCAGGCCACCGACGCCGCGCAGCAGGCCCTCACGGCGCTGGCGACGACGCTCGACCAGGCGGTCGTCGCCCTCCAGCAGGCCGTCGCGGCGGCCCGGTCGTCGACGGACGGCACGAACACCCCGGGCACCGGCGCGACCGGCAGCGGGACGACGGGCGCCGACACCTCGGGCTCCGGCTCGTCGAGCACGACCCCGTCCCCGACCAGCAGCACGACGACGGCCCCGAGCGCCTCGAGCGCGTCGTCCGACCGCACGTCCGCGAGCGACGGCTCGACCGGCGGTGCCGCGTCGGCGGCGACGATCCTCGCGGACCAGGCGGCGGTCGCCGCCGCGCAGGCGGAGGTCGCGATCGCCCGGGCGGCACTGCCGTTCGGCACGCTGACCAGCCCGATCGCCGGCACGGTCGCGGGGGTCGCGCTGGCGCCCGGAGACGCGGTCGGGGCGTCGTCGACGACCGCGGTCGTCACGGTGCTCGGCGGCGACGGCCACACGGCGACGACCACCGTCGGCCTCTCGGACATCGACCTCGTCGCCGTCGGCCAGGCTGCCACGGTGACGACGCCCAGCACCCAGGCGGCGCTCACGGGGACCGTGAGCAGCGTCGGGGTCCTCGACGTGTCGTCGACGTCGGAGCCGTCCTACACGGTCGAGATCGCGCTCGACGCGACGCAGGAGCGCCTGTTCGACGGTGCGTCGGCGCAGGTCGTCGTGCAGGTCGCGGGCGTCGACGACGTGCTGACCGTCCCGACCTCCGCGGTCCGGACGGCCGACGGCGCGACGACGGTCCAGGTCCTCGACGGCGACACCCCGAGCACGGTCGAGGTCGAGGTCGGCGCCGTGGGCGCGGAGCGCACCGAGATCGTCTCGGGCCTGTCGGCGGGTGACGAGGTCGTCCTCGCGGACCTCGACCAGCCGGTCGAGGGCTCGTCGGGCAGCACCTCGACGGGCCTGTCGGGCCTCGGCGACGACCAGCGCGGCCCGGTCGTCCTCCAGGGCGGCCCTCCCGCAGGCTTCCAGGGCGGCCCGCCGCAGACCCGCACCGGCGGCTGACCGCCTCGCCCCGCCCGCCTCAGCGCCCCGTCCTCGCCGTCCGCGCAGGAGGTCCCGCTCGTCGTCGCACCCGCGAGCTCGCATGTGCGCGACCACCGGCACCCCGCACCGCACGCCGACCGATCCGTCGCGTCGTCGAGGTCGTCACCTCCTGGCGGGGTGGTGAGCCGCACCTCACGAGCTCGGCGCGATCGCACACCGGCGGGCGCGCGGTGGCGGACGGGTCGGGCGGCGGCGAGGGTGCGCCGCGCGCGTCGGTAGGCTCGCGTCGTCGCCCGACGCCGGGCGCACGAGGGAGGACGACGATGACGGACACAGCGGGCGGCACCCCGCAGGTGGCGGTCCTGGGCGGCGGCGTGATGGGGGAGGCGCTCCTCGGTGCGCTGCTCACGGCGGGCTGGACGCCCGAGCAGGTCGAGGTGACGGAGCACGCGACGGCGCGCGCGGACGAGCTCGCCGGCCGGTACGCGGTCCGGACGGGCGCGTCGAACGTGGACGCGGCGGCGCGCGCGGACGTCGTGCTGGTCGCGGTGAAGCCCCACGTCGTCGGGTCGGTGCTGGACGAGATCGCGTCGGCCCTGCGGGGCGGCGCGCTCGTGGTGTCGGTCGCGGCCGGTCTGCCGATCGCGTTCTACGAGCAGCGACTGCCGGCCGGCACGCCGGTGGTCCGCGTCATGCCGAACACCCCGGCGGTCGTCGGCAAGGGTGCGAGCGCGATCGCGGGCGGCGCGCACGCGACCGAGGGGCACCTGGTGCTCGTCGAGAAGCTGCTCGCCGCGACCGGCCTGGTCGTGCGCGTCGCGGAGAAGGACCTCGACGCGGTGACCGCGATCTCGGGCTCGGGCCCGGCGTACGCGTTCTACCTGGTCGACGCGATGGCCGAGGCAGGCGTGCTGCTCGGGCTCACGCGGGACCTGGCGACGCGCCTCGCGGTCGCGACGGTCGAGGGTGCGGCGGCGCTCGCGGCGCAGTCGGGGGACCATCCGGTGGTGCTGCGCGAGCGCGTGTCGTCGCCGGGCGGGACGACGGTGGCGGCGGTCGCGGCGCTCGACGCGCACGGTGTGCGAGCGGGCGTCGTCGCGGCGGCACGCGCGGCCGCGGAGCGTTCCCGGGAGCTCGGCGCGCAGTACGCGGGCTGACGGCGCGCGTCGCGCCCTGGCGCGGTCGGAGCCGGGCGCACGCCCGTCGGACGCGTCGAAACGAGTCGGTGACGGCACCACCGTTCGACCGGGCGCCGGGTCGCCCGCGCTGCGCGGGACCAGCGTCGCGACGGGGCACGAGGGGCGATCATGCGGGTCGTGGACTATCGAAACATGGGCGCGGCGGCACGGGTCGGCGCGATCGAGCCTCCCGGGACCCGGTGAGGCGGTAGGACTGGCGGGACGGACGTCGCGAGGCGGCGGACGGCGGACGGGGACGGACCCCGGACGAGCACGGGAAGTCGAGGCGGCGTGGCCGAGATCGGGACGGACGGGGCGACGGCGCGCCCGGCCGCTGCGCGCAACGGGACGACGGGCCGACCACCGGCGATGAGCGACGTCGCGGCCCGCGCGGGCGTGTCGCACCAGACGGTGTCGCGCGTGCTCAACGACCACCCGTCGGTGCGCCCGGAGACGCGGGACCGTGTGCTCGCGGCGATCGCGGAGCTCGGCTACCGGCGCAACAGCGCGGCGCGTGCGCTGGTCACGCGCCGGACGGGCACGGTCGGGGTCGTGACGCCCGCGACCGCGCTCTACGGGCCGACGAGCACGCTGGTCGGGGTCGAGGAGGCCGCGCGGGTCGCGGGCTGGTTCGTGTCGGTCGCGACGCTGCGGCAGTTCGACGGCGACGCGATGCACCACGCGTTCGAGCACTTCCTGGGGCAGGGCGTGGACGGCGTGGCGATCATCGCGCCGACGGTGCAGGCGGTCGACGTGCTCGCGGCGCTCGACTCCCCGGTGCCGGTGGTCGTGGTGTCGTCGGCGGCGGACGTGCCGTCGGAGCCGCACCTGCACGCGGTGGGTGTCGACCAGCAGCAGGGCGCGCGGCTCGCGACCGCGCACCTGCTCGAGGCGGGGCGGTCGCGCGTGCTGCACGTGGCGGGTCCGCAGGACTGGTTCGACGCGCAGGACCGGCTGGTCGGGTGGCGTGCGGAGTGCGCGGCCGCGGGCGTGCCGGTCGACGAGCCCGTGGTCGTCGGCTGGGGTGCGTCCGACGGGTACGACGTGGGGCGCCGCCTGGTGCGCGAGGGCCTGCCGGACGCGGTCTTCGCGGCGAACGACCAGCTCGCGCTGGGTCTGCTGCACGCGTTCTGGGAGGCGGGGGTGCGCGTGCCGGACGACGTGGCGCTGGTGGGCTTCGACGACGAGGTCGGGTCGGCGCACTACGTCCCGCCGCTGACGACGGTGCGGCAGGACTTCTCGGCGCTCGGGCTGCTGGCGATCGACACGCTGGAGACGGCGATGTCGGGCGGCGACCCGGGCCACCGGCTGATCCCTGCGGAGCTCGTCGTGCGGGTGAGCAGCGGTGCCCGTGCCTGACGGGACGCTCTGCGTCGCCGGGGCCGCCGGACCGCGCACGACGCCGTGCGGCGGACCGTGCCCGACGTCGCGCGACCGAGCGCGGCGTGGGACCTCCGGGCTGGACCGCCCACCCGATGTGAGCGCTAACATTGGCTCACGCACCGCGATCTGACGGTGCACGAGCGAGGGGTGCCCGGCACGTCGTCGGCACCCGCCACCAGCGACGAAGGAGCCGCGACGATGGTCGACCCCGCCCAGGCACGAGACGCGATCAGCGCAGGCGAGGCGACCCTCGGCATCGAGCTCGGCTCCACGCGCATCAAGGCGTGCCTCGTCGCCGCCGACGGCACGGTCCTCGCGACCGGCAGCCACGCGTGGGAGAACCAGTTCGTCGACCGCACGTGGACGTACTCGCTCGACGCCGTCTGGACCGGCCTGCAGGAGTCCGTCGCGGCGCTGCTCGCGGACGCCGAGGAGAAGCACGGCGTGCGGCCGACGGCCCTGCGCGCGCTCGGCGTCTCCGCGATGATGCACGGCTACCTCGCGTTCGACGCCGACGGCGAGCTGCTCGTGCCGTTCCGCACGTGGCGCAACACGTCGACCGAGGCCGCGGCCACCGAGCTCACGGGCCTGTTCGGGCACAACATCCCGCTGCGCTGGTCGATCGCGCACCTCTACCAGGCGGTGCTCGACGAGGAGCCGCACGTCCCGCAGGTCGCGTTCGTCACGACGCTCGCCGGGTACGTGCACTGGAAGCTCACCGGCAGCCGGGTGCTGGGCGTCGGCGACGCGTCGGGCGTCTTCCCGATCGACCCCGCGACGCGCGACTACGACGCGCGCATGCTCGCCCAGTTCGACGACCTCGTCGCCGAGCGCCAGCCCGGCCTGCGCCTCGCCGACGTGCTGCCCGAGGTGCTCGTCGCGGGCCAGGAGGCGGGCCGCCTGACCGACGAGGGCGCCGCGCTGCTCGACCCGTCGGGCACGCTGCGGGCCGGCACGGCCCTGTGCCCGCCCGAGGGCGACGCCGGCACCGGCATGGTCGCGACCAACGCGGTCGCGCCCCGCACCGGCAACGTCAGCGTCGGCACCAGCATCTTCGCGATGATCGTGCTCGAGAAGGCGCTCGAGCGGGTGCACACCGAGATCGACCTCGTGACGACGCCCGCGGGCGACCTCGTCGCGATGGTGCACTGCAACAACGGTGCGAGCGAGCTCGGCGCGTGGGCCGAGGTGTTCCGCCAGTTCGCGGTCGCGTCCGGCCACGACACCGACGCCGACGCGGTCTTCGGCACGTTCCTGCGCGCGGCGCTCGACGGTGACGCCGACGGCGGCGGCCTCCTCGCGTACAACTTCCTGTCCGGCGAGCCCATCGCGGGCCTCGCGGAGGGCCGCCCGCTCGTCGTCCGCACGCCCGACAGCCGCCTCACGCTCGCCAACGTCGCGCGCACCCAGGTCTACGGCGCGTTCGGCACGCTCAGCCTCGGCATGCGGCTGCTCGCCGAGGAGGGCGTCGAGGTCGACGCGCTCTTCGCGCACGGCGGCCTGTTCCGCACCGCGGGCGTCGCGCAGCGGCTGCTCGCGGCCGCCGTCGACGCGCCCGTCGCGGTCGGCGACACCGCGAGCGAGGGTGGCGCGTGGGGGATCGCGGTGCTCGCCGCCTACCTCGACGCGTCCGACGAGCTCGACCTCGGCGCGTACCTGAGCACGCGGGTCTTCGCCGACGCGAAGGTCGACGTCGTCGAGCCCGACGCGGACGACGTGCGCGGCTTCGCCGCCTACCTCGAGCGCTACACGGCCGGCCTGGCGATCGCGCAGGCGGCGGCGGACGCCGTCTGAGGCTGCCACCCGCACCGCCCGCACCCGCCCGGCGCACCGACGACACCCGCACGACGTACGCACGACGCACGACGCACGACGACGAGACACGGAGCGAGACCCGCATGACGACACCCCTGGACGCCTACCCCGACGACGTGCGCGCCGCCGTCGCCACCACGCGCGAGGTCGTCGCGCGCCTGCACGCCGAGCTGCCGCGCTGGGGGCTGGTCGTGTGGACCGCGGGCAACGTCTCGCAGCGCGTCGTCGTCGACCCGGCAGGCCCGGGCGCCCGGGACCTGTTCGTCATCAAGCCGTCGGGCGTGACGTACGACGAGCTCACGCCCGAGTCGATGGTCGTCTGCGACCTCGACGGGAACCTCGTCGACGGCACGCGCGCCCCGTCGTCCGACACCGCGGCGCACGCGTACGTCTACGCGCACATGAGCGAGGTCGGCGGCGTCGTGCACACGCACTCCACGTACGCGACGGCGTGGGCCGCGCGCGCCGAGCCCGTGCCGTGCGTGCTCACGATGATGGCCGACGAGTTCGGCGGCGACATCCCGATCGGGCCGTTCGCGCTCATCGGCGACGACTCCATCGGCCGCGGCATCGTCGAGACCCTGCGCGAGTCCCGCAGCCCCGCGGTCCTCATGCGCAACCACGGGCCCTTCACCATCGGCCGCGACGCGAAGGCCGCCGTCAAGGCCGCCGTCATGGTCGAGGAGGTCGCGCGCACCGTGCACATCTCCCGCCAGCTCGGCGAGCCGCTGCCCATCGCGCAGGAGCACGTCGACTCGCTGTACGACCGCTACCAGAACGTCTACGGCCAGGGCACCGCCGCCCCCGCCGCCGGCACCACCACCGACACCGAGCAGGAGAACGCCCGATGACCAAGCCGTACGCCGACCGCGAGATCTGGTTCCTCACCGGCAGCCAGGACCTGTACGGCGAGGAGACGCTGCGCCAGGTCGCGGAGCAGTCGCAGGAGGTCGCGCGCCTGCTGCAGGACTCCGACGAGGTCCCGGCGACGGTCGTCTGGAAGCCCGTCCTCAAGGACTCGGCCGCGATCCGCCGCGCAGCGCTCGACGCGAACGCCGACGACAACGTGCTCGGCGTCGTCGTCTGGATGCACACGTTCTCCCCGGCGAAGATGTGGATCGCCGGCCTCGACGCGCTGCGCAAGCCGCTCCTGCACCTGCACACGCAGGCCGACGTGGAGCTGCCGTGGGACACCATCGACATGGACTTCATGAACCTCAACCAGGCCGCCCACGGCGACCGTGAGTTCGGGTACATGGCGACGCGCCTCGGCACCGCGCGCAAGACCGTCGTCGGGCACGCGTCGAACCCCGCCGTCCGCGCGTCCATCGGCACGTGGGTGCGTGCCGCCGCCGGCTGGGCCGCGACGCACGAGCTCCGCCTCGTCCGCTTCGGCGACAACATGCGCAACGTCGCCGTCACCGAGGGCGACAAGACCGAGGCCGAGCTGCGGTTCGGCGTCTCCGTCAACACGTGGGGCGTGAACGACCTCGTCGCCGCGGTCGAGGCCGTCGACGACGCCGCGGTCGACGCGCTCGTCGCCGAGTACGAGGACCTGTACGACGTCGTCCCGTCGCTGCGTCGTGGCGGCGACCAGCACGAGTCGCTGCGCTACGGCGCGCGCCAGGAGATCGCGCTGCGCACGTTCCTCGAGTCCGTCGGCGCGAAGGCGTTCACGACGAACTTCGAGGACCTCGGCGCGCTGCGCCAGCTGCCCGGCCTCGCGGTCCAGCGCCTCATGGCCGACGGCTACGGCTTCGGCGCCGAGGGCGACTGGAAGACCGCCGTGCTCGTCCGCGCGGCCAAGGTCATGGGGCAGGGCCTGCCCGGCGGCGCCTCCCTCATGGAGGACTACACCTACGACCTCACGCCCGGCGACGAGCGCATCCTCGGCGCCCACATGCTCGAGATCTGCCCGACGCTCACCACGTCGAAGCCGACGCTCGAGATCCACCCGCTCGGCATCGGCGGCAAGGAGGACCCCGTCCGCCTGGTGTTCGACACCGACCCGGGCGTCGGCGTCGTCGTCTCGCTCGCCGACATGCGCGACCGGTTCCGCCTCACCGCGAACGTCGTCGACATCGTGCCGCCGACCGCCGCGCTCCCGAACCTGCCGGTGGCCCGCGCCGTCTGGCAGCCCCGCCCCGACTTCCGCACCTCCGCCGAGGCGTGGCTCACCGCGGGCGGCGCGCACCACACCGTGCTGTCCACGGCCGTCGGCATCGAGGTGTTCGAGGACTTCGCCGAGATCGCCCGCACCGAGCTCCTCGTCATCGACGAGTCCACGACCCGCCGCGGCTTCCGCGAGCAGGTCCGCTGGAACCAGGCCTACTGGCGGCTCGCCCAGGGCCTCTGACCCGGGTCCGACCACGGACGAGGGGGCCCGACCGGCGCGGTCGGGCCCCCTCGCCGTCACTGCGCCAGGTCGGCGTCGATCCCGTCGCGCGGCGCGTCGGCTTCCTCCGGGCAGTCGACGTCGGTCAGCCTGACCTCTCGCGTCGTGTACTCGAGGGTGATCTCGACGCACAGGTTGGCGAAGACGCTCTCGTAGCCGATGACTCCCTGCTCCTCCGCAGACCCGACGACGAGGAGCTGCCAGGCGGCAGATCCTCCGCCGGTCGACGAGCGCTCCCACCACCGCACCTGGCCCTGGTTCGAGAGCTCCTGCTCGACCGCCTCCACGATCTGCTCAGGCTCCGCTCCGGTGTCGCGCTCGACCGCGTCGCGCACGACCGCCTCGACGACCGCGCCGTCCAGCTGCGCGTCCCTGACCGCCCGGCGGTCGACCGAGGAGCAGCCGGTGGCGACGGTGGTGGTGACGGCTGCGAGCACCGCCGTCACCACCACACGGCGTCGGGACGTCGGTGTCATCCGCCCATCGCCGCGAACGCGCTCGTCGCGACGCCTGCGTAGGCCCGGTACCCGTCGACCGTGGGGTGCATGCCCTTCGCCGCGGGCTTCCACCAGTCGTCCCACCCGGACTCGTCGCTCTCGCTCTTGTCCCACATCACGCTGTGGATGTACGCCGGCGAACCTCCGCAGATCGTCTTGCCGTCGAACGCCTCCACGGGCGAGGCGAACGTGGCGAACTCGGTCCCCTCGATGTCGTTCGCACGGTCGACCGCCGCCGACATCTCCGCGTTGAGCAACTCGCTCACGCGGTTCAGCCAGTCCACCTCGCTGGCGTCGATGGCGATCGAGACCGGGTCCAGGCAGACGTGCCCCGAGAAGAGCTTGGGGTATCCCATGAGCATGACCTTGGCGTTCTCCCCTCGGTCCCGGATGGCGAGCAAGGTCTCGGTGACGGCCGGCCCCACCTCGTCCGCGATCTTGTTCTCGATCCCCGCCGCGTAGGGGCTCCTGCCGTCCGTGATGACGTCGTAGTGGCAGTGCGGGGTGATGCTGCAGAACATCGCGATCTTCGAGAAGCCGGTGTCGTTCCCCCCGATGGAGATCGTGACCCGGGTGGTGCTCTCGTCGATGAACCCCCGATCGAGCTGCGACAGCGCCTGGTACTGACCGTCCGTCACGACCTGGTTCGTCTTGGCGCCCGAGCAGGCGAGCAGGTGGTAGTCCATCGTCGGGTCCAGCGCGTCGGCGCGCTGACCGATCGTCTGGCTCGACCCGGGCATCGTCGCCAGGCGGGACCAGGTCTGCGGCGAACGGTGGCACGCGTTCCGGTACCGCGGATCGTTGCCGAACTGGTTCGACTCCGCGTAGTAGTCGTCCGTGCCCTCCCCCGAGGAGTACGAGTCCCCGAGCGCGACGACGATGTCCTTGGGGCGCTGAGGGAGCGGGACGAAGGCGACTGCGTCGAACGCGATGTCCTCGTTCTTGCTGGGAGTGACAGGGTTGCCCTGCCCGTCCACCGTGTCCCCGTGCTCCGTCTCGGTCGAGAGCGAGACCTTCGGGACGCCGTCGATGTCGAAGACGCCGAGCGACACCCACCCGTTGCGCTCCGTGCGCTGCAGGACGGATCGCAGCTTCGGCTCGCCGACGCCGGTGTGGACGCGGTAGTTCGCCTCCTGCGTGTGCGCGCCGTGGTCGGGCAGGTGCACGAGGACCCGCGCCCACTGGTCGAGGGACCGGTCGAGCGTCCACGTACCCGTGAACTCCATCGACCCGTTCCGCACGGCCTCCGTCCGCGTGTGCCCGAACCAGAAGTGCGCGCCGTAGCCGGCGCCGAGCTGGTGCAGGTCCATCTTGGACGGGAACTCGGTCGGATCGTCTGCGCTGCTGAACGTGAACCTGAAGGTTCCGGCGGACGTGGCGGGCGACGAGCAGCCCGAGCGGACCGGTGCTGTGCCGGCGGGGACGTCGTCGATGACGAGCGCGTTCGAGGGGAGCCCTGTCGGTCCGCAGACCGGTGGGTATGCGTTGCCGTCCTCCTGGTAGGCGTACCCGGCGACGAAGCGGATGAACGGGTTGCCGCAGCTGTAGGAGCAGTTGGTCTTCCACGTGACGGGTTTGTGGGACCAGCAGCGGTAGTCCATGACGCCCTGGCTGTTCTTGTGCACGCACTGGCCGTAGGAGTCCATGTACACGCAACCGTCAGCCGGGTCGCAGAACGCGCCGATGGGCGGCTTCGCGCCGAGCCGGTTGCTGTTCTCGAGCGTGTTCTCGCCGTTCCACCATGCCGGCCGGAAGGCCCCGACGAAGGTGCCGGGCGACTCGAGGAGCGACGGGGGGAAGGCGGCGAACCCGATGACCCGCTCGGGGTAGGGCCAGTCCTGCGGGTGCGTCGCGTCGGCAGGGTTCTTGTGGAAGAACCCTCGGGTGGGCGGGTAGCTGGGGTTCGCCGGGTTGTTCACCCAGCCCACGCCCCAGGCGCCGTTGCGCTCCTGCGTGTTCTTGTCGGCCTCCGGGTAGAAGCCCGAGTTGTACGCCCAGATCGCGTAGAACCAGTTCTCGATCTTCGAGGGGTCGCCGCCGTTGATCTTCATGCCGGCGTCGTACGTCTGGTTCCACTTCTCCTGCAGGATCTGAAGGCCCGCGGCGACGTTGGCGGCGAAGTCGAGCGCGATGGCGCGCTGCTGGTTCCAGCTGCGCCCGCCGGGCATCCCCGTGTCCGCGAGGCGCATGCCGTCCGTGACCTGCGCGACCCCGTACCCGCAGTCGACTGCGGCGAAGTCGGGGTTGAACCGGTCGGGGTCGTTCGCCTCGAGGCCGTTCTTGATCCCGTAGTAGTTGCCGATCAGAGGGCTGCCCGACACGCCGGGGACGACGTAGCCGTTCGCCTGCCACAGGTTGGACTCCTGGGCGAGGATGCCGAGCATCACCTGCGAGGGCACCTCGCCGCCGCCACGGAGCGGGATCGACGGGAACATCCCCTGCGGCGTGTAGGCGGGCATCTGGAGGTTCTTCCAGTTGGCCGGCCGCTGGACGGTGAGCGCACCCTTCACGGCCTGGTTCACGGCCCACTCGACCTGCCGCGGCTTGGGCTGGACCGTCTGGTTGAGCAGCGAGTTGCGCGGCACGGAGCAGCCACGGCCCACGTCGACCGTGTCGTGCACGCCGTACGGGTCGTCAGCGGCGGTCGTCACGGCGGACGGCGCGGTCACCCCGCGGTCGAGGGCGCGCGACGGCGGGGCCGAGAGCGGCCGCTCGTCGGCGCCGGTCGGCTCGGCGGCACCGGCGTCCGGCGCTGCGGTGCCGGGCGCGACGCCGTCGACGACCGCGTCGACGGCGACCGTGCGACCGGTCGAGAGGCTGGTGACGCGCGTCTCGAGCGTCGAGAGGGGGGCGGTCACGTCGACGCTCCCGTCGGGTCCGCGCACCGGGAGGTGGTCGGACGTCACGTCGACGACGACGGAGCCGTCGACGCTCACCTCCGCGTCCGTCGGCACAGCCGCGACGCGGACCGTCGCGGGGAGCGTGCGCGAGGCCTTGGCCTTGCCCGTGAGCAGGACCTGACCGCGCGGCGTGCGTGTCACGCCGACCTCGGCGAGGGGCCCCGTCGCGAGTGCGGGAGCGGCCGTCCGCGGCCGGGGCTTCGTGATGCGTGCGGCGTCGAGGCGGCGTGCGGTCGCCGTCGTCCCGTCGTGCTCGAGGAAGACGACCCCACCGTCCGCGTCGGTCGTCAGCTCGTAGGGCACCGAGGTCGTGCGGGCGAGCGCGATGACGTGACCCGCGCCGTCGATGCGCGCGACCTGCGTCCCGACGGCCGCGACGACCCCGGAGCCGGTCGGGACGGCCGACGTGACCTGACCCGACACGTCGACCGGGGCGTCGACGGTCGCGGCCACGGCGTCGACGGTGACCAGTCGCGTCGCGGCGAGCTCGTCGCCACCCGACACCGTGAGCACGGCGTCCTCGTCGTGCCCGCACGACGGCGTGAAGTACTCGAGGCTCCCGCGCACCGGCAGGTCCGCCACCGTCCCGCTGGTCAGGTCGACGACCGCCGTCCACGCGCCCTGGAGGAACAGCTCGGGCTCGTTGGTGAACGAGCGCGGCGCGTAGGCGACGACGAGCCGGTCGCCCGACTCCGTGAGGCACGCGTTCCCGATCCATCGGTCGGTCTCGATGCCGGGCTGGGCCAACGTCGCGACCGTCCGCCACGCGTAGCCGTCGGACGCGTCGGCGAGGAGGACGTGCAGGCCCGCGGGGTCGCCGGAGAGCGTCCACGCCTGGTCGGTCGAGGTCTCCCACCCGTCGCCGAGCGTGGCGTCGCGCTGGTCGATCGGGATCTCGGTCGTGAGGTCGTCGACCGCCGGCGCCTCGACCACCTGGTCCGTGCCGGGTGGGAGCTGCGACGGGCCGGCGGGGGCGCCCCCCGCGGCGGCGGCCGGCGGCGCGTCGGGCTGGGTCGGCGCCGCCTGGGCGCCGGTCACCGTCAGCGCACCGAGCGCGACGAGGACGGTGAGAGTGCGTGCCGGACCACCGATGCGCATGCGTGCCCCCTGAGTCGGCGAGCAGCGCGTGCGGCCGTCGCGGGCGACACCCTGGTGGATACGAGGACGCTGCGTCAATGGTCGTGTGACCGACGAGCCCCGCCATAGCACAGCGGGTCCTTCTTCGAGCAGGTTTTCCCCCAACCGCACGATCTGACGTGGGCAGACGTGCGTTCTCTCACCCCGTCGAAAGGCGTCGGACGCTATGACTCTCGACGGGTCGAGGGTGCTTCACGGGTCCCGGCCGAACCTGTCGGGCACGAAACCGGGCACGCGTGAGAACGTCGGAGAAACGTCGCCGCCGATCGCCCGCCGCGCCGTTCTTCGCGGGCTCGGCCGGACCTCCGCCTGGTGCTCCGAGGTGCAGGGACGTCGCTCGTCCCGGTCGTGGGACACGCACGTCGTGGCAGGCACGTGTCGTTTCGGTCGATGCCCCGCGGGAGCATTGCCGAGGCGGGACCAGAATGCCGTGACGGTCCACCTCCCTCGCACGTGCCACGACGGAATGCGAGCCCCCAGGCGGGCGTTGTGCCGGGTGAGTCGCCGCGACCCGGTCTGCGGCGGCCACGAGGAGGGGCGGACGATGAGCGAGGCAACCGGCACGACGACGACGGTCGACCTGGACGACCCGCGCACCCTCATCGAGTTCAGCGTCCTCCTCGCCAACGGCCGCCTCGCCGGTCGGAAGTTCGCCTCGCGCGCCGACGCCGAGGCGTGGGCCCGGCCGGACGAGGGTGACGAGGTCGTCGAGTACAACCTCGTCTGCGAGTGCGCGGTCTGAGCTGAAGGGCCGGCGGCGGGGCCGCTCGAGAGTTCCCCGCACCGTCACGCACGCGATGCCGGACGACCCGCTGGTCCGAACGGATGACGCGTCCGGCTCCGCCGCGGTGTGTCTTGTCGAGGAGCGGCGGCCGTCGGGCCCGTGCCGACCTGCGGTGACGCCACGACCGCGGCGACGTGCACGCGCGCGCTCACGTGCCCCGTGCCCGACCGCCCTCCGGTTGCCGGGCGCAACCGGCCTTCGTACGGTCGGTCGCACGGAGAAGTTGCTCAGGGGGAGTGACGACGATGTCGACGACTCGCAGCGGTGCGACGGCCGCAGGAGCCACGTGGCTCCTGCGCGGCCTCCTCGCGCTCGTCGGCCTCGCCCTCCTCGTCCTCGTGCAGAGCGTCCTGTCCGCGCCGCGCGCCCACGCCGCCGAGCCGGCACCGACCGACCTCCACGCGAGCGGGGCCGCGGCCGAGGGCGGTGTGCCGACCGCGCTCGCGGGGGTCCTCCCCGCGGTGGTCGACGCCGTCGTGGCCCCGGTCGTCGAGCCCGTCGTGGAGCGGGCGGTCGCACCCGTCGCGCAGCCCGTGGTCGAGCACGTCGTCACGCCGGTGGCCCAGTCCTTCGTCGAGCGGGTCGTCACGCCCGTCGCGCAGCCGGTCGCGGAGCAGGTCGTCGCGCCCGCCGTCCAGCCCACCCTCACGACGGTCGCCGCACCCGCGGCGCCGGTGAGCGCCCAGGTCACGGCCCCTGCGGCGGCCGTCGCCGCACCCGTCGGCGACGCTCTCGCCCCGACGGTCGAGGCTCTCGACGCCGCCGTCGCACCGCTGCGCCCCGTCGTCGACGCGGTCACGCCGGTCCTCGACGGGGCGGCGCCGCTGGTCGGACCGCTCGCCTCCGCTCTCCGACCGCTCACCGACGTCGTCGCACCCTTGGGCGGGGCGCTCGCGCCCGCCACCGACGGCCTCGACGTCCTCGATCCCGTCGTCGACCGACTCCGGCCGGTCGTCGACGCGGCGCTCCCGGGGGCCGTGCCCACCGACGCGGCGACCGGGGTCGCGCAGCCGGCGCCGACGGCCACCGCGCCCGAGCCGCTCGTGACGTCCGAGCCCACCAGCCCGGTGACCGTCGCGGCGCGCCACGCGGTGCCCGTGCGTTCCGCCGGTGACGTGCCGGCGGGTCCGTCGACCGTCTCGACGACGACCGCACCCTCCTCCGGTGTGCCGGTGCCGTCCGATCCGGCCGGCCGTGGCCCGTCCGACGTGCCCGGCAGCACCCCGACCACGCCCAGCAGCACGTCCGGGGCGCGCGGCGGCGACACGCCCGCGGTGCTCGCGACCGCCGCGCACCAGCCGGACCTCGGGCGCTGCCTCCTCGGCGGCACGCTCGCCGTGCCCGCGACCCCGCCCGCCGCCGAGGTTCCCCGCTCTCCCGCCTGACGGAGGACCGGCCGCGCACGTCGCGGCACGCGTCCACGGCCCGCACGGGCCACCCATCAGCACGGAGGAGCACCACCATGCACACGTTCGTCCGTCGAGCGCTGCAGACAGCGCTCGTGAGCGGCGGCATCGTCGTCGCCGGGGCCGGCCTGGCCCACGCCACGGAACCACCCGCCTCACCCGCCACCCTGTCCGTCGAACTCCAGGTCGGCGGTGCGGACGGTCTCCTCGGGCTCGCACCCGACGCGGGCACGCTCGTCCAGGCACCGGTCACCGTGCCGGTCGACGTCTCCGGAGTCGCCGTCGCGGTCGGCGGGGACGCGACGTCCGTGTCCGCCGCGCCCGCCGCGGACCCGCCGCCCGCGCCCGTCACCAGCCCGGCACCGGCGCCTGCCGCGCCCGCCGCGCTCGTCGAGGTACCGGTCGTCGCGCCGGTGGACGTCGCCGGCGTGGCCATGGGCGTCCTCGGTGACGCCACGGTCGGCTCGTCCGCGTCGACCGCAGGGTCGACGGGCGGCAGCCGTCCGGACGCGCAGGGCACCGACGACGAGACCGCCGTCGCCCTTCCCGTCACCGCGCCGATCACCGTGTCCGGTGTCGCGCTCGGAGTCCTGGGTGACGCCGCCGTCGACGGCGCGCCCACGTCCGACACGGCGGGCACCTCCTCGACGTCCGCCCCTGCCGCGCTCGTCAGCGCGCCGGTGACCGCGCCCGTCCACCTCTCGGGCATCGCGGTCGGCGTGCTGGGGGACGCTTCGGTCGCGGGTGCGCCCGTCGGCACGAGCGACGGGCCGGCGAGCCGACCGGAGACGGACGGCTCGCCGGTCAGCGCGCCGGTCACCGTGCCGGTCAGCGTCTCCGGGGTGGCGCTCGGCGTCCTGGGCGACGCGGTCGTCGAGGGCGCGTCCGACACGACGCCCTCGGCCACGGGCCCGACCGGTGCGACGTCCGGCGGCGCGCTCGTCGAGGCACCGGTGACGGTCCCGGTCGACGTGTCCGGGGTCGCACTCGGTGTCCTGGGTGACGCCGCCGTCGACGGCATGTCGACGAGCACGGGGTCGGCGGGCTCGACGTCCGGCGACGGGCTCGTGTCCGTGCCGGTGACGCTGCCGGTCGACGTCGCGGGCGTCGCCGCCGGCATCGGTGGTGACGCGACCGTCGGGACCGCGGCCGGGACGACCCCCGGCACGGTGCCGGGCTCGACGGGCTCGACGAGCTCGACGGGCTCGAACGGATCGGTGTCCGGCGGCGGCACCGTGGGCACGGGCGGCAGCGCGGTGGGGACGCTGCCGGTCGTGGGGGGTGGCGGAGCGTCGGGCTCCGCGCCGGCGTCGACGCCGACAGGGGCGGCGCGTGCCGCGACCGCGATCACGGCGGGCTCCGGGGCGGCGCTCGCGGCTGCCGGGCTGCCGTCCGCACTCGCCGCGACGGGGGCCTCGCCATGGCTGGGCGGTCTCGCGGTGGTGGCGCTGGTCGGCATCGGCCTGACGCTCCGTCAGGCCGCGACCTCGACCCGCGACCACGGTCGTCGTCAGCTGCTCGACCACGTGCCGACGCAGCGCCAGGCGCCGCCGACGCGGTGAGCGCGTCCCGTGGGGCGGCCGGACGACGGTCGCCCCACGGGCGTGCCCTGGCGAGTGCCGCCGCGCCCGCGCACGCCGACCGTCGGGCCCGTGCGTGGACCTCCGGACGGTCAGGACCGGTGCGCGGGTAACGTCACGGCCCGTGACCACGACGCTCTCGGGTGGCGCCGTCCTGCGCCCCGCCCGCCCCGGTGACGAGCCCGGCATCCTCGCCTGCATCCGCGAGCTCGCGGAGTACGAGCGCGAGCCGGACGCCGTCGAGACGACCGAGGCCGACCTGACGGCCGCGCTGTTCGGCGACCACCCGGCGGTGTTCGCGCACGTCGTCGAGCGCGACGGCGCCGTCGTCGGGATCTCGGTGTGGTTCCTCAACTACTCCACGTGGACCGGCCGGCACGGCCTCTACCTCGAGGACCTGTACGTCCGCGCCGACCAGCGTGGCCACGGCTACGGGCAGGCGCTGCTGCGGAACCTCGCGGCGATCGCGGTCGAGCGCGGGTACGCCCGGGTCGACTGGGCGGTGCTCGACTGGAACGCGCCGTCGATCGCGTTCTACCGCTCGCTCGGCGCGTTCCCGATGGACGACTGGACGGGCTACCGCCTCACGGGCGACGCCCTGGTGGCGACGGCCCGACCGGTCGCCGTCCGGGGTGCGTAGAGGGAGCAGCCGCGACGGAGGTGGCCCGCGCCGACGTCCGACGCGCGGACGTGACCGCGACGCACCGGTCCGGTCTCGTCGCGCCCTCCTACGCTGGGCTGGTGCAGTCCGCCCCTGACGTCGACCCCGGCGCCGAGCCCGCGCAGACGCCGCGCCCGCGCGGGCGGCGTCCCGCCGGCGAGGACACCCGCGGGGCGATCGTCGCGGCGGCGCGCGCGGAGTTCGCCGAGAAGGGGTTCGACGCCGCGAGCGTGCGGTCGGTCGCACGTCGGGCGGGCGTGGACCCGGCGCTCGTGCGGCACTACTTCGGCGACAAGGCGTCGCTGTTCGCGGCGGGGGTCATCCCGCAGGGTGTGGACCCGGGTCGCACGGCGGCGGCCATGGTCGCCGGCGGCCTCGACGGGCTGGGTGAGCGTCTGCTGCGGACCGTCGTGGGGGTGTGGGACTCCGACGGCGGCGCGACGTTCCGCGCCGTGTTCTCGGCGCTCGGCTCCGACGGCGTCCCGCCGCACGTGATCATGGGCTACGTCGGTCGCGAGGTGTTCGCGCAGGTCAGCAGGGTCCTGCCCGGGCCTGATCCGGCCGTGCGCGTGTCGCTCGTCGCGTCCCACGTCGTGGGGGTGCTCGTGGCGCGGCACGTGCTGGGCGTCGAGCCCCTGGCGTCCCTCGACGTCGACCGGCTCGCGTCGCTCGTCGGGCCGACGCTCCAGCGCTACATGACCGACCCGCTGCCCGACACCTCGACGTGACGACCCCCGCCGTCTCCGGAGCGGCCTGCCCCCGCACGAGGTGCTCCGGGCACGACGGGCGGTCGGACCCGTCGCGCGACCGGTCCGTGCGGGCGTAGGTTCCGCACGTGCTGCCCGACATCCCCACGCTGGCCGCGCGGTTGCGCGCCGCCGGGTGCGTCTTCGCCGAGGACGAGGCCCGCCTCCTGCTCGACGCGACCGTCGACGCCGACGCGCTCGAGGGGATGGTGGCCCGACGCGTCGCGGGGGAGCCGCTCGAGCAGGTCGTCGGCTGGGCGGAGTTCTGCGGTCTGCGCGTCGTCGTCGCGCCGACCGTCTTCGTGCCGCGCCGCCGCACGGAGCTGCTGGTGCGCGAGGCCGTGGCGCTCGCCCCGGCGCGCGACGCGGTCGTGGTCGACCTGTGCTGCGGGACGGGTGCCGTGGGTCTCGCGGTGGTGTCGTCCCTGGTGGACGCGGTCCTGGTCGCGGCCGACGTGGACCCGGCGGCGGTCGTCGTGGCCCGCCGCAACCTCGTCCCGGTCGGCGGGGTCGCGCTGCTGGGCGACCTCGACGCGCCGCTGCCGGACCACCTGCGCGGTCGGGTCGACGTGCTGACCGCGAACGCCCCGTACGTGCCGTCGGACGAGGTGCGCCTCATGCCGCCGGAGGCCCGCGACCACGAGGCCCTGGTCGCGCTCGACGGGGGAGCGGACGGGCTCGACGTGCAGCGACGGGTCGCGTCCGCGGCGCCCGGCTGGCTGCGTCCGGGCGGCCACCTGCTGATCGAGACGAGCGAGCGGCAGGCGCCCGCGACCGCGGCGGCGATGTCGTCGGCCGGGCTGTTCCCGCGGGTCGTCGCGGACGACGACCTCGGGGCGACCGTGGTCATCGGCCGGTGGCACGGTCCGCTCGACGACTGACCGCGAGCGCCCACGCGACGAGGGGCACCTGGAGCGGGAGCCGTCCCCACGCGACGACGGGGTGGCGCGACCAGTGCCGGGCACCGCGGTGCGACCGGACGGCCATGGTGACGTTGCCGGGGAAGACCCCGACGAGCAGTGCGGCGGACGCGAGCCCGCCGAGGCGTCGGGTCGCGGGCGGGACGAGCACGGCCGCGCATGCGAGCTCTGCCACCCCGCTGCCCAGGACCCACGGCTCGGGGTCGCCCAGCCGACGGGGGACGAGCGACGTGAAGATCGCTGGACGGCGCAGGTGGAGGACGCCCGCGGTACCGAGGACGGCGGCGAGCGCGAGGGCGGGACCGTGACGGCGGACCGGGTCGGGGAGCACGCCTCACCGTAGGAGCAACGCCGACGGACGGCACCCGCGCGGCCGGAGCGGTGACTGGGTGCCGGGCAGGGCTGTCGGTGCGGGTCGCTACTGTCGCGCCATGACGACGTCGTCGAGCGCGTCCCCGTCCACGCTGCCGTTCGCCGAGGTGGTCCGCGAGGAGTCCGCCCGCGCCGCCGACGCGCTGGCCGCCGTGCCGCCCGACGCGCGCGTCCCCGCGTGCCCGGACTGGTCGGCCGCGGACCTCGCGTACCACCTGGGCGAGACGCAGGACTTCTGGTCGAGGGTCGTCGGCCTGGCCGCGCCGGACGCGGTGGTGGACGTGGGCGGCGACCCGCCGGGCGGCTTCGACGGCCCGGAGCGCGAGCCGGACGACGCGCTCGTGCCGTTCCTGCGCACGCGGACCGGGGCGCTGCTCGACGCGTTCGACGCGCACGACCCGTCGGAGCGGTGCTGGTCGTGGTCGCCGCACGGCGGCGACGTGGCGTGGGCGCTCCGACGTCAGGCGCACGAGGCGCTCGTGCACCGCGTCGACGCGGAGCAGGTCGCGGGGCTCCCGGTCGGTGCGCCGCCGGTCGAGGTCGCGGCGGACGGGGTCGACGAGATGCTCGCCGTGATGATGAGCGGCCTCCCGCCGTGGGCGACGTTCACACCCGACGACGACGGACGCGTGCTCGTCGTCGCGTCCGACGCCGGTCGCTCGTGGCTGATCGCGCTCGGCCGTTTCGCGGGGACGTCGCCGCGCACCGGCACCACGTACGACCTGGACGCGGGTGAGCTGGTCGCCCGCGACGTGGCCCCGGAGGACGCGCGCAGCACGGTGACGCTCACGGGGTCCGCGTGGGACCTCGACCTCTGGCTGTGGGGCCGGGGACCGCTGGACGCGCTCGCGGTCGAAGGGGAGCGAGCCGTCGTCGACCGGTTCCGCGAGGTGCTCGTCGAGTCGAGCCAGTAGGCCCTTGCCCCGCCGTACCTGCGAGGAGCACAATTCCTCGCATGGGGAATAACACCCCGGCGGTCGAGGTCGTCGGTCTGCGCGTCGTCCGTGGTGGTCGGCCCGTCATCGACGCGCTCGACCTGGCCGTCCCGCGTCGGCAGGTGGTCGGGCTGCTCGGCCCGAGCGGCAGCGGCAAGACGACCCTCATGCGCGCGATCGTCGGCGCCCAGGTGGTCGCGGGCGGCGACGTGCTCGTCCTCGGCGAGCCCGCCGGCGCTCCCTCGCTGCGGCGGCGCATCGGCTACGTGACGCAGGCCCCGAGCGTGTACTCCGACCTCACCGTCACCGAGAACCTCCGCTACGCCGCCGCGATCCTCGGGCTCGGCCAGCGCGAGGTGGACCGGGCGCTCGACGAGGTCGACCTGACGGCACGCGCGAAGCAGACGATCGGCACGCTCTCCGGCGGTGAGCGGTCCCGCGTCTCGCTCGCGATCGCGCTGCTCGGGCACCCCGAGCTGCTGGTGCTCGACGAGCCGACCGTCGGCCTCGACCCCGTGCTGCGCCGCGACCTGTGGGACCTGTTCGGCCGGCTCCGCGACGCGGGCGCGAGCCTGCTCGTGTCGAGCCACGTGATGGACGAGGCGGTCCGGTGCGACCGGCTGGTCCTCATGCGCGAGGGCGGGGTCCTCGCGGACGCGACCCTGCCCGAGCTGCTCGCGCAGACGGGAGCGCCCGACGCGGAGCACGCGTTCCTCGCCCTCGTCGACGCGGCGAACGCGGCGGCCGGCCCCGCCGGTGTGCCCGGTGCGACGGGCGCGACGGGCAGGACGGGGAGGGCCGACGCGACCGGCACGACGGGCGCGACCGGTACGGACACCGGGAGTGCGTCGTGAGCCCCCGCCTGACGGCCGCGACCGCGACCCGCGTCCTCACCCAGCTGCGGCACGACCACCGCACGATCGCGCTGGTCCTGCTGCTGCCGTGCCTGCTCATCGGCCTGATCGCGTGGATGTTCGACGGGACGCCGGTGCTCGACCAGTTCGGTCCGCTGCTCGTCGGGCTGTTCCCGCTGCTGGTGATGTTCCTGGTGACGAGCGTCGCGACGCTGCGGGAGCGCACGTCGGGCACGCTCGAGCGGCTCATGACGCTCCCGATCGGCCGGGCGGACGTCGTCGTCGGCTACGCGATCGCGTTCGCGGTGCTCGCGTCGGTGCAGGCGCTCGTCGTGGTCGGGTTCGCGGTGGGCGTGTGCGGGATGGACGTGGCCGGCCCGATCGGCCTGGTGATCCTGGTCGCGGTGCTCGACGCGGTCCTCGGGTGCGCGCTGGGGCTGGGCGCGTCCGCCCTCGCCCGGACCGAGTTCCAGGCGGTGCAGCTCATGCCGGCGGTGATCTTCCCGCAGATCATCACGTGCGGTCTGCTCATGCCCCGCGACGAGATGCCGCAGCTGCTCGAGTGGCTGTCGCGCGTCTTCCCGCTGACCTATGCGCTCGACGCGATGCAGAAGCTCGCGGCGGGGTCGGGCTGGTCGGACGTGCGCGGCGACGTCGGGGTCGTGGCGCTCTTCATCGTCGGCGCCCTCGTCGTCGGGGCCTCGACCCTGCGTCGCCGGACTCCCTGAACGTCTCCCGACGCCGCACGGCGCGCGGCCGGCCCCTGACGCGCGGGACGTCGGGTGTGGGAGCGCGACCGTCTCTGAATCGTCACACTCCTGTGATCCACGCCACTTGACTACGTAGTCATCCAGTGGTTTGACTACGTAGTCATCGGGCAGAGCCGACCGAAGGGACACCGTCGTGGCCGTGGAGCGAGCAGTCGTCGCGATGGACGTGGCGCGCGCTGCCGGCGTCTCGCAGAAGACCGTGAGCCGCGTCATCAACGGCGACCCCCACGTCCGCCCGGAGGTCCGCGACCGGGTCCGCCACGCCGCCGCAACCCTCGGCTACCGGCCCAACCGTGCCGCCCGTCAGCTCGTCTCCGGCCGCAGCAGGACGATCGGCGTCCTGTCCGTCGGGTCCACCGACTTCGGCCCCGCGTCGATCATGGTCGGCATCGAGCGGGCGATCCGCGAGGCCGGCTACGCGATGTCGGTCGTCAACACGCTCGAGGGGGACCCGGAGAGCATCACCGGCTCGCTGCTGGACCTCGTCGAGCAGGGCGTCGACGGCATCGCCGTCAACGAGCCCGTCGGCGTCTTCACGCTCGACGCCGCGCAGGTCGGCGACCTGCCGCTCCTCAGCCTGTCGGGCCGCTACGGCATCTCGACGAACGAGCTCATGGTCGACGCGGACCAGGCGGGTGGCGGCCGCGCCGCGACCGAGCACCTGCTGGGACTCGGGCACCGCACGGTCCACCACGTCGCCGGCCCGTCCGGCTGGCGGTCGGCCGGGCTGCGCGCCGACGGCTGGCGGCAGACGCTGGCCGCGGCGGGCGCGCCCGTCCCCGAGGTCCTGCACGGCGACTGGAGCGCACCGTCGGGCTACGCCGTCGGGCAGCGCCTCGCCGCCGACCCCGACGTCACCGCCGTCTTCGTCGCGAACGACCACATGGCGATCGGCGTGCTGCGCGCGTTCGCCGACGCGGGTCGCGACGTCCCCGGTGACGTGTCCGTCGTCGGCTTCGACGACATCCCTGAGGCCGCGTACCTGACGCGTTCCCTCACCACGATCCGCCAGGACCTCGCGCACCTGGCCTCGTTCGGCGTCCGGCTCCTCGTCGACGCCGTCGAGAACCCGCGACGGCAGGACCGTCGCGAGGACGTCCCGGTCGAGCTCGTGGTCCGGGAGACGACAGCAGCACCCCGCGGGCGGGGCTGACCCAGCCGCACCCGCACTCCGGCCCACGAGGCCAACCCGGGCGTCCCGCCGCGCACCATCGCGGCGGGGCGCGCGCACCGACCGGACCAGCACGACCTTCACGAAGGAGTGGAGCATGTCGAGGACGATCACGTGGCGGCGCAAGGCCGCCGGGCTCACCGCGGGTGTCGCCGTGGCGGCGCTCGCCCTCACCGCCTGCAGCAGCGGCGGCGGGAGCGACGGCGGCGGCGAGACGACCGGCCCCGTCAGCCAGGCCGACATCGACGAGGCCATGAAGACGCCGACCAAGCTGACCTTCTGGACGTGGGTCCCCGACATCGAGAAGGAGGTGAAGCTCTTCGAGGACGCCTACCCGGCGATCGACGTCGAGGTCGTCAACGTCGGCCAGGGGGCCGACCACTACCAGAAGCTCCGCAGCGCGCTGAAGGCCGGCGAAGGCGCCCCGGACGTCGCGCAGGTCGAGTTCCAGCACCTGTCGTCGTTCGCGCTGGGCGACAACCTGCTCGACCTCACGCCGTACATGCCGGCCGACGTCGGCGACGACTACGTGCCGTGGGTGTGGGAGCAGGTCAAGTCGACCGACGGCGAGAAGGTGTGGGGCGTCCCGCAGGACTCGGGCCCGATGGGTCTGCTGTACCGCGAGGACCTGCTGTCGCAGCACGGCATCGAGGTCCCGACGACGTGGGACGCGTTCGCCCAGGCGGCGACCGACCTGCACGCGAAGGACCCGAACCTCTACCTGACGAACCTGCCCGGCAACGACATGGGCCAGTTCACGGCGCTGCTGTGGCAGGCCGGTGCGCGGCCGTTCGGCTGGGACGGCAAGGAGACGGTGACGATCGACCTGATGTCCGACGAGGCCACGCAGGTCGCGCAGTACTGGGGCGACCTCGTCGCCGCCGACGCGGTCTCCGTCGACCCGGACTTCACCGACGCCTGGTACCAGGGGCTCGCGAACGGCAAGTACGCGTCCTGGGTGGCCGCCGCGTGGGGGCCCGTGTTCCTCCAGGGCACGGCTGCGAACACGTCGGGCCTGTGGCGCGCGTCGACGATCCCGCAGTGGGAGGACGGCGCGAACGTGTCCGCCAACTGGGGCGGCTCGTCCGACGCGGTGCTCGCGTCGACCAAGAACCCGATCGCGGCGTCGCAGCTCGCGCTGTGGATCAACCACGACAAGGCGTCGACGATGACGATGGCGACGGAGCAGTTCCTGTTCCCGACCACGACCGAGGTCCTCGAGGACCCGCAGTTCGCCGACGAGAAGTCCGAGTTCTACGGCGGCCAGGAGGTCAACAAGCTGTTCGCCGAGGTGTCCTCGACGGTCGAGCCGGACTTCGGCTGGCTGCCGTTCATGGACTACGCCTACTCCGCCGGTGAGGAGACCGTCGGCAAGGCCATCGCGGACAAGACCGACCTGGTCGAGGCCATGCAGGCGTGGCAGGACAAGCTCACGACCTACGCCGAGCAGCAGGGCTTCACCGTCGCCGACTGAGGGACCGCCGGTCCCGCGGCACTCCGCAGGCCGCGGGACCGGCACCCCTCACCGACCCCGGGAGACACCGATGACCGACGTCGTCACGCCCGAGCGCACCCTCGCGCAGCCCCGGAAGCACCGGCACTCGTCGCCGATGCGCCGCAAGCAGAACGCCACCGCGTACCTGCTCATCGCGCCGTTCGTCGCGATCTTCGTCCTGTTCCTCGTCACGCCGCTCGTCTACGCGGGCTACCTCAGCCTGTTCCGCGAGCAGCTCGTCGGCGGCACCGCCTTCGTCGGGCTCGAGAACTACTCGCGCGCGCTGTCCGACCCGTCGTTCCTGTCGGGCGTCGGACGCATGACGCTCTTCCTGGTCATCCAGGTGCCGGTCATGCTCGGGCTGTCGCTCCTGTTCGCGCTGCTGCTCGACGCGGGCGTGCTGTACCTGCAGCGCTTCATCCGGCTCGGCATCTTCGTCCCGTACGCGGTGCCCGGCGTCGTCGCGGCCCTCATGTGGGGCTACCTCTACGGCCCCGACTTCGGGCCCGCCGCGCAGATCGCCGACGCGGTCGGCGCCCCGGCGCCGCCCTTCCTGTCGGCCGACTGGATGCTGTTCTCGATCATGAACATCGTCACGTGGGAGTTCGTCGGCTACAACATGATCATCATCTACGCCGCGCTGCGGGCGATCCCCGCAGAGCTGTACGACGCGGCATCCGTCGACGGGGCCGGCGCGGTCCGCACCGCGTGGAGCATCAAGATCCCGGCCGTCCGCCCGGCGCTCCTGCTGACGCTGATCTTCTCCGTGATCGGCACGTTCCAGCTCTTCACCGAGCCGAACCTGCTGCAGTCGCTCGCGCCCAACGTGATCGGCACCGACTACACGCCGAACCTCTACGCGTACAACCTCTCGTTCATCAACCGTGACCTGAACTACGCCGCAGCGATCGCCTTCGTGCTGGGCATCGTCATCATGATCGTCTCCTACGTGGTGCAGCTCTCGGCGCAGCGCAGGGAGCGCAAGGAGCGTGCCCGATGACCACGACGACGATCAGCACCCCCGCGGGCCGGCGCGCGTCCGGACCCGCCCAGCCGGCGGCACCGCGCAGCCGCCGCCGCCGCGCCTACTCGAGCGACCAGCCCCGCCGCAGCCCGCTGCTGACGGTGCTCATGCTGCTGGCCCTGGTGTACTTCCTGCTCCCGCTGTTCTGGCTCGTGGTGGCGTCGACCAAGTCGAACGCGGACCTGTTCTCCTCGTTCGGCCTGTGGTTCGCGCAGTCGATGTCCCTGTGGGAGAACATCCAGGCCGTGTTCACGGCGCAGGACGGCGTCTACCTGCTGTGGATGCGCAACACCGTCATCTACGCCGGCACCGCAGCCGTCGGCGCCGCGTTCCTCGCGACGGCGGCCGGCTACGCGTTCGCGAAGTACCGGTTCCCCGGCAGCAACGCGATCTTCAGCGGCATCCTCGGGTCGATCATGATCCCGACGACGGCGCTCGCGATCCCGACGTACCTGCTGTTCGCGAAGGCCGGCCTGACGAACACGCCGTGGGCGGTCATCCTGCCCTCGCTCGTCAGCCCGTTCGGGGTGTTCCTCATGCGGGTGTACGCGGCCGACGCGGTCGACGACACGCTCATCGAGGCGGCCCGCGTCGACGGTGCCGGGGAGCTGCGGATCTTCTTCCAGGTCGCGCTGCGGCTGCTCGTCCCGGGCCTCGTGACGGTCCTGCTGTTCACGCTGGTCGCGACGTGGAACAACTACTTCCTGCCGCTCATCGTGCTCAACAGCCCCGACCTGTTCCCGCTGACCGTCGGCCTCGCGCAGTGGCAGGCCACCGCCGCGGGCGGTTCCGGCTCACGACCGCTGTTCTCGAGCGTCATCACGGGATCGCTCATCTCGATCATCCCGCTGATCGTCGCGTTCCTGTTCCTGCAGCGGTACTGGCAGTCCGGGCTCGCGACCGGCTCCGTCAAGGGCTGACGCACCCCCTGTTCCCGCCGCCGGCGCGCTGTCGCCCGCGGCCCCTGATCCACCGGTACACCCGGCTGAGGAGACCTCATGTCCGTGCAGCACGACCGCGTCCGCTTCGGCGCCGCGTACTACCACGAGTACCACGGCCCCGGCGCCGACCCGACGCCCGGCGACCTCAAGCGCGACCTCGACCTCATGGCCGCCGCCGGGTTCACGGTGATCCGCGTCGGCGAGTCGGTCTGGTCCACCTGGGAGCCGTCCGACGGGCGGTTCGACCTCGACTGGCTCGAGCCGGTGCTCGACGGCGCGCACGAGCGCGGCATCGACGTCGTGCTCGGCACCCCGACGTACGCGGTACCGCCGTGGCTCGTCCGCCGGTACCCGGAGATCGCGGGGGAGTCCGCGACGGGCCGGCCGATGGGCTGGGGCGCGCGGCAGGAGGTCGACTTCACGCACCCGGTGTTCCGCTGGTACGCCGAGCGCGTGCTGCGCCGGATCGTCGAGCGCTACCGCGACCACCCGGCCGTCGTCGGGTACCAGGTCGACAACGAGCCGGGCCTGCACCTGCTGCACAACCGCGGGATCTTCGAGCGGTTCGTCGACCACCTGTCGGACACGTACGGCGACGTCGAGACGCTCAACCGCGAGTGGGGCCTCGTCTACTGGTCGCACCGCCTCTCGACGTGGGCCGACCTGTGGACGCCCGACGGCAACGCGCAGCCGCAGTACGACCTCGCGTGGCGTCGGTTCCAGGCGTCGCTGACGACGGAGATGATCGACTGGCAGGCCCGCGCCGTGCGCGAGCTCGCGCGGCCCGGTCAGTGGGTGACGACGTGCATCGCGTACGAGCGGCCCGCGCTCGAGGACGCCGACCTCGCGTCGGTCCTCGACGTGACCAGCGGCAACGCGTACTACACGATGCAGGACGGCCTCGCGCACCCGTCGGCGGCGGTCGTGCCGCAGTCGTGGACAGCGACGGGCACGTGGGCGCTGTTCCAGGTGGCCGACGTGATGTGGTCCTCGCGCGACGAGCCCTTCCTCGTGACCGAGACCGACGCGCAGGCCATCGGCGGCCCGTCGACGAACCTGCCCGCCTACCCGGGGCAGTGGCGGCAGGCCGCGTGGGCGCTCGTGACCCGCGGCGCGCGCATGGTCGAGTACTGGCACTGGCGCACGTTGCACTACGGCGCCGAGACGTACTGGGGCGGCGTGCTGCCGCACAGCGGCGTGCCCGGCCGGGCGTACCGCGAGATGGCCGTGCTCGGGGCGGAGCTCGGGCGCGTCGGCGGGCTGCTCGCCGACGCGACCCCCGACGCCGACGTCGCGATCTGGCACCACGGCGCGAGCCGGTGGGCGCTCGCGGGCCAGCCGCCGCTCCAGACGGCGTCGGGCGAGGGCGACCCCCTGTCCTACCCGCGGATCGTGGCGTCGTTCTACCGGGGCGCGTTCGACGCGGGCCTGCAGGTGCGGGTCGTGCGACCGCAGCACGTGGGCGCGGAGGACCCCGCGGCCGTCGCCGCGCGTCTCCCCGTGCTCGTGGCGGCCGGGTTCTACGCCGCCTCCGACGACGAGCTCGCCTGGCTGCGCCGGTACGCGGAGGCGGGCGGGCACCTGGTCGTCGGCCCGCGCACCGGGTACGCCGACACCGAGGCGCGCGCCCGGGCGACCGTCCAGCCGGGCGGCCTGTCGGAGGCGGCAGGCGCCTGGTACGACGAGATCGCCAACCTCCCGACGCCGGTCCCGGTCGTCGCCGCCCCCGGCTCCCCGCTGACCCTGGACGACGACGCGACGGCGACGGCGTGGGCGGAGGGCCTGACCCCCGGCACCCCGCCCGAGGGCGACCGCACGACCGCGGCGGCGGACGGGGAGGCCGACGTGCTCGCGCGGTACGTGCACCCGCACCACGGGGCCTGGGCCGCGGCGACGACCCGGGCGTACGGCGCGGGGCGCGTGACCGTCGTCGGGACCGTGCCGGGCGCGTCGTTCGCGCGGTCGCTCGCGCGCTGGCTCGTGCCGCAGCCGCTCGCCGGCTGGTCGGACCTGCCGCCGAGCGTCACGGTGCACACCTCGACGACGACCGACGGCCGCCGCGTGCACGTGCTGCACAACTGGTCGTGGGACGCGGTCGACGTCGTCACCCCCGCGGACCTCGACGTGCTCGCCGCGCGCGGCGACCGTCCCGCCGACCCGCCGCCGCCGGACGAGCCGGGAGGCCCGCTCGACGCGGGTGCCACGGTGACGCTCGGTGCGTGGGACGTGCTCGTGGCGGTGACCCGGTGAGCGCGCGCTGGCCCACCGAGGGCATCGCGTTCGGCGGCGACTACAACCCGGAGCAGTGGCCGGAGGAGGTCTGGCAGGAGGACGTCGCGCTCATGCGCGAGGCGGGGGTCAACCTCGTGTCCGTCGGGATCTTCTCGTGGGGCGAGCTCGAGCCCGAGGAGGGTGTCTACCGGTTCGAGTGGCTGGACCGTGTGCTCGACCTGCTGCACGAGAACGGCATCGGGGTCGACCTGGCGACGCCGAGCGCGGCGCCGCCGGTGTGGCTCCATCTGAAGCACCCGGAGATGCTGCCCGTCGACGCGGACGGCCTGCGGTACACGCAGGGCAGCCGCGAGTCGTGGTGCCCGAGCAGCCCGGTCCTGCGCGAGCACGCGCTGCGCATCGCCCGTGTGCTGGCCGAGCGGTACGGGCAGCACCCGGCGGTGCGGATGTGGCACGTGTCGAACGAGCTCGCGTGCCACAACGGGCGCTGCTGGTGCGACGTGTCGGCGGCGGCCTTCCGGGACTGGTTGCGCACGCGGTACTCCGACGACGTCGACGCGCTCAACCTGGCGTGGGGGACGGCGTTCTGGGGACAGCGGTACGCGTCGTTCGACCAGGTGCTGCCGCCGCGCCGCACGACGACGATCCCCAACCCGGGGCAGCGGCTCGACTTCGAGCGGTTCTCGTCCGACGCGTTCGTCGACCACCTCGCCGCGGAGGCCGCGGTCCTGCGCGAGGTCACGCCGCACCTGCCGGTCACGACGAACTACATGGTGATGGGCGAGTTCCACCAGCTCGACTACGCGGCCACGACGCCGCTCGTCGACCTGGTCTCGAACGACCACTACCTGTGGGCGGCGGACCCGGATGGCTGGGCGGAGCTCGCGTTCAGCGCCGACCGCGTGCGCGGGCTCGCCGGCGGCGAGCCGTGGCTCGTCATGGAGCACTCCACGAGCGCGGTGAACTGGCAGCCGCGCAACCTCGCGAAGGGCCCCGGCCAGCTGCTGCGCAACTCGTTGCAGCACGTGGCGCGCGGCGCCGACGGCGCGCTGTTCTTCCAGTGGCGGCAGTCCCGCGCGGGCGCCGAGAAGTACCACTCGGGGATGGTGCCGCACGCCGGCCGCGACTCGGCGCTGTTCCGGGACGTCGTCGACCTGGGCGCGACCCTCGGGCGGCTCGCGGAGGTGCGGGGGAGCGTCGTCGAGCGGGCACGCGTCGCGCTGCTGTGGGACACGCAGGCGTGGTGGGCCGCCGAGCTCGAGGCGCACCCGACGGTCGACGTCCGCTACCTCGACCAGGCGCGACGCCTGCACCGGGCGCTGCTCGACGCGGGAGTCGCCGTCGACGTCCTGCCCGCCACGGCACCGCTCGACGGGTACGAGGTGGTCCTCGTGCCGACGCTGTACCTCGCGCCGGACGGGCTCTCCGACCGGCTCGAGGCGGTCGCGGCGCGCGGGGGGCAGGTCGTCGTCACGTACTTCTCCGGGATGGTCGACGAGCACGACCGCGTGCTGCTCGGCGGGTACCCGGGGGCGTTCCGCGACCTCCTGGGCGTGCGCGGCGAGGAGCTCGCACCGCTCCCCGACGGCGGTCGCGTGACGCTCGACGACGGGTCCGTCGGCGAGGTGTGGTCGGAGCGCATGACGGTGCCCGACGCGGAGGTCGTGGCGTCGTTCGCCGACGGCCCGTCCGCAGGCTTCCCGGCGGTGACGCGTCGCGACGTGGGCGACGGCGCGGCCTGGTACGTCGCGACGCGCCTGGACCCGGCGTCGACGTCGGCGCTGCTCGGCACGGTGCTCGCGGCTGCCGGTGTCGACCCGCTGGTGCCCGACGTCCCGGCCGGGGTCGAGGTCGTCCGGCGCGTGGGCGACGGCGCGGCGTGGCTGTTCGCGATCAACCACACCGACGACGACGCCCGGATCGACGCGTCGGGCACGGACCTGGTCGCGGGCGGCGTGCATGACGGCGGCGCGACGGTCCCCGCTCACGGCGTCCTCGTCCTGCGTCAGGACCGCTGACGCGGCGACGGGCCGTCGCCGACGACGGGTGGCTGCGCCAGGACCGCTGACGCACCCACCCGTCGTCGCGCGCCTGCCGCTGACGCGGTGGGCCCGTCGCAGACGAAGGGGCTCCCGGACCGGTGCGCACTCCGGCCCGGGAGCCCCGGTCTCAGCGGGTCACCCCGCGCGTCACCACGCGGACGGCGGCGGCGGGGGCACCACCGGCGGCCGGTCGTCGCACGTGATCGTGTTCGGCAGCTCCCACGGGGCCATCCACGGTCCGGTCGTCCCGCCGCCGTCGTTGCCGCCGCCGTCGACCACGGTGAACTCCGAGCCCGCGGGCGTGAACCCGAAGGCGCCGCAGTTGTTGATGCCGACGGCCCCGACGTTGCGCGCGTCGACGTTCGTGAACGTCGCCGACCCGGCGGACCGGGCGGACAGGACCGACGTGCCCGTGCCGTCGACGCGCACGTCGCGCACGTCGACGCCGGTGATCGAGTACCGGTCCTTGACGGGCCAGTCGGTCACGAGCATGAGCGCGTTGTACGTGCTGTCGAGGAAGTGGTCCCCGACGACCTGCAGGTCGACGTCGATGCTGCGGTCGAGCGCGAACACCCACAGCGCCCCGAGCCCGATGTTCCAGTTGAGCTCGTAGGTCCCGGCCCGGACGGTCGTGTTGTCGACGAACCGCAGCGACCCGGTGAACGGCTCGGCGCTGAAGCGCGACCCGGCGTGCAGCGCGCTGCCCTCCCGGACGGGGTCGGCGACGAGGTTGCCGACGACCGTGATGTCCTCGCCGCCGTAGATCGCGATCCCGTTCGCGAGGGTCGGCGTCTGGACGGTGTTGCGCTCGAACGTGCTGCGCGCGTTCGTCGTGCCCTGCGCCCACATCGCGAGCGCGTCGTCGCCCGTGTTCCGGACGACGGAGTTCCGCACGACGGAGTCGGTGACGCCGGTGTGGAAGTTCACGCCGTCGGCGATCTGGTCGACGATCACGCTGTCGCTCACGACGAGGTTCGACATGGGTCCGTCGAACCACATGCCGACCTTGGTGTGCTGGATGTACAGGTCGCGGATCGAGGAGTCGCTCATGGCCCCGCCGACGCCGTTCACCTGGTCGGTGTCGATGCGCTCGCGGACATCGCCCTGGATCGCGAACCCGGACAGGTGCACGTCGCGCGACCCGCCCTCCGCCGCGGGCTTCCCGTAGATCCCGACGCCGGTGTGGACCGACCCGTCGGGTGCGGGCGTCGGCAGAGCGACCTCGCGCCCGCGCAGCGTCGTCCACCACGACCCGGCGCCCTCGATGGTGACGTCATCGACGACGAGGTGCCGGTTCACCTGGTACGTGCCGGGCGGCAGGTAGACGGGCAGGTCGTGCTTCTTCGCGAACGCGATCGCCCGCTCGATCGCGGGGGCGGCGTCGCGACGGCCCGTCGGGTCGGCGCCGAACAGCACGGCGTTGGCCGCCTTGAGCCGCACGTGCGGCGCGGCGACGAGCTGCGAGTCGAGCAGGTCGATCACGGTCCACGCGGCGGTGGCCTTCTTCGGCACGGTGAGCCGCACGGTCTCGCCCGCGCGGTAGGTCCGGTCCAGCAGCACGCGCTGCTCGTCGTAGAAGTGCATGGGCCGGAACGGCGTGGTGATCGTGGGCGCCGGTGTCGTCGCGGACGGCACGCAGCCGCACTCGGTGATCCACCAGTCGGGGTGCAGCAGTCCCGCGTCCGGGTCGTTCGTGAACGGGTACTGGTTGTAGAGCCACGAGTACTGCGACGTGAGCGTGATCGTCCGCCGGTCCTTGCCGACGGTGACGTCGAGCGGCGACGTGATCCCGCCGCCCGTCGGGGCGTCCGGGATCGCGTAACGGATCGTCAGCGCGTTCGCGGCCTTCGGCAGCCGGAACTCGACGTGCTGGCCGGGCAGCAGCCGCACCGCCGACCGGCCCGACGCCTCCGCGGGCAGCGTGTAGGCGGTCCGGTCGGGGCCGATGACGGTGCCGTTCGTCGTCGCGGCCTCGGCCTCCTGCTCGACGACCCCGAGGTCGGCGCCGCGCCCCGCGACGAGGGCCGGGTCGAGCGCGGCACGGGTCGCGGGTGGGCTCGCCGCGGCCGTCCCGGGCGGGACGGGCGGGCCGGGGCGGCCGGTGGC
>NZ_BHYL01000026.1 GCF_003851725.1 Cellulomonas algicola | reverse complement strand
GAGCGCACCCGCGGCGCCGGCCCGCGGGCGGTCGGGCCCGCACTCGGGCGGCGGTGCACCCGCGCGCGGCGGTGCACCCGCGCGCGGCGGCGAGGGCGTGGTCGCGCGCTACGACGCGGACCGCGGCTTCGGCTTCATCACGCCCGACTCCGGCGGCCCGGACCTGTTCGTCCACGTCTCCGTCGTGCGCAACACCGAGTTCCTGGAGGAGGGCGACCGCGTCCGGTTCCGGGTGCGGCAGAGCGACCGTGGCCCGCAGGCCGACGGCGTCGAGCTGATCTGAGCCGAGCCGGCCCGCCGCGACTTCGCGTCGTCCTGCGCGCCCGCACGACGACCACGCCCGCCTGACCTCGCGCGCCTGACCTCGCCCGCACCGGAGGACGTGAGCCGCCACCGCCCGTGGCACGCTGCGGGCATGGACGAGCCGACCGGTGCGGAGTGGCGCACCGCGACGCACCCGGCCGCGGTCGCGGCGTTCGTGGCGGAGCTCGCGCTCGTGGTGCTCGCGGCGGTGACCGGCTGGCGGCTCGGCGAGCCGCCGTGGACGGCGCTGGTGCTCGCGGTCGTCCTGCCGCTCGCGGTGGTGCTCGTGTGGGGCCGTTGGTTCGCCCCGCGCTCTGCGCACCGGGTCGAGCGACGCTGGCCTCGCTTCATGGGTCAGGTCGCCGTCTTCGTCGTCGTCGCGGTCCTCGCGGCGTCCGCCGGGCTGCTCTGGTGGGGTGTGGCCGTCGCCCTCGTGGGGGCGGTCGCCTTCGCCGCCGCGCCGCGCGCGCTGTAGAGCGGGACGCGTGCGGCTGCGAGCGCGACGGGTCACCGCACGCACTGCCCCGTGCGGTCGCCGTGCACCTCGGTCCAGCTCGTCCCGGTGACCCCGCGCGGACCGGTGTTGCCGGTGCAGACGAGGTCGTGCGCGACCGCGACGTACCCGAGGTCGACGCTGTGCGGGTTGTCGACGAGCACGAGCGACCCGGTCACGAGGACGTAGCAGTCGCGCTGGTCGCGCCGCGGCTCGGCACCGATGCTCGCGAAGTCCGTCAGGCCGGTCACCCGCAGGTCCCCGGCGACCGTCGCGCCGCAGACGAGCACGTCGCCGGATCCGGTGCTCGTGAGGCCGCCGTAGAACGTCGCGCCGTGGACCAGCAGCCGCCCGCCCGTGACCGCCGCGGGCCCCATGAGCTCCGAGCGGCCGCGGACGCGCGTCGCGTCGCGCACCTCGACGTCGTAGGTGCCCCACAGGCGGGCCGCCTCGAGGGAGACGTCGACCGCCTCGCCGGTCACGTCGCCGTCGACCGAGCCGCCGGCACCGTCGCCCACCCAGATCTTGAGCGACGCGGTGTCCCTGCTGGTCAGGGTCACGTCGCCGCGCACCCGCGAGTCACCCAGCTCGAGCCGCCCGGCCACCTCGGCGTCGCCGTCGACGGACGCCCGACCGACCGAGAACGTCGCCCCCGCGAGCACCGTGACGTCGCCGTGGACCGTCCCGCGGAAGATCCAGCAGTCGACGTCGACGACGAGGTCGCCCTCGACGCTCTGCTCCACGAGCGACGAGCCCGGGATGTCGGAGCACAGCGTCGGCGGAGGTTCCGCGGCTGCCGCCGACGGCGACGCCCCTGCGACGACCAGCACCGCGCCGACCAGCACCGCCCCGACCGCCGCGCCCGTGAGCGCACGACGACGTCCCCCCCGACCAGCCATGGTCCCCCCCTCGACCCGACGCGTCCGGCCATCGTGCGCCCGCCCACCGCGCGCCACAAGCCGCGGGCGCGCCGGCGCCGACCGTCCGGGAGTGCGGGGGTGCGCGCTGCACCCGCCGACGGTGCGGGATCAGGGCCGAGGGCCGTCGGGGAAGCCCGTCCAGCGCAGCTCCGCCGGCAGATGCGCCATGTCGTTGAACGCGACGAGCCGGGGCGGGAGGCCCGCGCGGTACTCGAGGACCGTGAGCCCGGTGTTGCCGCTGTCGAGCCCGAGCCACCGGGACGCGGGCGCGTCGAGCGCGTGCCGCACGAGCCAGGCGACCTGGAACGAGTGCGTGACGAGCACCTCGTGCGTGTCGCGCGTCACCGTGGGGTCCGGCGCGGTCGCGAACCGGTCGACCAGCGCCGTGGCCAGCCTGCTGCCGGCAGCCGCCTCCGCGTGGTCGACGCCGTCGAAGAACTCCGCCCAGGCGGGGTGCAGGTCGGCCCGGTCGGGGACGTGCGGGACGTGGTCGACGAGCTCCGCGGCCTCGGCCGGCGCGACGCCGGGGAGGTGCCGGGCGAGCGCGTGCGCGGTGGAGACCGCGCGTGGGAGCGGCGAGTGCCAGACCGCGTCGACGGGCACGCCCGCGAGGCGTTCACCCAGCAGGCTCGCCTGCACGCGACCGACGTCGGTGAGGGCGCCGAACGCGTCGGCCTCGCCGTGCCGCGCGACGTACAGGTGCCGCACCACGCTGCGCGTCGTCGTCACCCCACCGCCCTCGTGACGGTGCCCGCGCTCCCGTCGACCGTGACGAGCGACGCGTCCCCGAGCAGCAGCGTCGCGTCGGGCACGCCGAGCACCGCAGGGATCCCGAGCTCGCGCGCGACGATCGCAGCGTGGGACAGCACCCCGCCGGTCTCGGTGACGACCCCGCCGACGACCCGCAGCAGGGGCGTCCAGCCGGGGTCGGTCCACGGGCAGACCAGGACGTCCCCGCGCCGGACGTGGACGAAGTCGCCGGGGTCCCGGACGACCCGCGCGGGACCCGTCGCCGTGCCGCGGCTGCCGGGTGCCCCGGTGAGGACGGTCGCGCCCGCGGCCGGGCGCACGGTGGGCGACGGGGGCGTCGCGGGCGGGAGGTCGGCGGTGACCGGCCGGGCCTGCAGGATCCACACCTGACCGTCCGCGATCGCCCACTCGACGTCCTGCGCACCGCCGAGCGCGGCACCGACGACGCGTCCGAGGTCGGCGAGCCGCCGGGCGTCGGTGTCGTCGAGCACGCGTCGGTGACGGTCGGGGGCGGGCACGACCCGCGTCACGAGCCGGTCTCCGCGACGGTCCAGGCGGGTCCGCTTCTCCGCCGTGACCGCATCCACCGAGCCGTCCGCGCCGACGGTGTACGCGTCGGGGTTCACGGCGCCCTCGACGACGCTGGGGCCGAGCCCCCACGACGCATCGATCCGCGTCGGGCCGTCGGGACGGGCGGGTGTGAACATGACGCCCGAGACGTCCGCGTCCACGTGCCGCTGCACGACGACGCCCATCGCCGGGTCGGCGTCGCGCCGGCGTGCCGCGCGGTAGGCCACCGCCGGGTCGGCGTGGAGCGACACCCAGCAGGCGCGGACCGACGCGACCACCGCGTCGACGCCTCGCACGGCCAGCGTGCTCGTGTACAGGCCCGCCGCCGCGCCGTCGTGGGCGTCCTCGTCCGACGCGGACGACCGCACGACCACCGGGGCGCCGCCGAGCGTCGCTACCGCGTCGGCGAGCGCTGCCCGGACATCCGCGGGCACCGGGCGGTCGGCGATCGCCGCCGGCCCGTTCCGGCGCGTCTCCGACGCGCTGCTCGCGTCGCGGACGGCCGACCGGTAGACGTCGAGCGGGACGGCCCACCCGTCCGGCACCGGGAGGCCCGCGCGCAGCAGGTCGCCGAGGGCGCCCGCCTTGCCTCCGCAGGTGCGGGCGCTGGCATCCGTCAGCGGCACGAGCATCGGTCGGCCTCCCTCCTGGTCATCAACGTTGTGTTGACGGCGTCCCGTCGAGTGTGCAAGGTCGGAGCATGACGCGCAAGGACCCCGACCCACACGGAGCCACCGTCGACCAGGACAGGGCGCGACGCGAGGACCAGGCGCGCGACCGGCTCCTGCGGGAGGGCGCCGACGGCCTCGTCGCCCGCCCGTGGCGGCCCGCACCGGTGCCGCCGTCGGCGACCGACCTCGCGCAGTTCGCGCTCTGGCGCTCGCCGGATCTCGACGGCCCTGGGCTGCTCGCGGCGCTGGCACTGCTGCCCGCGGCGCGAGCCGAGGTGGACGGGCTCGAGGCCGGCCTGCTGTTCGTCGCGCGGAGTGCCGGGCTGACCTGGGCGCAGATCGCCGACGCGATGGGCTTCAACTCGCCGCAGGCGTGCCAGCAGCACTACGCGCGGCTGACGAACCGGACCGGCGCATGACTCGGCCGTCGGCACCCGAGCTGCTCACGCTGCACGCGGTCCGCATCCTCGGCTTCGCCGACACCACGGCCGTCGCGGGCCGCTTCGGCCTCGACGTCGCCGAGGTCGGCGAGACGCTGGGCGACGCCGAGGCGTGGGGCTGGGTCACGCGCTCGACCTTCGCCGACCTGAGCGGGTGGTCGCTGACCGACCGCGGCCGAGCCGAGAACGAGCGGCAGCTCGCCGCCGAGGTCGCCGCCGCGGGTGCGGGCGCGGAGGTCGACGCGGTCCACCGGGAGTTCCTCCCGCTCAACGCGCGGCTGCTCGCGGCCTGCACCCGCTGGCAGATGCGCCCCACACCCTCCGACGCGCTCGCCGTCAACGACCACGCCGACGGGGCGTGGGACGCCGACGTCCTCGCCGAGCTCGGCGCCATCGCCCGCGGCCTGGCGCCGCTGGTCCGACGGCTCCGTGACGTCCTCACCCGGTTCGCGGACTACGACACGCGCGTCGACGCGGCGCTCCGGCGTGCCCGGACGGGTGAGCACGGCTGGGTCGACCGTTCCGACCTCGACTCCTGCCACCGGGTCTGGTTCGAGCTGCACGAGGACCTGCTCGCGACGCTCGGCCTCGACCGCCACGCGCAGCCCTGACCCGTCGCCGGTCGCGGTCGTGCATGCTGACGCCCGTGGACACCTACCTCCGGACCGGTCGTGCGACGCTGCGCCCCTTCCGCGCCGACGACGCGGACCTGCTGGTCGAGCTCGACAGCGACCCCGCCGTCATGCGCTTCCTGTCCGGCGGCGAGCCGACGGCGCCGGAGCTGATCCGCGAGCGCGACCTGCCGAGCATCCTCGCCGGCTACGACCGGTGGGCGGGCGCGTTCGGCCTGTTCGCGGCCTACGCGACCGAGGACGACGCGTTCCTCGGCTGGTTCTGCCTGCGCCCTGAGCGCGACGGTCCGCTGGACGAGGTCGAGCTCGGCTACCGGCTGCGGCAGGCGGCGTGGGGCCAGGGCTACGCGACCGAGGTGTCGGCGGCCCTCGTCGAGAAGGCGTTCACCGAGCTCGACGTGCGCGTCGTGTGGGGCGCGACGATGGCGCTCAACACGGCCTCGCAGCACGTCATGGAGAAGGTCGGGATGACCGTCGCGGAGGCGCTCGAGACGCCCGACGACATGCTGGCCGTCGAGGGCGCCGACCTCGGGGGCTACCGGTACGAGATCACGCGGGACCGGTGGGAGCAGACGCGCGCTCTGCGCGCCTGACCCGGAGGTCGGCGCAGGCGACCGTGGGGCCGCGCCGGTGGCGCGACCCCACGGTGCCGCCGCGGGCGCCGCTCCCCACAGCGCCCGCGGCCGTGCCTGCTCCTACCGCCGCGACCAGAGCTGGTTCGTCGCGCCCGTGCACGTCCACAGCAGCACGGCGGTGTTGTTGGCCGTGAGGTTGCGGTCGACGTCGAGGCACAGCCCCGACCGCACGCCGCGGATCGTGCCGTCACCCTGGAACGTCCACTGCTGGTTGGTCCCGCCGTTGCAGTCCCACAGCTGCACGCGCGTGCCCGCGGTGGCCGTCAGGGGTGCGTCGAGGCACTTGCCCAGCGACCGGAGCGTGCCGTCCGTGCCTGCGGTCCACGTCTGGTTGGGCGCGGTGTGGCAGTCCCAGATCACGAGGCCGGTGCCGTTCGCGGTGGCGCTCCCCGGCACGTCGAGGCAGCGGCCCGACGACGCGCTGACGAGCGTGCTGCCGGTCGGCGGCGGGGGCGTGGTGCCGCTGGGGGTGACCCGGAACAGCGCGACGCCGTGCTGCGCGACCTGCGCGGTGATCTGACCGGTCGTCGTGCCTGTCGCGCCGGTCCAGACCTCCCGGTACTGGTGCGTCCCCGAGCCCAGCCCGACCTGCCCGAGCGTCGTCGAGATCTGCCGCGTGCCGGAGCCGCGGTTGAGCAGCGCGACGGCGACGGAGCCGTCCGCGAGCGGCTTCGCCCAGACCTCGGCGTCGCCGTCGTCGCGCACGCGGTCGGCCTGCCGGACGAGCGGGTCCTGGTCGATCGCCAGGACGTCGCGGTTCGTGAGGACCGTACGCACGTCGGCGGACATGTTCCGCAGGTCGTTGCCCGCGATCAGCGGTGCGCTGAGCATGGCCCACATGCTCAGGTGCGCCCGGTTCTCGGTCGCCGTGAGCGCGTTCCGCACGCCGACCATCAGCATGTCGGGGTCGTTGTACTGGCCGGGTCGCGTCCACTCGCGCATGGGCTCGACGATGTCGAGGGCCTCGGTGATGCCGACGAAGCAGTCGGCGGACGGGGAGCAGCCCGTCGACCAGGACGCGGACAGGTCCTCGGACGTGCGCCACATGTCGGAGAACGCGCCCCAGCCGGAGTACGTCGGCGCCGTGTTGGAGTGCGCGCTGTTCGGGTTGATCGAGTACACGATCGGGCGGCCGGTGGCCTTGAGCGCGTCGCCGAACCGCCTGAACACGGTGGCCTGCTCGCTCGCGCTGCCCCGCGGGTCGCACCAGTCGTGCTTGACGTAGTCGACGCCCCACGACGCGAAGAGGTTCGCGTCCTGCGTCTCGCGCCCGTACGACGACGTGCCCGGCAGGTTGGCGAAGTACTGGTTGCAGGTCTTCTCGCGCGGCGCGTGGTAGATCCCGAACTTCAGCCCCTTGCCGTGGATGTAGTCGCCCAGCGCCTTCATGCCCGACGGGAACCGGTCCGTGCGGGCCCGGAGGTTGCCGCTCGCGTCGCGGGTGTCCTGCATCCAGCAGTCGTCGACGACGACGTACTGGTAGCCCGCTGCGGCCATCCCCGAGCTCACCATCGCGTCCGCCGTCTGGCGGACCATCTGCTCGTCGATGTTGCAGTAGAACGTGTTCCAGCTGTTCCAGCCGAGCGGCGGCAGGGGTGCCGGCTCCTCGACCGTGGGGGCGGCCGCCGCGGCGACCGGTGCGGCGGCCTGCGCGGGCACGCCGAGGGCGATCGCGGACACCGTCAGAGCGGTCGTGGCCAGGGCGCTGCACCAGCGACGACGACGAGAACTTCTCACGAGAGCACTCCCTTGTGCGGTGGTCGTGGTGGTGGTCGACGGGCGCACGCCGGGATCGGCTGCCGGTCACCGAGCCCATGTGAGCGCTCACATCGCCGCCATCGTGCCAGCGCTCGGCTGTCGCGGAACCCCTTCGACGAGGTCCGAAACGGTTCGAACGCCCGACGCGGCTCCTCCTTCAGGCGGAGCGCGGGGACGGGCAGCGCGGTCGTCGGGTCAGGGTCCGGTCCGGCGCAGGCCAGGGCGCGGGCCGGGGTCGTGCCCGATGCGCCGTGCGAGCCCGGACGGCACCGTCGAGGCATGACACCGAGAGCCGCACCACCGGCCGTCGACCCCGGGAACCACGCCCCGCGCTGGCCGGCCGTGCTCGCCGCCGCCTGGGTCGGCACCTGCTGCCTCGTCGCAGGTGGCGCCTTGATCTGGTCCCGGGTGCGAGGCGGCGGGACGGCCGACCAGGAGGTCGTCGTCCTCGCGATCGGCCTGCGGCTGGTGACGGTCGCCGTGGCGCTGGCGTCCATCCAGCCCTGGGGGAGGCGGCTACCTGGTCGGGTCGTGCTCGGCGGGCTCTGGGGCGCCGGTGCCGTCCAGCTCGCCTACCCGCTCGCGGAGACCGTCGTGAAGACGGCGACCCTTGCCGGGCTCATGGAGCCGCTCGACAAGGGCATCAGCGACATGAGCATTCAGGGGTGGTTCAACTTCGGCGCGACGTGGCTCATCTGGGGTGTCCCGGGCGCGCTCTTCGTCCTCGCTGCGGTGGTGTTCGGCCGCCGGCTGCCCCACGCGCGCGCCTGGGCGCTCCTGTCCGTCCTCGCGGGTATCGGGTTCCTCGCCGGGCTCGGCCTGCTCATCGGCTGACAGGGCCGCGCTCCGACGTCGTGCACCCGGGCAGTCGCCGCTGTCGCCGCCGCTGGGGCAGACGGGCCGATCCTTCGGAGCGTCGACCGCCCGGCCGGTTCGACGTCCGTGGCGACCGGGCGGCCGTGATCGATCAGCGGGGGAAGAAGAAGTTGTCGTACGCGCGCAGGGTGCTCCCGGTCTCGGGGTGGAAGAGGAGCTCGAGACCGGCCCAGTAGCCCGGGTCGGTGCGCGTGTACCCGCAGGTGGGCTCCGAGTCGCCGCCCGGGTCGGACACACGGCCGAGCAGCTGGCCCTCGTACCAGACGTTCGCGACCGCGACCGCTCCCGGCGTCGAGTGGCACGCGCGGACGCACAGCCGTCCGGTGGACCCGTTGACCGAGGCGTAGCCCTTCCACACGCCGTTCTTCTGGACGACGAGGTCGAGGGTCGGGGCGGCCGACGCGGGGGCGGCTCCGGCGAGGGCGGCACCTGCGGTCAGCAGGGCGGCGGCAGCAGCGGTGAGGGTGCGGGTGCGGCGCACGGGCGGTTCTCCGTCATCGTCGGGACCCTGGTCGGTCCGGGCGGGCCAGCATCTCAGCGAGGGGACGGGCCTCGCATCTCGGGGGAACCGGACGTGTCCCGAGCCGTCCCGACGATCCCGCGCTCCTCGACGGCCGCGTCCGGCGGCTTCGGGGCGGTCAGGACGTGAGGACCCCGCGCTCGCGTGCGACGGCGACCGCTCGGGTCCGGGAGGTGACGCCGAGCTTGTCGTAGAGGTGCGCCAGATGCGTCTTGACCGTGGCACGGGAGACGAAGAGCTCGCGGGCGATCTCGTCGTTCGAGCGGCCTGCGGCGACCAGGGTCAGCACGTCCAGCTCGCGTGAGGTGAGCGCGAGCTGCGGCGCGCGCACCCGGCCCAGCAGGCGCTCCTGCACGGCGGGCCCCAACGTCACCTGGCCGGCCGCCGCGGCACGGACCGCGCGCACCAGCTCGTCGGTCGGCGCGTCCTTGAGCAGGTAGCCGGTGGCGCCCGCCTCGACGGCCGCGAGGATGTCCGCGTCCGACCCGTACGTGGTCACCACGAGCACCGCGGGCCCGCCGCGTTCGGTGAGCGCCTGCGTGGCCTGCGCCCCGCTCATCCGCCCGGGCCCGAAGCGCAGGTCGAGCAGCACGACGTCGGCGTGGTGCGCGCCCGTCCAGGCCAGCATCTGCTCGGCGCTGGCCGTCTCCGCGACGACCCGGATGTCGGGCTCTCCTTCGAGGACCGCACGCAGGCCCGCGCGGACCACCGGGTGGTCGTCGGCGATCACGACGTCGATCACGGCTCTCCCTGCTCGTCGGCGTCGCGCGCAGCCGCCGGCAGGCTGACGGCGACGGCGGTCCCCTCCCCGGGCGCGGTCTCGACGGCCAGCGTCCCGCCGAGCTCGTGCACGCGCGAGCGCATCGCGGGCAGCCCGAACCCGCCGCCCGCCGGGGGTGCGCCGAGGTCGAAGCCGTCGCCGTCGTCCACGACGTCGAGCAGCACCGTGTCCTCGAGGTAGGTGAGCGTGACGTCGGCCCGCCGCGCGTGCGCGTGCTGGTGCACGTTCGCGAGCGCGGACTGCGCGACGCGCAGCAGGGTCGTCTCCACCGGGACGGCGAGCGGCCGGGCCGCACCCTCGACGCGGATCGCCACGCGCAGCCCCTGGTCGTCGGTCCGGGCGGCGACCCTGCCGAGCGCGTCGGGCAGCGAGGAGTCGGCCAGGTCGACCGGGGACAACGCGCGGACGAACCGGCGCGCCTCGGCGAGGTTGTCCAGGGCCGTCTGCCGCGCGGTGTCCACCAGGTCGGCGGCGCGGGTGTCGTCGGAGCCGACCGCCTGCCGCGCCGAGCGCAGCAGGAGCTCGACGGCGGTGAACCCCTGCGCGAGCGTGTCGTGGACCTCGCGCGCGAGCCGTTCACGCTCGGCCGCGACGGCGCGGTCGCGCTCGGCGGCAGCGAGGTGCTCGCGCGCGGCCGTCAGCTCGTCCAGCGCCCGCTGGCGTGCCTGGGACTCCCGTACCAGTGCCTCGAGCCCGAGGACGACGCCGATCGCGACGACCGCACCGACAGCGGGCCCGAGCACGTACCCGAGCAGGGGATCGTCGGGCGACCGGCGCGCCAGCCCGGCGGCGACGGCGCCGGCGGTCGTGAGCGCCGCGAGCGGGATCCCGCGTCGGGGCCCGAGCACGTGCATCTGCAGCAGCACGAGCGGGAACGCGAGCCACAGCGCGGCCGGGGACGCGACCAGGAGCACCGCCCACAGCGCCAGGTCCGCCGCCATCCACGCGAGCACCGCGCGGCCGTGACCTCGAGGGCCGTCGACCGCCGCCTCGTGCACCCGGACGTGCCGTCGGCCCCAGACGTGCACACCGACGAGAGCCGCACCCACCGCCGCGGCGAGCCACCGCGCTCCGGGCGACGCCTGGACGACCGCGACCAGCACGAGCGCGACGAGGAGCACGTCGAGCCCGCGCAGCAGGGCACGCGACGCATCGACCAGTCGTCCCACCCCGCCACGCTAACCGCGGCACCGGGGAGCGCATCGACCGAAAGGACGAGGCGCGCCTCGGCCGTCCGGCGCGGAGACGACGACCGTGCTCACGATCCGGCGCGACGCGTCCCCGGCGAGCCTGGAGCTCCTTCCTCTCCCACCCTCCGGAGGTCCTGTGTTCGTCGCGCTGCGCGACCTGCGGCACGCCCGCGGCCGCTTCGCCCTCATCAGCACGGTCGTCCTGCTCGTCGCCGTGCTCGTCACGTTCCTGTCGTCCCTGACGGCAGGCCTGGCCCGTGCGTCGGTGTCCGCGTTGACCGACCTTCCCGCGGACCGGCTCGCCTTCGGCATGGCCGCGCCCGGCGACAAGCCGGACCTGACGTCCTCGCGCGTCACGCAGGACCAGTGGCAGGCGTGGTCGCGCGTCCCCGGCGTGGGCGACGCCCAGCCGCTCGGCATCGCCACCACCCGGGCGACGTCGCAGGGCGACCACGGCACGACGGTCGCCGTCACCGCCTTCGGTGTCGAGGCGGGCTCGGACCTCGCGCCGGGCGGCGGGCCCGCGGACGGCCAGGTCGTCGTCACGCGCCGCGCAGCCGACGCGCTCTCCGTCGCCGCCGGGGGCGCGCTCGCCGTCGACGGCGCCGAGCTCACCGTCACGCGCGTCGTCGCTGACGACGCCCAGCTCTCCCACACCCCGGTGGTCTGGGTCTCCCTCGCCGACTGGCAGCAGGTCGGCGCACGTGGCGGGGGCGAGGCACCGCTCGCGACGGTGGTCGCGCTCACGACGACCGGCCGCGCCGACGAGGCGTCCGCCGACGGTGCGATCGGCACCACGACGGTGACCACGAGCGCGGCCCGCAGCGCCGTCTCCTCGTTCACCGCCGAGAACCTGTCGCTGACGACCATGCAGGCGTTCCTCGTCGCCATCTCCGCGCTCGTCGTCGGCGCGTTCTTCACCGTGTGGACGATCAGCCGTCAGGGCGACGTGGCCGTCCTCAAGGCGCTCGGCGCCTCGACCGGCTACCTCCTGCGCGACGCGCTGGGCCAGGCGGCACTGATCCTCGTCGGAGCGGTCGCCGTCGGCGCGGGCCTGGCCGCCGCGGCGGGTTCCGCCCTCGCCGCGGTGCTGCCGATGGTCGTCTCGCCGGCCACGACGCTCGCGCCGGCCGCTCTCCTCGTCGTGCTCGGCCTGGTCGGCGCGGCAGCGGCCGTCGCGCGTATCACCCGGACCGACCCCCACGCGGCCCTCGCCGCCCGCTGACCCACCTGCCTGCGGACCGTCCCCGATCGGAGATCACCATGGATCTGCACCTCGACCACCTCAGCCTCGTCTACCCGGACGGCGACACCACGCTCACCGCGGTCGACGACGTCACGCTGACCGTCCCCGCGGGGACGACGACGGCCCTGCTCGGGCCCTCCGGGGCGGGGAAGTCCAGCCTCCTCGCGGTCGCCGCCGGTCTCACCCGCCCCACGACGGGTCACGTCGCGTTCGGCGAGGAGGTGGTCCTCACCCCGACCACGGGCAGAGCGGAGGCGACCCGCCTGCGGCTCGACCGGATCGGCATCGTCTTCCAGTCCCCGCAGCTCCTCGCGTCCCTCACCGCGCTCGAGCAGCTCGAGCTGCACGCGCACCTGCGCGGTCGACGCCCCGCGAGCGTCCGCGGCGAGGCGATGAGCCTGCTCGACGCCGTCGGGCTCGCGGACCAGGCGCACCGTCGGCCGGCGCACCTGTCCGGCGGGCAGCGTCAGCGCGTCGCGATCGCGCGTGCCCTGGTGGGCCGGCCGGACGTCCTGCTCGTCGACGAGCCGACCTCCGCGCTCGACCACGAACGCGGGACGCAGGTCGTCGAGCTGATCACCCGGCTCGCACGCGACCTCGACGCCGCCACGCTGCTCGTCTCCCACGACGCGTCGACCCTCGGGTCGGTCGACGCCGTCGCGCACCTGGTCGACGGCGGTCTCGAGGGTGCTCGCGCGGCCGTGTGACAGGGGCGGCCCCCGCGGAGGACCTCATGCGGCGACACCGACGGAGCCGCTCCGTCGACCCCGGTGACGCGGCGGGCTCAGCCCACCCGGACCAGCTGCCACTGCTGGTTGGTGCCGTTCCAGTCGGAGTACTGGACGATGTTGCCGCCGTCGGCGGTGGAGGCGCCCTGCACCTCGACCGCCTTGCCGCTGTTGCGGGCGATGAGCTGGACGTACCCGTCGATGGTCTGGATGCTGAACTGCTGGTTGGTGCCGCCGTTGTCGCTCCACTGCTGGATCGCCGCCCCGTCCGCGGTCGACCTCGCGGCCACGTCGAGGACCTTGCCCGACAGCCGCGACCTCAGCTGGTAGAAGCCGTTGCCGGTGCTGACGAACTGCCACTGCTGCTGGGTGCCGCTGTTGCGCGACCACTGGGTGATGCGGGCGCCGTCGGCGGTGGACAGGTTGTAGACGTCGATGGCCTTGCCGCTGTTGCGGTTGACGAGCGTGTACCAGGCCGCGGTGTCCACGGGCCCCGAGCCCCCGGGGTTCCCGGCCGGGTTGCCGATGCTGCCCGGGACGGACCGCAGCGCGGCGAACCAGACGGCCGCCATCTTGTCGTAGCCGGCCGCATTGGGGTGCACGCCGTCGGGGAGGTCGGCGAGGCTCACCGCGCTGTACATGTCGACGAGGTGCACGCGCTTCCCGCTGGCGGCCCTGCTCGACACGATGCCCGGGATGGCGGCGTTGTAGGCCCGGACCTTGGCGTCGGCGTACGACACCGGGATGAGGGTCGCGACGAAGACGTCGGTCTGGGGGGAGGTGCTCGTGATCTTGTCGACCAGGGCCGCGAGGCGGGCCGGGGCGTTCGCCAGGTCGCGGTTCTGGCTGATGTCGTTGGTGCCGATGTGCAGCAGCACGCTGCGCGGCTGGTACGTGCGCAGCCAGCCGACGACGTTGGCGTCGATCTGGTCGATCCGCCAGCCGGAGTGCCCCTCGTGGTCGTGGTCCCAGATGCTGGCCGGCCCGTTGTAGCCCGACCCCACGAAGTCCGTGGTGTAGCCGTTCTGCGCGAGGCGCTGCCACAGCCCGACGCGGTAGCCGCCGCCTCCGGTCATGCCGACGCCGTCCGTGATCGAGTCGCCCAGGGGCATCACGCGAGTGCCGCCGTTGCTCTCGGCGGTGGCGGGCGCGGACTGCGTGACGACACCCCCGGCCAGTGCGACGCAGAGCGTGACGGCGACCAGCAGCCGTCGGACGGTTCGGTGCATGTCGTGTGCCTCCTGGAGATGGCCGCGCCGTTGCGGGGTGATCCCGATGTGAACGCTCACATGGCGGAACCGGCCCACTCTGGCACGGGGCTCGCGAGGCCCGCGATCGGCCCAAACGATTAGGTCCGGGGGCGCTGGACAGGTCCGATCCGGCCCGACATAGTCACGCCGACCGGTGCGTCCTGGTCCCTGTCCGCCGGCTGCCAGCGGGGACCGTCGGGCGCACGTGACGACCAACGACGATCGGACGAAATCATGCGTAGAGCCCAACGATGGCGCCGGCCCTGGACGGTGGCTCTGGCGGCGGCGACGCTGCTCACCGGGGTGACGGTCGCCCAGGCACCCGTGGCGTCCGCCGCGACCGGCTGCCGGGTCGACTACGTCGTCTCCTCGCAGTGGAGCGGCGGGTTCACGGCCGCCGTCAAGGTCACCAACCTCGGTGACGCGGTCAGCAGCTGGGTCCTCACCTGGACCTTCCCCGCGGGGCAGACCGTGACCCAGGCCTGGAGCGCCACGGTCACCCAGAGCGGCGCGGCCGTGTCCGCGAGGAACGCGTCGTACAACGGCTCGCTGGGCACCGGGGCGTCGACGGAGCTCGGCTTCAACGGCAGCCACAGCGGCGCCAACCCGGCGCCCACGTCCTTCGCGCTCAACGGGACCACCTGCACGGGGTCCCCCAGCGGCACCCCCACGCCGACACCCACGGGGACGGCGACGCCGACCCCCACACCCTCGGCCACCCGGACGCCGACGCCGAACCCGACCAGCGCGCCCGCGGACCTCACGGTGAACACGGGCACCAGGTACCAGACGATCGACGGCTTCGGCGCGGCCGTGTCGATCTGGGGCGGCGCGTGGTCGACCGCCGACACGCAGACGCTCGTCGGCATGGGCGACAACCAGCTCGGCCTGTCGATCGTCCGCACCGGGATCTCGCCGGTGTCGAGCGAGTGGGGCACGCAGGTCAGCGCGTTGAAGACGGCGAAGGCGTACGGCTCCGACGTCAAGATCCTCGCCTCGCCCTGGACCGCGCCGGCCGCGTGGAAGTCGAACAACAGCCGGATCAACGGCGGCACCCTGCTGACCTCGCGCTACGGGGACTACGCCAACCACCTGAACAGCTACGTGCAGTACATGAAGAGCCAGGGCGTGACGATCGACGTCACGTCGATCCAGAACGAGCCGGACTGGCACCCCGACTACGACTCGATGGCGTGGACCGGCGACACGCTCCGCACCTTCGTGCGCGACCACGGCGCGAAGATCACGGGCACCAAGCTCATGGTCGCCGAGTCGCTCGGCTCGAACCGGGCCTACACCGACCCCACGCTCAACGACGCGACCGCCCGCAGCAACATCGGCTACATCGGCGGCCACATCTACGGCCAGGACACCGGGCCGAACCTCTCCCGGTACCCGCTCGCCGCGCAGTACGGGAAGAACCAGTGGATGACCGAGTGGAACTTCCACGAGGCCGACGGCAGCGGGTCGCGCATCTGGGGCGACCCGTCGAACGCCGCCGCGTGGAACGAGACGCTCGACAGGATCATGCCCTCCGTCAACCGCACCATGGAGGCGAACTGGAGCGCGTACGTCTGGTGGTACGGGCGGCGCTACTACTCGTTCATCGGTGACGGGGAGTCGGCGTACGGGACGACCGGCGGGGCGGTCCTCAAGCGCGGCTGGGCCTTCTCGCAGTACTCCAAGTACGTCCGCCCCGGCTACCAGCGCGTCGGCGTGACCGAGAGCGCGAAGGCGTCGCCGCTCGACGTCACGGCATACCAGGGCGACGGCAAGGTCACCCTCGTCATCCTCAACCGCTCGACCAGCGCGGTGAACGGCGCCGTCATCCAGGCGCCGCAGGACGTCAGGTCTGCGCTCCACACGATGACCTCGCAGTACTCCAGCCGCGCGGCCCGGACCACGAGCGTCAACGGCAGCCAGGTGACGGTCGACGTCCCCGCACGGAGCATCTCCACCGTCGTGATCACGCTCTGAGCGCCTGAGCACGCCCGGAGGGCGCGGCTGACCGGAGGCGGTGCTCCACGTCGAGCTGACGTGGAGCACCGTCGAC
>NZ_BHYL01000025.1 GCF_003851725.1 Cellulomonas algicola | reverse complement strand
GTACTGCGCCGCGCCGTCTCATCGGTCCGTGCGCGACGGATGTCGCGGTGCCACAGTGAGGCCAGGACGGCCCGTCGAAGGAGGACCACGCATGAAGCTCGAGCTCCGGGGCATCACCAAGAGGTTCGGGTCGCTCGTCGCGAACGACAGCATCGACCTGACCGTCAACCCTGGTGAGATCCACGCGCTCCTCGGCGAGAACGGTGCCGGGAAGAGCACTCTCATGAACGTGCTCTACGGCCTCTACGAGCCCGACGGCGGGCAGATCCTGCTCGACGACCAGCCGGTGGCCTTCACGGGACCAGGTGACGCGATGGCCGCGGGCATCGGCATGGTCCACCAGCACTTCATGCTCGTCGACGTGTTCACGGTGGCGGAGAACGTCGTCCTCGGCCACGAGCCGATGCGTGGCGGCCGGCTGATCGACGCTGGACGTGCACGCGAGCTGGTGCGTGAGATCTCCGACCGCTTCGGCTTCCAGGTCGACCCCGATGCTCTCGTCGAGGACCTGCCGGTCGGCGTCCAGCAGCGCGTCGAGATCATCAAGGCGCTCTCCCGCGACGCGCGCGTCCTCATCCTCGACGAGCCGACGGCGGTCCTCACACCGCAGGAGACCGACGAGCTGATCGCAATCATGCGTCAGCTCAAGGAAGCGGGAACCTCCATCGTCTTCATCACGCACAAGCTGCGTGAGGTGCGGGCGATCGCCGACCGCATCACGGTGATCCGTCGGGGCGCGGTCGTCGGGGCGGCCAGCCCGACGTCGACCGAGCAGGAGCTCGCGTCGATGATGGTGGGTCGGTCTGTCACCCTGGGCGTCCACAAGGAGCCGGCGCAGACCTCGGGTCGCCGTCTGGTCGTCCGGGAGCTCACTGTGCTCGACCCGAACGACGTGCCGGTCCTCGACCGGGTCGACCTGACGGTGGACGGCGGTGAGATCCTCGCGGTCGCCGGTGTGCAGGGGAACGGTCAGACGGAGCTCGCCGAGGTGCTGCTCGGGATGCTGAAGCCCACGGGCGGCACGGTCGAGCTCGACGGCAGGCCGCTCGCCGGGCGCAGCATCAAGGAGGTCCTCGACCTGGGCGTGGGGTTCGTCCCCGAGGACCGCACCACCGACGGCGTCGTCGGCGACTTCTCGATCGCGGAGAACCTGATCCTCGACCTGCACGACAGGTCGCCCTTCGCCCGACGTGGCGCCGTCGACGCGAAGGTGGTCCGCGACAACGCCGAGCGGCAGGTGCGCGAGTTCGACGTGCGCACGTCGTCCGTCGAGGCGCCCGTCCGGACCTTGTCGGGCGGCAACCAGCAGAAGGTCGTCCTGGCGCGTGAGCTGTCCCGCCCGCTACGGCTTCTCGTCGCCTCGCAGCCGACCCGTGGTCTCGACGTCGGGTCAATCGAGTTCGTGCACAAGCGCATCGTCGCGGAGCGGGACGTCGGCACCGCAGTCGTCATCGTGTCGTCCGAGCTCGACGAGGTGCTGGCGCTCGCCGACCGCATCGCTGTCATGTACCGCGGACGGGTCGTCGGCGTCGTCGACGGGAAGACCGACCGGGACGTGCTCGGCCTCATGATGGCCGGCGTCCCGCTGGAAGAAGCGCGTGAGCAGGTGACCGAGCACCACACGGCGCTCGGAGGTGCCGACCTCGAGGCCGGCGGCGAAGGAGTGGTGTCCTGATGACCGAGGCCTCCGTGGGCACCGACCGTGCCGAGCACGTCGAGGAGTCCCGGGCGACGAGGATCACTCGCGACATCCTCTCGAGCGATGCGACGGTCGTCGTCCTCGCCATCGTCGTTGCGCTCGTGCTCGCCGCGGTGCTCATCGCGGCGGCTGACCCCGACGTGCAGAAGGCTGCCGGCTACTTCTTCGCCCGGCCCGCCGACTTCTTCACGGCGGTGTGGGACGCCGTCTACGGCGCGTACTCCTCGCTCTTCCGCGGCGCGGTCTTCGACCCGCAGGCCAGCACGCCGGAGCGGCAGGTGCGCCCGTTCACGGAGACGCTGACCGCATCGGTGCCCCTCATCTTCGCCGGCCTCGGCCTCGGGATCGGCTTCCGGGCCGGGCTGTTCAACATCGGTGCTCAAGGGCAGGTCATCCTCGGTGCGACCTTCGCTGCGTTCGCCGGGTTCACCTTCCACCTGCCCGCAGGCCTGCACCTGGTGGTGGCGATCGCGTTCGGTGTCGCCGCCGGCGCCGCTTGGGCCGGCATCGCGGGCGTCCTGAAGGCGCGCACGGGTGCGAACGAGGTCATCGTCACGATCATGCTCAACTCGATCGCGGTCTTCCTCATGGCGTACCTGCTCACCACGGACGCCTTCAAGCGACCGGGCACCAACCCGATCAGCCCCAAGATCGAGCCCACCGCGATGTTCCCGTCGATCTTCGGGCCTCCGTTCCGGCTCCACTGGGGCTTCGTGCTCGCACTGGTCACCGCGGTCGGCGTCTGGTGGTTCATGGAGCGCTCGACGGCGGGGTTCCGGTACCGCGCGGTAGGCCTCAACCCGCATGCCGCCCGGACCGCGGGCATCAGGATCAACTCCGTGTACGTCTCGGTGATGCTGATCGCCGGGGCCCTCGCCGGGATGGGCGGCGTCACGCAGGTTCTCGGTACTGAGGGCGTGCTGCAGGACGGCGTCGCGGGGACGATCGGGTTCGACGCCATCACGGTCGCCCTGCTCGGTCGCTCCAAGCCGGTGGGTACCGTGCTCGCGGCACTCCTGTTCGGGGCGCTGCGGGCGGGGTCGCCGCTGATGCAGACGGTCAGCGGGACGCCCATCGACATCGTGATGGTCGTCCAGGCGGTGATCGTGCTGCTCATCGCGGCCCCGCCGCTCGTACGGGCGATCTTCCGGCTGCCCAGCCCTGACGAACGGCGCGCCCGTCGGACCGCCGTCCTCGCTCCGAAGGAGGTGGCCGCGTGAGCGTCCTGACCGCTCCGGAACCCGGCGGACTCGTCGGCGACGTCGCTCCGGCAGTCCGTTCGCGGGTCAGCTGGAAGGCACCGATCACCTATGCCGTGATGGGACTCGCTTCCCTGCTCGCGTTCGGGGTCTTCACGTCGGGCAGCGCCGAGTCGACGTTCGTGATCTCCACGCCGTCCGACGCCTGGCAGATCGCTCCGGTCACGGTGCCGTCGCGTCTCACGGCGGTCGTCCTCTCGCTGGTGGCACTCGGCCTGGCGGCGTTCGTCGCCGTCCGCACGCGTGCGCGCCGTCGCGTCGGCGTGTGGGTCCCGGTCGTGTTCGGCCTGTGCATCGTCCTCTCGTTCCTCACCTGGGCGGACGCCGGCAAGGTCGCGCCGATCACCTTGACGAGCCTGCTCGTCGGCGGGCTCGTCCTGTCGATCCCGCTCGTGTTCGGGTCGCTCGCCGGGCTCCTGTGCGAACGATCGGGCATCATCAACATCGCGATCGAGGGCCAGCTCCTCGCGGGCGCGTTCCTCGCTGCGGTCGTGGCGTCGATGACGTCCAACGCGTACGCGGGACTGGTCGCGGCACCCGTCGCCGGGGCGCTGGTCTCCGTCCTGCTCGCGTTCTTCTCGATCCGCTACCGCGTCAACCAGATCATCGTCGGGGTGGTCCTCAACGGCCTGGTGATCGGACTGACGGGCTTCCTGTTCTCAGCCGTGCTGTCGGACAACATCCCGTTGCTCAACTCGCCGCCGCGCCTTCCCGTGCTCCCGATACCGCTCCTCAGCGAGATCCCTGTGGTGGGCCCGGTCCTCTTCCGCCAGAGCGCCCTCGTCTACCTGATGTTCGTCATCGTCGTCCTGCTGCAGGTCATGCTCTTCCGCAGCCGTTGGGGTCTGCGCATGCGATCAGTAGGCGAGCACCCGAAGGCGGCCGACACGGTCGGCATCGACGTGAACCGGACGCGCTGGCGCAACACCGTGCTGGGCGGCGCCGTCGCCGGACTCGGGGGTGCGGCGTTCACCGTCGCGCTCGGCCTCGCCTTCACCAAGGAGATGACCGGCGGGAAGGGATACATCGCGCTTGCCGCGATGATCCTCGGCCGGTGGAACCCGCGCGGAGCGCTCGTCGCAGCTCTCCTGTTCGGCTTCGCAGACGCGCTCGGCACCAACCTCTCGCTCGTCGGGACTCCGGTGCCGCCGCAGCTCCTGGCGATGTTGCCCTACGTCGCGACGATCTTCGCGGTCGCTGGACTCGTCGGCCGGGTACGTGCCCCGGCCGCCGAGGGCATCCCTTACGGCAAGTGACGATCGAGGGCCCTGCCGCGGTGCAGCCCTGCTGGACGGAGGAACCGACGTGACGGAGCAGTCTGCGGGGGGAGTCGACTGGGCGGCACTGCGCGGGGCCGCGACCGAGGCGATGGGGCGCGCCTACGTCCCTTACTCGGCGTTTCCCGTGGGCGCTGCCGCGCTCGTCGAGGACGGCCGGGTCGTCGTCGGCTGCAACGTGGAGAATGCGTCGTACGGCCTGACGCTCTGTGCCGAGTGCGCCCTCGTGTCCAGCCTGCACCTGTCCGGCGGCGGGCGGCTCGTCGCCTTCACCTGCGTCGACGGGCACGGGAACGTGCTCATGCCGTGCGGGCGCTGCCGGCAACTGCTGTGGGAGCACGGCGGGGCGCGGCTGCTGGTCGAGACGGTGTCGGGCATCAAGCCGATGACCGAGGTCCTGCCGGACGCGTTCGGTCCGGAGGACCTGGAGGAGCGGGCGTGACGCGCGCCGCGCGAGACGCAGGGAAGGCCTACGCATGAGCAGCACCACCGAGGCGTTCGACGCCGTCGACGTCATCGTCGCCAAGCGCGACGGGCGTCGGCTGACCGGCGCGCAGATCGACTGGGTCGTGGACGCATACACACGCGGTGTCGTGGCGGACGAGCAGATGTCGTCGCTCGCCATGGCGATCCTGCTCAACGGCATGGACCGGGTGGAGATCGCGCGCTGGACGGCCGCGATGATCGCGAGCGGCGAGCGGCTCGACTTCTCGTCGCTGTCCCGTCCGACGTCCGACAAGCACTCGACGGGCGGCGTGGGCGACAAGATCACGCTGCCCCTCGCCCCGCTGGTCGCGGTGTTCGACGTCGCCGTCCCGCAACTGTCGGGCCGTGGCCTCGGCCACACGGGCGGCACGCTCGACAAGCTCGAGTCGATCCCCGGGTGGCGCGCGGCGCTGTCCAACGACGAGATGATGCGACAGCTCGAGGAGGTCGGCGCGGTCATCTGCCAGGCTGGTTCCGGCCTCGCGCCCGCCGACCGCAAGCTCTACGCGCTGCGCGACGTGACGGGCACGGTCGAGGCGATCCCGCTCATCGCGTCGTCGATCATGAGCAAGAAGATCGCCGAGGGCACGGGTTCGCTGGTACTCGACGTCAAGGTCGGGTCGGGCGCGTTCATGAAGGACGAGACCCGGGCGCGCGAGCTTGCGCAGACGATGGTCGAGCTCGGCTCGGACGCCGGTGTCACGACGGTGGCGCTGCTCACCGACATGTCGACGCCCTTGGGGCTGACCGCGGGCAACGCTCTCGAGGTCCGCGAGTCGCTCGAGGTGCTGGCGGGTGGGGGCCCGGCCGACGTCGTCGAGCTGACGCTCTCCCTCGCGCGAGAGATGCTCGATGCCGCGGGACGTCGCGACGCCGACCCTGCGGCGGCCCTGGCCGACGGGCGCGCGATGGACGTGTGGCGCCGCATGATCCGCGCGCAGGGGGGCGACGCGGACGCGCCGCTGCCGGTCGCGCGCGAGACCGAGCAGGTCGTCGCGGCGACCGACGGGATAGTCACGACCGTGGACGCGTACGCGGTCGGGATCGCGGCGTGGCGGCTCGGCGCGGGGCGCGCCCGTAAGGAGGACCCGGTGCAGGCGGGCGCGGGCGTCGAGCTGCACGTCCGGCAGGGGGACGCGGTGCGAGCGGGCCAGCCGCTCGTCACCATGCACACCGACACGCCCGATCGGTTCGACCGGGCGCGCGCTGCACTCGACACCGCCCTCGTCGTCGAGCCGGAAGGTCGGCCGGCTCCCGATCGGAGGATCGTCCTCGGCCGCATCACCGGTTGACGATCTGCCACCTGCACGCACACGACGGTGCCCCGGAGGCTCGCGCCACGGGGCACCGTCGTGCGCGGCGACGGTCAGGACGTACCGACGGACGCCTGGCCGGACTTCGTGAGCCACAGGGACGTGTAGCACGTCTCGGACGAGGCACCGTTGTAGCTCGTCCACTCGGACACGTACTTCGCCACGGCGTCCTGCGTCGCCGTCGAGTTGGGGCGGTACAGCGACCGCGTCGGGTATGTCATCGTGCCGTAATTGGACGACGTACTCGGCGATCCCGTCGAAAGAATCTTTGCGTAGGCGCCGGAGTACTTCTCGTACGTGGCTCGGAACGACATGTAGCGGAACCCGTCGCCCGACGACACGAGGCAGTTCTTGTAGGTCACGAAGCCGGATCCGCTCGTCACGGAGCAACCGCTGAGATTCGTCGCGGCGAGCGGCTTGACACCGGTCGTCCGTCCGAGCGAGCTCGGCTTCTCGAAGGAAGAGACGCGGATGGAGCCGTCGTTGAACGTCTCGACCCGCTCGGTCGCGCCCGACCGCGTGATCGTCGACGTCGCCACCGGCGCGGCAGCCCCGTCCAGAGCGTCGACCTTCCCCGTGCGGACGAACTTCTCGATCAGCTCGTCCTGCACCTCCTGCGTGACGCCGTACGTGCTCCAGTACGCCCGGACGTCGGTGAAGTCGCCCGTCGTGCCCTCGGCCGCCTGCGCGGGCGAGATCACTCCGAGCCCGATCGCGACGAGCAGCGCGACGCGGGCGGCCCTGCGCCGCGCGGTCACGGCTTCGCCTCCCACCGGGTCCACGCCGTGTCGTTGCCGACGAGCGCTCGGAAGTCCACCGACTTGGACCCGCCGGAGCCGTAGCCCGTGAACTGCGTGGTGGCGTTCGCCCACGCCGAGCCGGACGAGTTCTGCAGCTTCTTGCGGATGGCCAGGGTCGGCGGGTTCGGGGAGGCGGTGCCTCCCGTGGTCGCGAGGTACGGGCTGTGCACCTCGATGATCTGGTCGGGCCCGCCCTGCGCGAGGGTGTAGGAGATGTAGAAGCCCATCGCGATGACGCCCGTGTCGGCGTGCGCCTGGCAGTCGTAGTAGTTGCGGTAGCCCGAACCGCCGACGGTCGTCCGGCAACCGTCGACGGCGACGGTCCGGATCGACGCTGCTGGTGTGCGGTCGGGCTTCTGCACCTCGGTGACCGTGATCGAGCCGTCCGCGAAGGTCAGCACCGTCGTCGTCGACCGCTTGCCCTGGAGGACCTCGCGGGAGGTCGGTGCGGCACCCGCGAGCGAGTCCCACGTCTCCCCGGCGCTCAGCGCCGCGAGCAGGTGGCCCTGCACGTCGGCCGGCACGTCATAGGTCGTCCACCACGCGCGCAGGTGGGCGTCGACTTCCTCGGGGACCGCGGCCGCCGCGCCGGCGGGTGTCGAGATCGTGGCAAGTCCTACGGTCGCGGCGCACGCGGCAGCGAGCACGCCTCGTCGGAATCTAGATTGTGGCACTTTTCACCCCAAGTCCGTGTCAATACCAATGACCAATGTCATTGTGCGTGCCGACCGTAGCGACGTGAAACGCCGGGCGCAATACCCTGGAAGTTGCGTGACGGGGAGATCGACGGGCAGGATCCGAGCATGCCCACCCAGCAGCGGGACGGTGCGGCGACGGCCGCACGGTTGGCCGCCACCGGAGCACTTCTCGGCGTCGCCCTCGTCCAGGCACTGCCGCTCGACGACCGTCTCCTGCCGCTTCTCCTCCTCGCGCCCGTGACGTCGGCCCTCCTCTGGGTCGCCACCTGGCGGTCGGACCGACCCGTCGCCGTGCTCGGCGCGGCGGCCGTGGTCGTCTCGCTCGTCACCGTCTTCCTCACTCCGGTGGCGTGGGCGCTCGGGCCCCTGGCGCTCGTGGGCGCCGTCGTCGCGGTCGTCGGCGCGCGGTCCCGCGACGTTCTCACGACTCTCGTCGGGGCGGCGCTCGGCGTGTCCCCGGCTGTGACGGGCGGCGTGGTCGACCTCCGCCACCTGGGGCTCCTGGGTGGGCTCACTCTCGTCACCGCCGGCCTCGCGGTCGCCGTCTCCGCGGTCGCACCGCGTCGGCAGGCGCAGACGGGCACCGCCTGACGCGTGATGGCGCGTGCGCCGGGAGCATCGGCGGAGGACGATGACCGAGAGCACTTCCGACCGCCGAGGAGGAACGCGATGAGTGCCGTCCCAGGACAAGACGCGTGGCGCGACGCCGGTCTGGAGCCAGTGACCGGGGACGGCCCGCGGCGCCTGACCGATGACGTGGCCGAGGCCGACGACGGCCCGGAGGAGTACAGGCCCGGCTTCGCACGGGCGGACCGAGAGGGACGCGCCGACGAGGCCGACGTCGTCGAACAGGACACCGAGGTCGCGCTCGACGACGACCAGGACCCGGAAGCAGGGTGACGGGCTGTACCGAGCGACGCGGTCCGGCACCGGGTGGCGCCGGTACGGTGGAACCATGACGTCCCCCGCCGCACCCCCTCCTGACGGGGGCGTCGTCCCGGCACCGCCCGTCGTCGACGATCGGCCCGCTGGTCCTGACGCCGCGGACCCGGCCGTCGCCCTGATCGCCGCGCTCCCCAAGGTCCTGCTGCACGACCACCTCGACGGCGGCCTGCGGCCGGCGACGATCGTCGAGCTTGCGGCGGAGGTGGGCCACGAGCTGCCGACGACCGACCCCGAGGCGCTCGGGCGGTGGTTCGTCGAGTCGGCCGACTCGGGCAGCCTCGAGCGGTACCTCGAGACGTTCGAGCACACCGTCGCCGTCATGCAGACCGTCGACGCGCTGCGGCGCGTCGCGCGCGAGGCCGCGCTCGACCTGGCCGCCGACGGCGTCGTGTACGCGGAGTCGCGGTACGCGCCCGAGCAGCACCAGCGCGCCGGGCTGACGCTCGAGCAGGTCGTCGACGCGGTCCAGCAGGGCTTCGCGGAGGGTGTCGCCGAGGCCGCCGCGCAGGGCCGGACCATCCGCGTCGGCACGATCCTGTCCGCGATGCGCCAGGCGGACCGCGCGGACGAGATCGCCGCGCTCGCGATCGCCCGTCGCGGCGACGGCGTCGTCGGCTTCGACATCGCCGGGCCCGAGGAGGGCTTCCCTCCCTCGCAGCACGCCTCCGCGTTCCGCGCGCTCGCCGAGGCGCACGTCCCCGCGACCGTGCACGCGGGGGAGGGGTCGGGCCTCGAGTCGGTGTCGCAGGCGCTGCACGTCGCGCAGGCGTGCCGGATCGGGCACGGCGCGCGCCTCGTCGAGGACATCGCGACCGACGACCTCGGCGACCGCCTCGGTCCGCTCGCGCAGTGGGTGCGCGACCGCCGCGTACCGCTCGAGCTCTGCCCGTCGTCGAACCTCCAGACCGGCATCGCCGCGACGGTCGCCGAGCACCCCGTGACGCGCCTCAAGCGCCTCGGCTTCAAGGTCACCGTCAACACCGACAACCGTCTGCAGTCCGGCACCACCCTCTCCCGCGAGCTCACGCTGCTCGTGCAGGAGGCTGGCTGGACGCTCGACGACCTCCAGGACGTGGCCGTGACCGCGGCCGCCTACGCGTTCGCCCACCACGACGACCGCGACGCACTCATCGACACCGTGATCCGGCCGGCCTACGCCGCCGCCCGGGGAGGAAGGCACCGCGCATGACCACGACGCACGACGCCGCCGGGCTGGCCCGGCTCGTCGACCACACGCTCCTCAAGCCGGAGGCGACCGTCGCCGACGTGCAGACCCTGGTCGAGGAGGCCGCCCGGCTCGGGGTGTACTCGATCTGCATCTCGCCGTCGTTCCTGCCGGTCGACACGTCCGCGGCGCCCGGGCTGCACGTCGCGACGGTGTGCGGGTTCCCGTCGGGCAAGCACCACAGCGACGTCAAGGCCGCCGAGGCTGCACGCTCCGTGCGGGACGGCGCCGACGAGGTCGACATGGTCATCGACGTCGGCGCGGCGCGCGAGGGTCGGTACGACGCGGTCGAGGCCGACATCGCGGCGGTCCGTGCCGCGACGCCCGGCGACGTCGTGCTCAAGGTCATCATCGAGTCCGCCGCGCTGACCGACGACCAGATCGTCGCCGTGTGCCAGGCCGCCGAGCGCGCCGGGGCCGACTTCGTGAAGACGTCGACGGGCTTCCACCCGGCGGGCGGCGCGACCGTGCACGCGGTCGCCCTCATGGCGCAGACCGTCGGCGGGCGCCTCGGCGTCAAGGCGTCGGGCGGCATCCGCACGGCCGCCGACGCCGTCACGATGGTCGACGCGGGCGCCACCCGCCTCGGCCTGTCGGGCACCGCCGCCGTGCTCGCGGGCCTCGAGGCCGACGCCGGCTACTGACGCCATCCCGGACCGTCCGGCCGACCCCTG
>NZ_BHYL01000024.1 GCF_003851725.1 Cellulomonas algicola | reverse complement strand
CTGACTGACCGCGCGCGGCCGGGCACGTCCCGGCGCGGCCGAACCCGTCACGGCGCGGCCGGCCCCGTCGGCGGACGGGTCGGCCGCGTCGACAGGCCGGCCGCGTCGACGGGCCGTCCCACCGCGTCCGCGAGCGGGCCGGACGCGTCAGCGGACCGTCCAGCGCAGCGCGTGCGTCGAGCCGTCGGGCGCGAGCACCGTGCCCATGACGTACCGGCCCGCGACCGCCTGCGCGGTCACGACGCCGTCGATGCCCGCGCCGAGGTCGACGAAGCGGCCGCGGTCCAGCAGGAACGCGCTCGTCCGGCTCGGGTCGGACGCAGGCGTGAACTGGCCGACCACGCGGTGCCGGTCGTCCGTCGCCGTGGCGTGGGTCGAGACGTCGGCGGGGCCGAGCGGCACGTAGCGACGTCCGTCCCAGCGGTAGGCCCGCTCCGTCCCGGCGGGGTCGGCGCGCAGGTTGAGGACCGCGTGCCCGTGCTCGTCGACGGCCACGGGCAGCGTCTCGCCGATCCCCGGCGGCAGGCCGAGCCACGTCTGCACGCCCGCCCGCCACAGGAACGGCCCGCCCTGGTACGCGGTGCCGAGCACCCAGCCCGAGTCCGACAGGTCGACGACGGCGTTGCCACCGAAGACGAACGGGTCCCCGATCGGCGTGAACGTCCCGGCCGACCACAGGTAGCCGAGCTCGAAGCTCTCGGGACCCAGGCCGATGCCGAGCACGCGCCCGCGGTCGTCGAGGTCGACGAGCCTGCTGCTCGGGCCGGCGAAGCCCGGCACCGGACCCAGGTCGACACGCGTCCCCCGCGTCCAGACGAACGGGTTCCTGCTGAAGTCGCCGTCGAACGTCAGGACGGTCCCGGCGACCTGCCCCGTCGCGTTCACCTGCTCGGCGCCGACCTCGCCGAGCGGCACGGTGCGCCGCCCGGTGCGCAGCTCCGACACCGTGGGCCCGCCGGCGAGCGCGGTCACCTGCACGACGACCTGGCCGCGGTCGTCCACGTCGGGCGCCTCGGCGCTGTCGGCGTCGGGCGTGAGGTCCGTCATCCGCCCGCGCTCCCACGAGAACGCGTGCCACCGGCCGTCGGCCGTGAGCGACCGCCCGACCACCTGCCCGCGGGCGTTCACCGCCTGCGCCACGGTGTGCCCGCCACCGAGCGAGCCGAGGTCGACGACCGGCGGACGCCCGTGCCCTCCGTGCGTCGTCGCGGGCGGTGCGGCACCGGCCGGTGCGGCGACGAGCGCCGCGGGCAGCAGGGCGACGGCCGCCAGGGCCGTCAGGAGTCGTCGACGTGCCATGCGGACCGCCCCCGGTCTCGTCGGCCCCCGGCGTGACCCGCGGGGCGACCGGGCCGTCGCTCCGGTGCGCGGACCGGTTCTCCCGTCCTAGCCCTCGGGCCCGACGGGGACAACGGGCGCGTGGGGTGATATCCCCGGTGCATGACCGGTTCGACGCGCCCGTCCGACGACTCCCGCTGCCCGTGCGGCACCGGCCTGGTTCTCGGGGAGTGCTGCGGCCCGACCCTCGACGGGCGCCCGGCACCGACCGCGGAGGCGTTGATGCGCTCGCGGTTCACGGCGTTCGCGGTCGGCGACGCGGCGTACCTGCGGGCGACGTGGCACGCGTCGACGCGCCCGCGCGACCTGGTCCTCGACGACGACGTCGAGTGGCGGTCGCTGGAGATCCGCGCCACCTCGGCGGGCGGGCCGTTCGACGACGCGGGCGTGGTGGAGTTCGTGGCCCGCTACCGCGAGGGCGGGGTGCGCGGGGCGCTGCACGAGACGAGCCGGTTCGTGCGGGAGGGCGGTCGGTGGTCGTACGTCGACGGGACGCTGTCGCCCTGACCGGACCGTCGGGACGCACGGACGCGACGAGGCCCCGGCCGCTGCTGCGACCGGGGCCTCGTGCTCAGAGCGTCTGCGTGGAGACGATCAGAGGGGCGTGATGTTCGACGCCTGCGGGCCCTTGGGGCCCTGCGTCACGTCGAACTGCACCTTCTGGTTCTCCTCGAGCGAGCGGTAGCCGCTCGTCTGGATGGCCGAGTAGTGCGCGAAGACGTCGGGTCCGCCGTCCTCGGGGGCGATGAAGCCGAAGCCCTTCTCCGCGTTGAACCACTTCACGGTGCCAACAGGCATGTTCTCTCTCTTCTCACGTGCGGTACTGACAACCCCGACAGACCGGGACCGGTGATCACGGTGGTCGTCGTCCGACACCGGCAGGGGTCCTGACGGCGAGCGTGACAAGCGAGGCAACGCGACTACGGGAAGAGGGTACGCGAGAGAGCCCTTCGTGGCACTGCCCTTCTTGAGCCGGTCTCACCCGGTCAGACGAGGACGGAGTCGGGCAGACCCGGTCAGACCCGGTACGCCGCGACCATCGGGCACACGAACGGGTCACGGTCGCCCAGCCCGACGGTGTTGAGGTGACGCACGACGATGGCGTACGACCTGGCCAGCGACACCTGCGTGTAGGGGATCTGGTGGGTCGCGCAGTACTCGCGGACGATCGGCGCGACGCGGCGCAGGCTGATCGACGGCATCGACGGGAACAGGTGGTGCTCGACCTGGTGGTTGAGCCCTCCCATCACGACGTCGAGCCAGCGGCCACCGCGGATGTTGCGGCTCGTGAGCACCTGACGGCGGAGGAAGTCGATGCGCGCGTCCTTGGGGACGAGCGGCATGCCCTTGTGGTTCGGCGCGAAGGACGCGCCCATGTACAGGCCGAAGAGCCCGAGCTGGACGGCGAGGAACACGGCGGCCTTGCCGGGCGACATCACGGTGAGGACGAGCGCGAGCCAGCCGCCGAGGCGGACGGTGAGGAACAGCGCCTCGACCCACCGGCGCTGCATCGGGCCGGGCTGGGCGAGCCGCTTGACGCTCGACACGTGCAGGTCGAGGCCTTCGAGGAGCAGCAGGGGGAAGAAGAACCAGCCCTGCCGCGCGAGGAACCAGCGGGCGAGCGGGGAGCGGCGCTTCTCGACGTCGCCAGGGGTGAACGAGAGCACGGGCAGGTCGATGTCCGGGTCGGCGTCGACCTGGTTCGGCTTGGCGTGGTGCCGGGTGTGCTTGCGCTGCCACCAGCCGTACGACAGGCCGACGAACAGGTCGGCGAGGACGAGGCTGGCCCAGTCGTTGGCGCGACCGGAGCGGAAGATCTGCTTGTGGGCGGCGTCGTGGCCGAGGAACGCGATCTGCGTGAAGACGACGGCCGCGACGGCGGCGAGGGCGACCTGCCACCACGAGTCCCCGAGGAGGACGACCCCGGCGACGAGGCCGGCGACGGCGACGACGGCGCCGCTGAGCCGCGCGGCGTAGAAGCCGTAGCGGCGGCGCATGTACCCGGCCTCCTGGATGGTGCGGGTCAGCGCGGTGAAGCTGCTGGTGGGGTGGGGGCGCTCGGCGGTGCTGGTGCCTGCGCGGGCGCCGGCGGGGCCGGCGGGGCGGATCTCGGTCACGGTGGTCCGTCTCTGCCCCGTGCGGGGCCGGTCGCGTGCTGGTGGAGCGGGCGACGGGTGCGCGGCGGCGATGGACGACGACGACCCGCAGTACGACGCGGGCGCCCCAGCACGGTCGTGCTGGGGCGCCCGGTCAGGTACGGCGCTGGATCAGGCCGGCGTGATGTTCGACGCCTGCGGGCCCTTGGGGCCCTGCGTGACGTCGAACTGCACCTTCTGGTTCTCCTCGAGCGAGCGGTAGCCGCTGCTCGCGATGGCCGAGTAGTGCGCGAAGACGTCGGGGCCGCCGTCGTCGGGGGCGATGAAGCCGAAGCCCTTCTCGGCGTTGAACCACTTCACGGTGCCCAGGGGCATGATGCTCTCTTCTCTGTCGGTGTGGTGCGTGACAACCCCGGGTGTCCGGGACCGGTGAATCACGGTGTGTCGTCCGTCCGCTGCCGAGAGGATCTCGAGAACGTCGTGCCGGGGTCGCCCCGCGGCGGTGATGACAACTGCGACTACACGGCCACCGTACGGCACGCGGTGCGGTTATGGGGTACCGAGTGCGGGATGTGTGCACGACGGGCACCCGGCGCGCACCCCTCCTCAGGCGCACGGTGACGCCGGGACGCGGCCTCCGACGCCTCCTCGCCGCTCGAATCCGCCGTGGACAGCGGTTTCCGCAGGATGGTGGCGCTCCCATCCTCACTTTCCGTCGAATCGCCCGTCGGGGGTTCAACCGGGACGGACCGCCGGGGTACGGTCGCGGGCAGGCCGAGGGCAAAGGCGCCCCGGCCGCTCTTGCCGTCCGGGGAGCCCTAGCGCTTTGAAAGGATTCAAGGATGAGTCTTCCCCGTCTCCACGGCCGCCTCGCGGCAGCCACCGGGACCGCAGCCCTGCTCGTCGGCTGCCTCGCCGTGCCCTCCGTCGCCGCCCCCGGGGTGCCTGCGACGGGTGCGCAGGGCGGGAAGCACGACGGGCCCGACCGCCTCACGCTCGAGCGGCTCGACCGCGGCCTCGTCGCCGCGACGACCGGCCAGGGCGTCTTCCTGTCGTGGCGGCTGCTCGCCCCCGAGGTCACGGGTGCGACCGCCACCGGCCAGACCGGCCCCGACTTCGCCGTCTACCGGGACGGCACGAAGATCGCCACGGTCTCCGACTCGACGAACTACCTCGACGCCGCCGGGACCGCCGGCTCGCGCTACCGCGTCGCGGCCGTCGTCGACGGGGTCGAGGTCGACGGAGCCGACGCGAGCCCGTGGGCGCAGGCGTCGGTCGACCTCCCGCTGAAGAAGCCCGCCGACGGCGTCACGCCCGTCGGCGAGGCGTACACGTACTCCGCGAACGACATGAGCGTCGCGGACGTCGACGGCGACGGCGCGTACGAGTACGTCGTCAAGTGGGACCCGTCGAACTCCAAGGACGTCAGCCAGGTCGGGTACACCGGCAACGTCTACGTCGACGCGTACGAGCTCGACGGCACGCAGCTCTGGCGGATCGACCTCGGCGTGAACATCCGCGCCGGCGCGCACTACACGCAGTTCCCCGTCTACGACTTCGACGGCGACGGCAAGGCCGAGCTCATGATGAAGACGGCGCCCGGTTCGACGATCACCACGTACCGCGCCGACGGGACCGTGAAGTCCGAGAAGTACGTCTCCATCCCGAAGGACGACCGTAAGGCCGGGGTCACCGACACGACCGACTACCGGCTCAGCAAGCAGGGGTACTACGAGCACGTCGTGGCGATGTTCCGCGGCTGGGCCGACCGGCCCGAGGTCACGTCCGGGCAGTGGCCCGCGACGCTCGAGGAGGCCTTCGGCATCGCGCCGCAGTACACCTACCCGCTGTCCGACACCGACGCCCGCGCGCTCACCGACTACTTCATGGACGTCTACGCGCCCAGCCGCAGCGCGCGCAACGTGCTGCGCAACTTCGAGGGCTTCGTCGTCGACGGCCCCGAGTACCTCACGGTCTTCGCGGGCGACACCGGCAAGGAGCTCCAGACCGTCGACTACAAGCCGGGCCGCGGCGACGACGGGCTGCTCTGGGGCGACTACGCGATGGCCCGCATCGAGCCCGGCAACCGCGTCGACCGGTTCCTGTCCGGCGTCGGGTACTTCGACGGCAAGACGCCGTCGGCCGTGTTCGCGCGCGGCTACTACACGCGCACAACGGTCGTCGCGTACGACTGGGACGGCAAGAAGCTGAAGGAGCGGTGGTACGTCGACTCCGGCCACGTGCCGCTGACGAACCCGTTCAACGACGGCCCGCACGGGCGCGACGGCACCGACCCCGAGTTCGGCACGATCACCACGCAGGGCTTCCACTCGCTGTCCGTGGCCGACGTCGACGCCGACGGCCGTCAGGAGCTCGTCTACGGGTCCGCGACGATCGACGACGACGGCTCGCTGCTCTACTCGTCGTTCGACACGCTGCCCGCGGGCAGCGCCGACCCTGGTGCGGACGTCCGCCTGGGCCATGGCGACGCGATGCACGTGACCGACATCGACCCCGACCGCCCCGGCCTGGAGATCTTCACCGCGCACGAGGGCGCCACGTACGCGCCCTACGGCATGGCGATGCGCGACGCCGCGACCGGCGAGGTCCTGTTCGGCGTCTACTCCGGCCGCGACACCGGCCGCTCGATGGTCGGCGACGTCCTGCCCGGCACCCGCGGGCTCGAGGCGTGGGCGTCGCTGCCCGGCGGCACCAACTCGCTCGGCCTGTACTCCGCGGACGGCGTCGTCACGCCCGGCCCGATCCCCGGCACCAACCAGTCGATCCGCTGGGCCGCCGACGGGACGACGCAGATCGTCAACGGCTCGGGCGACCAGGACGTCACGATCGACGACTGGAACCGCGGCCGGCTGCTCACCGCGACCGGCACCCGCGCCAACAACGGCACCAAGGGCAACCCGTCGCTCGTCGCCGACGTCCTCGGCGACTGGCGCGAGGAGCTGCTGGTGCGCACCGCCGACTCCTCGGCGATCCGGATGTTCGTCTCGACCGAGGTGACGAGCCACAAGCTCGCGACCCTCATGCACGACCCGCAGTACCGCGCCGAGGTCGCGCGTCAGCAGACGACGTACAACCAGCCGTCGTACCCGGGCTTCTACCTCGCGTCCGACACCGACTACACGCAGGTGCCCGTCGCGGACTTCTGGGCGCCCGGCAGCATCGACGCCCTGGCGTCGGCCGTGAAGGCCCGGATCGACGCCCGCGAGATCCGCGGACCCGTCGCCGCCGTCCTGCTCGCCGCCGTCAAGACCGCCGACGTGGCGGCCGACCACGGCAACGAGAAGATCGCCGTGAAGTCGCTCGAGGCGTTCGTCACTGCGCTCACGCCGAAGAGCCGCGTGTCGAGCGTCTCGGACAGTGCCCGGGTCGCGCTGACGCACCAGGCGGAGCAGGTCGCCGCGATGCTCGACTGACCGACCCACCCGGCCGGCACCCCTCCGCCGGCCACGCCGCCGCAGCTCCTCCTGCGACGGCACGAGCGCCCGGGACCCCGACCAGGTCCCGGGCGCTCGGTCGTCCGTGCGTCGAGGCAGCCCGCCCGGCCGCGGCCGCGGCGGTGCGCGCGTCCTGACCGCGCCGCGCGGAGGCTGCGCGCCGGATCAGTGGATGAGGTCGCGCCAGTTCTCCGGCACGCGGTCGCGCGGTGCGGGCGGGCGCTGCGCGTCGGGGCGGGCCTCGGGCGGGGCGAGCGGCGGGCCGTCGACGGGCACGCCGTCGGCGTAGTCCCACCACCAGTCCTCGCCGGGCTCGAACGAGCGCATGTAGCGGTGGCCCGTCTCGCGCCAGTGCGCGGTCGCGTGCTGGGCGGGCGACGTGTCGCAGCAGCCGACGTGGCCGCAGTGCGCGCACCGGCGCAGGTGCACCCACCACCCGCCGTCGGCGTCGCACTCGGCGCAGCCGGTGCCGCTCGGCGGGACGGTGGTGTCGACGTCGATGCTCACGGGGCCTCCGGTGGGGTGAGGGGCAGGCGGACGAGGAAGCGGGTGTCGCCGGGGTGCGACGTCACGCGGAGGTCGCCGTGGTGCTTGCCGACGACGATGCGCCACGAGATGTCGAGGCCGAGCCCGGTGCCGGACCCGACGGGCTTGGTCGTGAAGAACGGCTCGAACACGCGGTCGACGATCTCGGGCGGGATGCCGGGGCCGCTGTCGGCGATCTCGACCTCGAGCCAGTCGTCGACGCGACGCGTCGTGATCGTGAGGCGGCGCTGGTCGGGCGGCATCTCGGCGAGGGCCTGGCGGGCGTTGTCGATCAGGTTGGTCCAGACCTGGTTGAGCTCGGCGCCGTGCACGAGGACGGGCGGCAGCGACCGGTCGTAGTGCCGGACGACGTCGACGCCCTTGAGCTTGGCGTCGAGCATCGTCAGGGTGCTGTCGAGCAGGACGTGGACGTCGGCCTCCTGCTGCGCGGCACGGCCGATCTGCGAGTACTGCTTGGCGGCCTCGACGAGCGTGGAGATGCGGGTCGTCGCGTCCTCGACCTCGTTCATCAGCAGCTCGGTCTCGAGCGTGTAGCCGAGCCAGTGCGCGGCGCCCGCGACGACGTTCTCCGGGATCCCGCCGACGTGGTCCTCGAGCCACTGGGGGTCGATGCCGGCCTCGACGAACGAGTGCGCCATCTCGGCGTTGTCGCCGACGCCGTGGTCGTCGAGCCAGTCCGCGACGTCGTCCTCCCGGTCGGACGTGTCGAGCGCCGACAGCGGCGGTCGGCCGCGTGCCTCCTCCAGGGCCGCGACGGCCTTCTCCTGCAGCTCGATGATCTGCACGAGCTCGTCGCGGTCGTACGCACCCGACGCGACGAGCGCGAGCTTGCTGCGCATCCGGGCCACCCGCTCGCGCAGGGTCGCGGTCGCGCGGGTCGCGGCCGACGCCGGGTTGTTCAGCTCGTGCGTCAGGCCCGCCGACAGCGCCCCCAGCGCCAGCAGGCGCTCCCGCTGGGCCGTCGCCGTCTGCATGCTCTTCTGCCCGAAGAACAGGCCTTCGAGCAGGTGCATCGCCATCGGGAACCAGGTGTGCATGATCTCGGAGAAGTCGGCCGCGGGCAGCACGTAGAACCGCGACGGTGCCAGCACGCGCAGCGAGTGCAGGTAGCGGCGCGCCTCCTCCTGCTGGAGGTAGGCGTGCCAGGCGCCCGCGTAGACGCCGACCTGCGACGTGCGGCTGATCTCGACGTCGTCGGTGCCGACCCGCCGGTACAGCGCGAGCGACCCGTCGAGCAGCACGTAGAACGCGTCGGCGGGCTCGCCCTCGCGGAAGACGAAGCCGGGCTCCTGCCGCTCGACGTGCCCGCGCGAGCACAGGAACAGCAGCTGCTCGTCGTCCAGCTTGTCGAACAGGAAGAGCGTGCGGAGCTCCGCGATGTCGCAGGGCAGGCGGTCGGGTGTCGTCGTCACAGCTGCTCCAGGTACCGGTGGACGAGCATGACCGCCATCGCTCCCTCGCCCACGGCGGACGCGACGCGCTTGGCCGACTCGGCACGGGCGTCGCCCGCGACGAACACCCCGGGTCGGCTGGTCTCCAGGTGGTAGGGCGGCCGGTCGAGCGGCCAGCCGCTCGGCGGTCGGCCCTCGTCGAGCAGGTCGGGCCCGGCGAGCACGAAGCCGCGCGTGTCGCGGGCGACCGTCCCGTCGAGCCACTCGGTGCGCGGGACGGCGCCGATGAACACGAACAGGTGGCTCGTCGGCACCTCCTCCTTCTCGCCCGTCGTCGAGTCCCGCAGCACGAGCCGCTCCAGGTGGTCGTCGCCGATCGCCTCGACGACCTCGCAGCACGTGCGGACGTGCACCTTGGGGTTCGCCGCGATCTGCTCGATCAGGTAGTGCGACATCGACGCCGACAGCCCCTCGCCGCGCACGACGAGCGTCACCGACCGTGCCGTGCGGGACAGGTGCATCGCCGACTGCCCCGCCGAGTTCGCGCCGCCGACGATGTAGACCTCCTGGTCGGTGCACGCCGGCGCCTCCGTCAGCGCCGACCCGTAGTAGACGCCCCGCCCGGTGAGCGCCGCGAGCCCCGGACCGTCGAGCTCCCGGTACGAGACCCCGTTCGCCAGCAGCACCGTGTGCGCGCCGACGACGTTCCCGTCCCCCAGCCGCACGTGCCGCGCCGCACCGTTGACCTCGAGCGAGACGACGTCCGCCGCGAGCACGATCTCCGCACCGAACCGCAGCGCCTGCCGCCGCGCCCGCTCCGTGAGCTGCGCACCCGAGACGCCGTCGGGGAAGCCGAGGTAGTTCTCGATGCGCGAGCTCTGCCCCGCCTGACCGCCCGTCGCGACGCGCTCGATGAGCGCCGTGCGCAGGCCCTCCGACGCGCCGTACAGCGCCGCCGACAGGCCCGCGGGGCCGCCGCCGACCACCACCAGGTCGTAGAAGTCCGTCGCGGGCGACGTCGCGAGCCCGACGCGGGCGGCCAGCGTCGCGTCGTCGGGGGCCTGCAGCGGCTCGCCCTCAGGCGTCACGACGAGCGGCACCGCCGACTCGTCCGCACCCGCCGCCTCCAGCAGCCGGCGCCCCTCGGGCGAGTCCGAGGAGAACCACCGGTACGACACCTGGTTGCGCGCCAGGAACTCCCGCACCTCCGACGACCGCGCCGACCAGCGGTGGCCCACGACCTTCGCCTGCGGCACGGGCGGCGGTGCGCTCGCGGCCCACGCGTCGAGCTGCGCGTCGATGACGGGGTAGAGCTTCTCCTCCGGCGGCGCCCACGGCTTGAGCAGGTAGTGGTCCAGGTCGACGACGTTGACCGCGTCGATCGCCGCCTCCGTGTCCGCGTACGCGGTCAGCAGGACCCGCCGGGCCTGCGGGAACAGGTCCATCGCCTGCTCCAGGAACTCGATGCCCGTCATCCCCGGCATCCGGTGGTCCGCGAGCAGCACCGCGACCTGCTCGCCGCGCAGCTTCAGCTCGCGCAGCGCCTCCAGCGCCGCGTCGCCCGACTCGGCGCGCACGATCCGGTAACCCGCGCCGTAGCGGCGGCGCAGGTCACGGGCGACCGCCCGGGAGACGGCCGGGTCGTCGTCGACGGACAGGAGCGCGGGGCGCGGGGCGGTGTCCTCCGGGGCGGCGTCCGTGCGGTCGGGGTGGGTGGTGAGGGCCGGGGTGCTCGACGTCACCTGGGCATCGTGCCTCGCGATCCGGCTGCTGTCAGCGGTCTGAGGTGATCCCGTGGCCGACCGCGCCCCTGGTCCGGTTGACGGCGGGCCCGGCCGGACCAGCGGCTGCGTCAGTCGTCCGAGCCCCAGCGGCGCCACACGACCACCGCCGTCAGGACGAGGAGAGGCAGGACGACGAGCGACTCCGGCCGCGCCGCGAACGCCAGCGGGCTGTCGATGCGCACGACGTCCGCGTCGAGCAGCGCGAACGCGACCGCGTTGGCGACGCCGTGCTCGACGACCGCCGGCCAGACGCTGCCCGTCCGGGCGCGCATCACGCCGAGCACGACGGCCATCGCGAGGACCGCGACCGTGAACAGCGGCACCTGCAGCGCGAGCGGCACGTCGGTGTACTCGGAGCCCATCGCGAGGATGTACGGCACGTGCCAGACGGCCCACAGCGCCCCCACGGCGAGGTGCCGCCGCAACCCGGCGACACCGAGCGCCTGGAGACGCGGCTCCAGGTAGCCGCGCCACCCCCACTCCTCGAACAGGGCGAACAGCGTGCGGGCCACGAGGCCGGTCGCGACGAGCGTCCCGAACAGCGGAAGCCCGCCGTCGCCCGCGTGCACGTGACCCGTCAGGGCCCCGACCAGCAGCGCGACCGCGGCCGCGACGGGGAACCACAGCGCGCCGAAGACGTACCAGCCGCGCTCGCGGCCGATCCCGAGGCCCGCGTCGGCCCAGCCGTCGCGGCCGAGCGTGCGCAGCGCGACCGCCATGAGGATCGGGCTCAGGACGAACAGCAGCGCGCCTGGGCTCGTCGCCTTGTCCTGTGCACCGGCGAGCGTGAGCGCGCCGAGGACGGACAGGACCATGACGCCGACGGCGTAGAACGTGACGTTGCGCCACGACGCGGGGCGGGGCGTGCGGGTGCGGGCGGGGCGGGTGGCGGTGGACGCGGACATGGCGGGTCTCCTCGTGCGGTGCGGTGCGGTGCGGTTCGGCGGCGGCGGGCCGTGCGGTGCGGCAGGCGTGCGGGGTCTCGAAGTCCCCCCGGGGACGCGTGCGGGGTCGGTCGAGACCGACATGGCTGCCGTTCCGGGGTCGCGAACGGCAGCCATGCCGGTGTGGACGTGGTGCAGACGTGGCGTGGCGGGGTCGGACGTCGGGCCCGGGTCCCGGTTGGGCCGGCATGACGTCGGAGGGTCGGGGTCAGATGTCGGAGCGCGGGGTCAGGCGTCGTCGAGCTCGGTGAGCAGGTCCTCCACCCAGGTGAGCTCGGCGCGGGCGTGGACCAGACCGTTGGACAGGGTGGCGAGCCGCAGCCGGACGGGCAGCGGGACGTCACCACCGGCCTGCGCGAGGGCCTGGTCGTTGAGGTGGCGGGTCTGCTCGAGGACCGCGACGAGCTCGCGGGCCTCGGCGGCGCGCTCGTGCAGGACCGCGCGTGCCTGCTCGACGCCGAGGCGTCCGACGAAGAACAGGCGGACGAGGAACGACTCGCGCGACGGCACGTACTCGACGGGGGAGGCGAGCCAGCGGTCGAGCTCGGCCTCGCCCGAGGGCGTGATGGAGTGCTCGCGCCGGTCGGGGCGGCCCTCCTGCGGGATGGTGCGGACGTCGACGAGGCCGTCGGCGGCCAGCACGGTGAGCGTGCGGTAGATCTGCGCCTGGTCGGCCGGCCAGAAGTGCGCGACCGACTCCTCCATGTGCTTGCGCAGGTCGTAGCCGGTCATCGGTGCGACCGACAGGAACCCGAGCACGGCGTGCTTCAGCGACATGTCCCGACCATAGGTGACACGTCCTATATAAGACAAGACATCTATCGGTCGACGCGGCTCGTTCCGATCGCCGGGCGGTGGTCTCAGTCGAGCAGCAGCTCGCAGCGGACACCGGGAGCGCGCGCGAGTCGGCGGTCGCGCGTGAGGAGGGGGCAACCGAGGAGCGCCGCGAGGGCGACGTAGGCGGCGTCGTACGCGGTGACGGCACCCGACAGCCGCCAGATCTCCGCCTGCAGAGTCGCGAACGGCCAGAGATCGAGGGGGAGGGCCGCGAGCCCGTCGAGAGCCAGCGTCGCCTCGGCATCCGACAACGCGCCGGTGGCGCGGTGGCGGCGTAGCACGTTCGTCACCTCGTACGGCAGCAGGTCGGGCGCCGCGACCCGGGCGCCAGCCAGATGACGTGCGACCACCTCGCCGTCGCCCGCCGGGTCCAGGAGGAGAGTGATGACGGCGGACGCGTCGACGACGAGGAGCGTCACCGCCGGTCGGCGTCGAGGTCGTCGATGACGCGCGCGAGATCGAACGGCGGGTACGTCCGCGCGCGAGCGCGGATCGCTGCGACGGCGTCGGCTGCGGTCGGGTGGGCGGAGAGATCGATGAGCTGAGCCCGCAGGTACTCCTGCAGCGACCGTCCGCTGCGGGCGGCGCGGGCGGCGAGCTCGTCCCGGACGTCGTCGGGGACGTCGCGCACGGTGATGGTGACGCTCATGCCGCCATCGTAGCGGCGATGCATGCAGAATGCAGTCACGACCTCCGTACAGCGCCGCGACTCGGCGGGGGTCGCGACGGCCGTCTGTCAGGCGCGGTAGGCGGCGGTGATCGGGCAGGCGAACAGGTCGCGGTCCGGGCGGCCGACGGTGTTGAGGTGGTCGACGATCATCCGGTACGACCGCACGAGCGACACCTGCGCGTAGGGGATGCCGCGCGCCTCGCAGTAGGCGCGGACGATCGGCTGCGCGCGGCGCAGCGCCGCGCGGGGCATCGACGGGAACAGATGGTGCTCGACCTGGTGGTTGAGGCCGCCCATGAGCACGTCGACCCAGCGGCCGCCGCGGATGTTGCGGCTCGTCAGCACCTGGCGGCGCAGGAAGTCGACGCGCGCGTCCTTCGGCAGCAGCGGCATGCCCTTGTGGTTCGGCGCGAACGACGCGCCCATGTAGAAGCCGAACAGCGCGAGCTGCACGACGGCGACGACGAGCGCCTTGAGCGGCGACATGACGGCGAGCACGAGCGCGGCCGCGCCGACCAGGCGGACCGCGAGGAACGCGATCTCGGTGCTCCGACGCTCGAGCGGCTCGCGCGACAGCACGCGCCGCACGGCGGCGACGTGCAGGTTGACGCCCTCGAGCAGCAGCAGCGGGAAGAAGAAGAACCCCTGCCGGGCCAGGTACCACCGCGACCACGCCGACTCGCGCGCCGCGATCTGCTCGGGCGTGAAGGACAGGACCTTCATGTCGATGTCGGGGTCGGTCCCGACCTTGTTCGGGTTCGCGTGGTGGCGGGTGTGCTTGTGCTGCCACCAGCCGTGGCTGAGGCCGACGAACAGGTTCGCGAGGACCAGGCTGGCCCAGGTGTTGGCGCGGCCCGACGCGAAGATCTGCCGGTGCGCGGCGTCGTGCCCGAGGAACGCCACCTGCGTGAGCACGACGGCCGCGACGACGGCGACCGCGACCTGCCACCACGAGTCGCCCACCAGCACGACCGCGGCGACGAGGCCCGCCATCGCGACGACAGCCCCGGAGAGGCGAGCGGCGTAGTGTCCGGGCCGGCGCGCCATGAGGCCCGCGGCCTGCACGGCGTGCGCGAGCTCGGTGAAGTCGCTGACCGCGCGGCGACGCGAGCCGGCGGAGCCGTCGACGTGCGAGGCGGGGAGGGCGGTCGTGCTCATGGGCTGTCCGTCCAGTCGGTCCGGCCGCGACGCGGCGGGGCGCGAGGCGACGGAGTCTCGGGCGCACGTCGCCGGATCGCCCTGGCTCGACGGAGACGACGAAGGCCCCGGCCGGGTCGACGGCCGAGGCCCGTGCTGTGAAGTCCCGCCCACGGTACGTCAGAGACGGTGCTCGCGTGCGGTGAACCGTCCACCGGTCACACGCGTGCCTGTGAGTTCGCGACGGCTCAGCACGACGGCCGCGTTCCGTGCGACGGCAGTGCTCCGCACGACGGGAGGGCGCCGCGCGACGGGAGCCCGGGGCCGTCGCGACCCGGGGCTCCCGTCGTGCGGGCGTGCCGTGCGTCAGGCGGTGGCCCGACCGGCGCGCGCCCTCCGCCGCGTCGCGACGACGACTGCCGCACCGCCGAGGAGGAGGAGCAGCACACCCGTCGCGAGAGGCGCCGCGAGGTCCGCGCCGGTCGTGGCGAGCGACGCGCCGGCGACCCGGATCTCCACCTGCGCGAGCACCACGCCCGTGGCGTCGCGCACCTGCAGGTGGTGGAGGCCGGGGGACAGCGTCGTCGGGATCGTGACGGTCGCCGTCCCCGTGCCGCCCACGACCGGGACGGTCGCGAGGCGCTGGTAGGTGCTGGCGACGCCGACCTCGACCTGCGAGCCGGCCACGCCGGTGACCGTCACGGTGACCGTGTCGCCCGGCCGGACCGTGGTCCGGCTGGCGGTGATCGCCGGACCGCTCGCCGACGCCGACGCGGTCGGGGCGGGCGTCGTCGTCGGGCTCGACGTCGGCGTGGTCGTGGGCGTGCTCGTCGGCTCGTTCGTGGGCGTGGGCGTCACCGTCGGCGTGGGCGTGACCGTCGGTGTCGGGGTGGCGGTCGCCGCGGGTTCCAGCCCGTCGACCGCATCCGTCACGAGGGCCGTCACGCTGTCCACGTCCTGCTGCGTCGGCTGCCCGGCGGCGAGGATCACACGACCCGACGCGACCGCGTCGTCGAGGACCGCGACCGACTCCGGGGTCCACGCGTCGCGGTCGACCGCGTCGGCCGACGCGAGCGCCGCCTGCAGCGCGGTCGTGTCGACGGTCGTCGCCGCGACCGTCGGCTCGAGCCGGACGTCGTCGATCACGCCCCACGCGGGCGCGTCGAGGCTCAGCCAGGCACCGACCTTCACGAGCCCGTCGTCACCGACGACCACGTCGGGGACGGTGAACGTCGTCGGCTTGTTCCAGCCCGCGAGCCAGACGGGAGTCGACCGCGTGCCGCTGGTCTCGTTCCACGCCCAGATGCTCAGGTCGGTGCCCGTCTGGTCGCCGCCGTGCAGCGTGGCCGACAGCGTGTACGTGCCCGCGGGGACGCCCGTCAGCTGCTGGCTGAGGTCGACCGTGAACGGCGTGCCCGCCCAGAACGCGACCGCGCGGGTGCCGTCGGTCGCGTTGCCGGTCGCCTTGATGGCGTTGTCGCCGGACGCGACGGAGTAGGTGAGGTCCCACATGCTCGTGTCGGCGTCCTCGAAGGACCCGTTCACGACGACGTTCTCCGCACGCACGTGGACCGTCGCGACGGTGTCGACGCCCGTCGACGTCCGCCCGGGGATGCGGTAGGTGCCGGTCCCGCGGATCCAGCTCAGCGCGCCGCCCCACGTGACGGACGCGGTCTCCTGCGTGCCGTCGTTGTAGCGGACGGTGATCGTCGACGGCAGCGTCACGGGGTCGCCGAGGCGGACGTCGACCACGGGCTTCTCGACGGACGTGGGGACGCGCGCGGTCGTCGCGCCGGTGCGGACGTACCGGAACACGTCGAGGGACTCGAGCGGCGTGCCGTCGAACGCGAACAGCGCCTGGTTGTCCCACGCGGATCCGCCGTGCCAGTCGCGCGCGTCCTCGTCGTACCCGCCGGCGTAGCTCGACGCCCAGCCGGACCCGAACTGCTCCCACCGGGCGTTCTGCGACGCCCAGTCCGAGGGCCCGCCGACGGGCAGCCACGCGGGCTCCCAGTAGAAGACGCCGATGCCTGCGTCGCCGACCGCGTGCACGGCCGCGATGACGTCGCGCACCAGGTCGGCCTGGCCCTGCACGCTGATCGGGTACACGGGCGTGGTCGAGGTGTTGATCGTGTTGCCGTGCTGGTCGCCGTTGTCGGTCGTGTACGCCCACGACGTCTCGGCGACCATGACCTTCTTGTCGTACGTGTCGGCGACGTGCGTCAGGACGCTCGTGAGGTTCGTCAGCGAGCCGTGCCACATCGGGTACCAGGAGCTCGCGAACACGTCGTAGTCGACGTCCGCCCGGTCGAGGATGCCGGCGTAGGTCGCGTACCGGCCGTTCTCGGGGTTGGTGAAGTGCAGCGCGACGAGCGCGTCGTCGCCGTAGTCGGACGCGCGGACGGCCGCGGACCCCGCCTCGTAGACGGCGACGCACGGCGCCCACGACGCGTCGGTGGCGCTCCCGGACTCGCAGCGGATGCCTGCGATGCCATTGTTCGACTCGTTGCCGATCTGCACCATGCCGACGTCCACGCCGGCCGCCGCGAACGCGTCGAGCGCGTCGGCGGTGAACTCGCCCGCGGCGTCGGCCCGCTCGGAGTCCGTGAGGGCCGCCCACGCCTTCGGCACGTGCACCTTCGCGGGGTCGGCCCAGAAGTCGGAGTAGTGGAAGTCGACGAGCACGCGCAGCCCGGCCTCGGTCGCGCGGCGCCCGATCTCGACCGCGCGGTCGACGTCGACGGTCCCGCCGCCGTAGCCGTGGCCGTCGGCGTCGTACGGGTCGTTCCAGACGCGGACGCGGACGTAGGTGATGTCGTGGTCGGCGAGGACCTCGAAGAGGTCCGCCTGCTGGCCGTCGGAGTCGCGGAAGACCGTGCCGCTCTCCTCGAGCGACAGGACGGAGGACACGTCGACGCCGGCCGCGAAGTCGGCGGGGAGGCCGTCGACCTTCTCGACGAAGATGCCCGCGTCGACGGGGCCGGGGTCCTCGGCCGCGGCGGACAGGGCGGTGGGGGCGAGGATCGCCGCACCCACGGCGATCGCGGCGGTGGTGGCTCGCGCGGCACGCGTCGCGCGGGATCTGGTGGGCGTCATGACACTCCGTCGAGTCGAACGCGGTACCGCACGCGCATCGTCGCGCTGTGCACGGTCCCAGCCTGAGACCGTGCACAACATACGACAGCAAGGGCGGGGAAGCGCAAGAGCTGGTCCGCCGACGAGACACAACCGTGACCGTTCACAGCGTGGCGCCGCCCTCACCCCGGCCAGGAGAAGGGGTGCAGGCGGCGCCGCCAGGTGAAGGGGAGCAGGCTGGGGTCAGGCGCCCGACAGCAGACGCGCCTTCGCCGCCTCGAACTCCGCGTCCGACAGGTGCCCGGCCGCGCGCAGCGAACCGAGCCGCTCGAGCCGCTCGAGGAGGTCGCCCTCGCCCTCGGGGCCGACGGTGCCCGACGTGGGCGCACCCGGCGCTGTCGCGTCGGTGCCGGCGGTCTCCGGCGGTGCCGCGACGACGCTGAACGGCCGCTTCGCGGCGGCCGCCTCCTCCTCGCGCTTCTCCTCGAACGCGTGGAAGCCCTCGCGTGCCGCGCCGACCGCACCCTTGCCCGCGACGACCGCGCCGTTCGCGATCGCGACCCCGGTCTCCGCCGCGATCGCCACGGCCTCGCCGCTGCGCGTCGTCAGCATCGACTTCGTCTCGTCGCTCACGGGGAGGAAGCCGATGCCCTTGCTGAGCCCGCGGTGCACGTCCCGGGCGAACCCGTGCCGCTGCAGCCGGGCGTCGAGGTTCGAGCGCGTCTCGTCGGTCATGGTGCCTCCGTCGTCCGTGGCCGCGGTTCGCGGCTGCGTGCGGTCGTCCGCGTCAATCTAGGCCACGGTGCGCGCAGACGGCGCGTCCAGGCGCCGGCACCCCGCCGACGTCACCAGTCGACGCGCGGCGACGGCGGAAGCTCCGCGGCTTCGACGCCGAACCCCAGCACGCACAGCACCTCCGACGTCCCGTCGACCTTCCCGGTGAGCTCGACGAGCGCGCCCGGGCCCGCGTCGTCGAACACGCGGCGCGGGACCGTCAGCTCCGGCACCTGGGTCACGTCGTCGGTCCAGGCGGCACCGTCACGGAACGCGACCGTCGAGCGCCACGCCGCGTCGCCGTCCGCCTCGACCACCGCCACGTCGAGCGTCGTCCCGTCCGGGTCGGCACCGGGGGCGAGCGTCCAGGACAGCACGACCGGCGGCCGCGCCGGTGACAGCCGCCGGATGCCGAGCCGCGTGACCCACACGTCCCCGGGCTCGCGTCCGGACACCGTCGCCAGGCCCGAGGCGTGGTCGGGGGCGAGGGTGCACTCGACCCTCGTCTCGCCGCTCTCCGTCACGGCGGGGGACAGCACGAGCGCCCCGGCGGTGACGGTCGCGACGCCGACGACCACCGGCACCGGCACGTCCACCCGCGCCCGCACGACCTCCGTCCGCACGACCGAGTCGGCGAACGTCTGCCGCCGCGGGTGCCACAGCGGCCGCAGCCAGCCGACCAGCAGGATCCAGTCGAGCGCGTGCAGGAGGTCCCGCAGCACCGTGACCGGCAGCCCCGCAGGCCGCCCGTCGCGCTCCCGGACCACGCGGACGCCGACCATCGCCCTGCCCGGCGTCATTCCGGTGAACGCCTGGAGCACCAGCAGCAGGGCGACCGCGCCGGAGGTCCACCACGAGAACCGCCCGTCGGGCTCGATGCCCGGCACCGCCGAGAGCGGCAACCACGGCACGGGCCGGAACGGCACGGGCGCCACCGACCCCGTCGCGAGCCACGCGACCGCCGCGACGAGCAGCCCGTCCGCGACCGACGCGACCGCCCGCCGCCACCACGCCGCATACCGAGGGCCCGCTGGAGCGGTTGGCTCGGCACCCGTCGCCGTCGTGGCCTCGGTCGTCGTCACCCGCGGATCGTCCCACTGGCCGTCGTCCGGTGAGGGTCGTTCACGTGCCCTCGGTGGCGACGACCTCAAGCCGCAGGATCCGCCCGTCCAGCAGCCCGACGGCGAGCCGTCCCGGTCCGCAGGTGCTCACGGAGAGCGGGACGACGGGCGCGCCGTGCACCGCGAGCTCGACGGCCTCGAGCAGAGCGCCCGTGACGGCGTCGGCGCGCACGAGCCACCCGTTGGACGTCGTGATCACGAGGACGCCCTCCTCCTCGAGCGCGTCCGTCGCCACGCCCGGCAGGTCCAGCGTCCAGCGAGCCGCGCCGGCGGGGTAGTCGCGTCGGACCGCGAACGGGCCGTGGCTGCCGGAAGACGCGTGGACCTCGCCGCAGTGGACGATGCCGGTCCCGAGCTCGTCGTCGACGTAGACACCGGGACCACCGAACAGGTGGCGTTGCTCGGTCCCCTGCCAGTCGAGGGGGAAGAGCCGCTCCAGCTCCGGCCTGCCACCGGCGGCGACGACGCGGGTGACCCACTTGTCCAGGTGGGGCTTCTTCTCGTCGGTGCCGACCAGGACGAGGGGATCCGGTGCGCCCGCGATGTCGAACCAGTGGTTGAACAGGTCGTACCCCGTCGTCGCCACCCGGCCGACGGTCCGTCCCGCCGGGTCGATCACCAGGGAGTCGGTCGAGGTCGCGTCCCGGGTCGCCGGTCGGAGCAGCGAGTACGGGCCGGTCGACCCGACGACGACGGACGCGCTCTCGGGGACGAGCTCGCCGACGACCGCGCCCGTCTCCTGGTCGAGGACCTGGTGCTGCGACTCGTGGCGCGGGGGCCGGCCGTCGATCCACGGCGGCCGCAGCGCGACGGTGGTCGCGACGGTGGTCGCGTCGAGGGCCGTCAGCTGGCACCCCGTCCCCGTCGTCGGGATCCGCCACCCCGGGGCGTCCCCTCCGGTCGCGTCCCACCGCTCGGCGGCGACGCCGTCGCACGCGGCGAGCACCGATCCGTCCGGGCGTCCGGCGACGCTCCACACCGCACGCCTCAGGGCCCACGCGCGGCCGGCCTGGGCTGCGAGACGCTGCAGCGCGGCCCGGGCACCCGCGCGGTCGGGCTGCGGGTAGACGAAGGGGACCGACTCCGCGTCGTGCGTGGACAGGTCGAGCTCGCGGTCACGCAGCTCGCGCCAGGGCGCCTCGATCTCGAAGGCGTCGCCCACCAGGTCCTTCCAGTCGGCGACGTCGTCGTCGTGCCACGGCGCCAGCACGACGGCCAGCCGCTCGTCGTCGACCCACCGGACCGTGCGGACCTGGCGTGCGTCGCGGAGCGGGCTGACCCGCCGTGCCCGTTCGAGGTCGAGGAGGAGGAGCTCGCCCTCGAAGCTGTAGCCGCCGTCGTACGCGCCCGTCCCGACGGCCACGAGCGTCCCCGACGGGTGGATCGCGACGTCGTTGACCGGGCGTCGGAGCGACTCGACCTGCCGGCACGCGAGGTCGGTGCGGTCGTAGACGCCGACCCTGGCGTGGGCCCGTGACGCCGTGCCGGCGCCGAACCACTGGGAGTACGGCAGCTCGCCGGCCACGACGACGACGTCGTACGCCGGGTCGTCGACGACGAGCGTCGGGTCGCCGATCTCGGCGAACGGCTGGTCGGCGAGGACGTCGAGGTGGTGAAGGGGCACGCGGCGATCCTGCCGCACGACGCGTCGACGACGAAGGGCCCGCGCTGCACGGTGGCAGGTCACGGGCCCTTCGGGCGGCGGAGGATGGGGTGTCCTGTTTCAGGACATGGGCAACGCATGTCTCAGGACATCGGCAACACCGCTCGGTGATGCTCGGGCATGTCGCGTGCCCGCCTGGTGATCACCGCTGTCGTGCTCGAGGGC
>NZ_BHYL01000023.1 GCF_003851725.1 Cellulomonas algicola | reverse complement strand
CCGACGAGGCCCGCGGCGAGGAGGAGCACGACCGCGGCGCGCCGACGGCGCCGGGCCTCGCGGTGGGCGACCGGGAGCGCGTGGGCGGGCGGGTGCGGGCGGTCCGGGCGGGTGTGGCGCGGTCCGGGGCGGGGGCGGTCGTGCGGGGGCATGGCGACTCCTGGGCTCGTGTCCAGTGGATCGGTCCGGACAAACCGTGTCAATCACCCAGAAACGGGTCGCGCGGGGGATGTCCATGCCCGCTACTTGTCATTGCCAACTAGCGGGCATAGCCTAGACCCGTGGACGACGACCGGGACCCCCAGCTCCTCAAGGGCGTGCTGCCGATGCTCGTGCTGGCGACGCTCGGCCGCGGCGAGTCGTACGGCTACGAGCTCGTCACGCGCCTCCAGGACGCCGGCCTCACGGACCTGGCCGCCGGGACGCTCTACCCCGTGCTCAACCGGCTCGAGCGCGAGGGGCGCGTGTCGTCGCGGCTCGTCGCGTCGTCGGCCGGCCCGGCGCGCAAGTACTACGTGCCGACCGAGGCCGGCACCGCCGAGCTCGCGCGCGCGCAGCGGTCCTGGCAGCGCCTCGCCGGCACCGTCGCACGCGTGCTCGACGCCGGCACCCCGACCGACCCCGGCGCCGCACCGGCGCCCACCGACGACCCTTCCCGGAGGACCCGATGACCACCCTCTCGCTCCGCGACCGCCTGGTCCGCGAGGCCTACCTCACGCGCTTCTCCTGGGCCGTCCAGGACCACCCTCAGGACCGCGCGCTGGTCCGCGACGTCCGCCGCGAGGTCACGGCCACCGCCGAGGAGATCGGCATGCGCGCGGCCGTCGCCGGACTGGGCCACCCGCGTGTGCTCGCCGAGGGCTACCTCGCCGAGCTCGGTCGGCGCACCCCGCGCTGGGCGACGGGCGGGGTGTGGGCCGGGCTCGCCGTGGGCGCCCTGGTCTACCTCGGCTTCGCGTACGCGCTCGGCACGCTCGACACGCTGCTCGACCTCGGTGGCGGCACGCTCACCCGGACGACGCTCGGCGCGACGACCGAGTACACCGCGACGGCCGACGTGCTGGGCGTGGAGACCTCGGTGTCGTGGCAGTGGCTGGTGCTGGGCGCGGGCGTGTTCGCCGTGACGTTCGTGCTCGGGTCGCGCGCGTGGCGCGCGTGGTCACCCGCCTGAGCGTGCCGGCGTCCGACCACGACCCGCTTGAGCGGGTCGCCGTCAGACCAGGACCTGCGTGAGCGGCATCGACGAGTCGACCGGCAGGTCCAGCGACGACGGCGGCAGGCCGCGGCGCACGACGGCCGAGCCGAGCGCCGCGATCATCGCGCCGTTGTCCGTGCAGTAGCGGATCGGGGGGATGCGCAGGTCGATCCCTGCCTCGGCGCAGCGCTTCGCGGCCATGTCGCGCAGCTGCGAGTTCGCGGAGAAGCCACCCCCGACGACGAGCGTCGAGACGCCGTGCACGCGGCACGCGGCGATCGTCTTGGCGGTGAGCACGTCCGCGACGGCCTCCGCGAACGACGCGGCGACGTCGGGCAGCGGGATCTCCTCCCCCGCGTCCTGCCGTGCCTCGACCCAGCGGGCCACGGCCGTCTTCAGCCCGGAGAACGAGAAGTCGGTCGCGTGCTTCGCCTGGTCCTTGGGCGCGGTCAGCCCGCGCGGGAAGCGGATCGCGTGCGGGTCGCCCTCCCGCGCGAGGCGGTCGATGTGCGGGCCGCCCGGGTACGGCAGGCCGAGGAGGCGGCCGACCTTGTCGAACGCCTCGCCGGCGGCGTCGTCGAGCGTCGAGCCGAGCTCGGTGACGTTGACCGTGTCGTCGATCAGCAGCAGGGACGAGTGGCCACCCGACACGACGAGCGCCATGACACGCTCCGGGAACGGGCCGTCGACGAGCTCGTCGACCACCGCGTGCCCGATGACGTGGTTCACGCCGTACAGCGGCTTGTCGAGCGCGAGCGCGAGCGCCTTCGCGGCGGAGGCGCCGACGGTGAGCGGCCCGACGAGGCCGGGGCCCGCGGTGACGGCGATCGCGTCGACCTCGCCGAGCGACACGTCGGCGGTCGCGAGCGCGCGCTCGATCGTCGGCACCATCGCGTCGAGGTGGGCGCGCGACGCGATCTCGGGGATGATCCCGCCGAACCGCGCGTGCTCGTCGACCGAGCTCGCGACCGCGTCCACCAGCAGGTCGTGGCCGCGGACGAGGGCGACGCCGGTCTCGTCGCAGGACGTCTCGATCCCGAGGACGAGGGGCTGGGCGCCGGTCGCAGACATGTGCCCCAGGATAGGTGGGCGGACGGTGTGAGCAGCGTCACGGCCGCGTCGTGGAATCCTGCGGCCTAGTTGATGATTCAACGACACATGACCACCGACACGACCGTCCTGGACGGCCTCGACTTCCCGACGCCCGACCTCGCCGTCACCGACGACGTGGCCGACCTCCTCTTCCGCGAGGCCCGCACCGTCGGCGCCTTCACCTCCGACGAGGTCACCGACGAGCAGATCGCCGCCGTGTACGACCTGGTCAAGTGGGGCCCCACCGCCCTCAACACCACGCCGCTGCGCCTGCTCGTCGTCCGCAGCCCCGAGGCTCGCTCCCGGCTCGCCGCGCACATGGCCGAGGGCAACCGCGAGCGCGTCCTCGCCGCCCCCGTCTCGATCGTGCTCGCCGCCGACCCCGGCTTCCACGCGCACCTGCCCGTCCTCGCGCCGCACATGGCCGCGCTCGCCGACGCGCTCGAGCCGCAGGTCGAGCAGCGCGAGCAGATGGCCCGCACCAACGCGCTCCTGCAGGCCGGGTACTTCATCGTCGGCCTGCGCGCCGCCGGCCTCGACGCCGGCCCCATGGGCGGCATGGACGCCGACGGGATCGACGCCGACCTCCTCGCCGGCACCGGCTGGCGCTCGCTGTTCGTCGTCAACGTCGGCCACCGCGAGGGCGAGGGCACGCACCACCCGCGCGCGCCGCGCCTCACCTACGCGCAGACCACGCGCACCGTCTGACACCCACCCGGGCGCCGGCGACGACCGTCGGCGCCCGGGTCCCGCACGTCACGCGCCCGACGAGCGTCGGCGCCCGGGCCCGGACCTCACCCCCGCGACGACGCCGCAGCCGCCGTCCGCTCGGCCCACGCGCCGACGTCGCCCTTCGCGAGCGCCACCGCGAGCAGCTCCGGGAACCGGTCGGGCGTGCACGCGAACGCCGGCACGCCCAGCGCCGCGAGCGCCGCCGCGTTGTCCCGGTCGTACGCGGGAGCACCCGAGTCCGACAGCGCCAGGAGCACGACGACCTGCACGCCCGACGCGGCCATCGACGCCACCCGGCGCAGCATCTCGTCGCGGATCCCACCCTCGTACAGGTCGCTGATCAGCACGAACAGCGTGTCCGCGGGACGCCGCACGAGAGACTGCGCGTACGCGATCGCACCGTTGATGTCGGTCCCGCCGCCCAGCTGCGTGCCGAACAGCACGTCCACCGGGTCGGCGAGCCGGTCCGTCAGGTCGACGACCGCGGTGTCGAACACCACGAGCGACGTCCGCAGCGCCCGCATCGACGCGAGCACCGCGCCGAACACCGACGCGTACACCACCGACTCCGCCATCGACCCCGACTGGTCGATCGCCAGGACCACGTCCCGCGCGACGACGTTCTGCGCGCGCGACCGACCCACCAGGCGCGCCGGGACGACCGTGCGGTGCTCGGGCAGGTAGTGGCGCAGGTTCGCGCGGATCGTCGCGTCCCAGTCGACGTCGCCCGGACGCGGCTTGTGCGTCCGGTCCCGTCGCAGCGCCCCCGCGACCGCCGACCGCGTCGCCGCGGCGATGCGCTTCTCGATCTCCGCGACGACCGTCGCGACCACGTGCCGTGCCGTCGCGCGCGTCTGCTCGGGCAGCGTGCGGTTCAGCGAGATCAGCGTCGACACGAGCGAGATGTCGGGCTGCACCGACGCCAGCAGCTCGGGCTCCAGCAGCAGGCGTCGCAGCCCCAACCGGTCCACGGCGTCACGCTGCATGACCTCGACGACCGACGTCGGGAAGTACGTGCGGATGTCGCCGAGCCACCGCGCGACGCGCGGTGCCGAACCGCCGAGGCCCGCCGACCGAGGGCCGGACGACGCGGTGCCGCGCGGACCCGGCCCGTCGCCGTCGTACAGCGCCGCGAGCGCCGCGTCCATCTCCGCCTCGTCCCGGCCGAGCGGCTCGGCCACACCCCCGGCCTCGCCCAGCACGAGCCGCCAGCGGCGCAGCCGCGTCGCCTCGTCGACCCGTGCCGGCCCGCCCGCGGCCTGCCCCGTCCCGTCGCCTACGTCGGCGGTGCCGTCGTCCGTGCCGTCGCTCATCGCGTCGCTCCCAGCAGCAGAGCCACCGTCCGGAGCGGACCGGCGGCGAGGTCCGCGTCGACGGCGACGGTGGTCGAGGCCGCCGGACCGCGTCCGCTGGCCGGGACCGCGACCGCCGCGTCGCCGACGTTGCGCCGCTCGGCCGGCGGCATCGCGCCGAACGTGCGACGCAGCAGCGGCAGGGCGTCGGTGAACGCGTCGGTCGGCAGCGTCGCGAGCCAGTCGTCCACGACGCCGAGCAGCGCGCGGTCGTGCGCGAGCAGCAGCCCGCCGCCCGCGAGGAACCCGTCGACCCACGCCGCCTGCGTGCGTGCGGGCGTGCCGTAGGACAGGTGCTGCCCCATCCGGGCCCGCACCTCGTCCGCGTCGAGCTCGCCCGCGTCGAGCAGCAGCCGCGTCGCACGGCCGGTGAGCGCTCCCGAGATGTCCGCCCGGTCCGCGACCGCGCGCAGCGTGCCGAGCCACGCGCGCAGGCCGTCGGGGTCGTCCCGCAGCCGGACGGCGGCGTGCGTCGCGTCGACCTGACCGCGCAGCGCCGACGCGGCCTCGTCGTCGAGGCCCGTGACCGCGGCCGCCAGGCCCGCGCAGATGCGCGCGAGGAGCGCGTCGGCGACGCGCGCGAGGTCCGCGGTGCCCGTGCCCCGCACGTCGGAGTAGCGGTGGGCGCGCACGAGCGGCGGCAGCGCGGCCATGAGGCGGCCGATGTCCCCGTCGTGCGCGGCCTGCTCGTCGACGCGGCCCAGCAGCGGCCCGGTCGCGGCCGCCAGGTCGGCCAGCAGCGCCACCTCCAGCAGACCCGTGAGCTCGCGCAGGTCGGCGTCCGCCGCCCGGTCCACGCACCGAGCGGTCGCCGCCGCCTCGACCGTCGTGCCCCACAGCGCCGCCTCGACGACCGCGACCGCGAGCTCGGGACGCCACACGAGCGACCACGCCTCCCGGAACGTGCCCGTGCTGCGCGAGCGCGCCTCGTCCGCCTGCCCCCACGGCACGCCCAGCAGCGTGAGCCGGTGCAGGAGCCGCGAGCGGGCGAGGTCGTGGTCGCGCCGCAGGTCCAGCTCGAGCGTCCGCGGGGCCGCCGAGAACGCGAGCCGCAGGCGGCGTGCGGTCGCCCGCAGGTCCGCGTCGAGGGGCACGGTCGGCACGTCGTCGCCGATCTCCCCCAGCCGCTCCCCCACGACGAGCTGCGCGGTCACGTGTGCGACGAGCGCGTCGTCGCCGTCGCACAGCACCGCGCGGGTCGCCTCGGTGACCTCGGCCAGACCGGGCAGGTGCCGCCCGCGCACGGTCGCGAGCGTCTCTGCGAGCCGGACCGCCTCGATGACGTGCGCCGACGACACGGGCAGGTCCTTCTCCCGGAGCGCCGCACCGACCTGCACGAGCCAGCTCGCGACGACGTCGCGGTCCGTGCGGAACAGGTGCTCGTACCACCCGGGCGAGGTGATGCCCGCGCCGTAGCCCGACGCGCGGGCGAGCCGCGACGACGTCCACGGCACCCACGTCAGCGTGACCTTCTTCTTCGCCAGCCCGGTCAGGAGCCGGGCGTCGCCGGCGGCGGGCGGCAGGGGCGTCGTGAGCGCGGGCGCGTGCCACGCGCCGCACACGACCGCGACCCGGCGGTGGCCTGCCTTGAGGGCCGCGCGCAGCTGTAGGCGCATGTGCGCCTCGCGGCGCGCCTCGTGCTCGTCGGCCTCGGGCGCGGCGGCGCGCAGCGCGGCCATGGCCTCGGTGATCACCGCGAACGGGGTGGGCCCGTCGGTGCGGGACTCCACGACGTCCTCCCACCAGCGCTCGGGGTCGTCGTAGCCCGCGGCGGCCGCCAGAGCGGCGACCGGGTCGCGGCGGACCGCGGCGGGCGACGTCGGGCCGTCGTCGGTCCACGGCACGACGCCGTCGGCCGCACCCGGCGCGTCGCGGTCGACGTCGGTCCGCTCCGCGTCGCCGCCGGTCCGCTCCCCGTCGCCGCCGGCGTCCGTCCGCTCCCCGTCGCCGCCGGCGTCCGTCCGCTCCCCGTCGCCGTCGCCGTCCTCGTGCTCGCCGTCCCCCTCGGGGTCGCCTGCGTGCTCCCCCGCGGCCGCGTCCTGCGCGGCCCGCGCCGCGAGGACCGCACCGGCCGGGAGGTCGACGAACCGCACCGGCACCCCGCGCGCGGTCGCCCACACGAGCGCCTGCCACTCGGGCGAGAACTCGGCGAACGGCCAGAACGACGAGGTCGCGGGGTCGTCGGCGACGGCCGCGAGCATCGCGACGGGCGGGACGAGCCGACCGCCCGCGGCGAACGGCACGAGGTGGTCGCAGTCCGCCGGGCCCTCGATGAGCACGACGTCGGGCTCGAGCGCGTCGAGGCCCGCGACGACGGCGCGCGCCGACCCCGGTCCGTGGTGCCGCACGCCCATGACCTCGACGCGCGCCTCGACGGTCTGCGTCACGCGGTGACCTCGCGGCACGCCCGGTAGAAGTCGGCCCAGTCCCGCCGCTCGCGCACGACGGCCTCGAGGTACTCGGTCCAGGCCACGGTGTCGGACGACGGGTCCTTGACGACGGCGCCGACGATCCCCGCGGCGACGTCGGCGGGCCGCAGGACGCCGTCGCCGAAGTGCGCGGCGAGCGCGAGGCCGCTCGTCACGACGGAGATCGCCTCGGCCGTCGACATGGTGCCGGACGGCGTCTTCACCGCGGTGCGCCCGTCCTCGGTCCGCCCGGAGCGCAGCTCGCGGAACACCGTCACCACGCGGGCGATCTCCTCCGCGGCAGCGGGGACCGGCGGCAGCTCGAGAGCACGGCCGAGCTGGGCGACACGGCGGGTGACGATGTCGACCTCCTCCGCGGCGGTCCCGGGCAGAGGCAGCACGACGGTGTTGAAGCGGCGCCGCAGCGCCGACGACAGCTCGTTGACGCCACGGTCGCGGTCGTTCGCGGTCGCGATGACGTTGAACCCCTTCGCGGCCTGCACCTCGGCACCGAGCTCGGGCACGGGCAGCGACTTCTCGGACAGGATCGTGATGAGCGCGTCCTGCACGTCGGACGGGATGCGCGTGAGCTCCTCGACGCGCGCGATCGACGCCTCGCGCATCGCGGTCATGACGGGCGACGGGACGACGGCCGCCTGCGTCGGCCCCTCGGCGAGCAGGCGCGCGTAGTTCCAGCCGTACCGGATCGCGTCCTCGCCGGTCCCGGAGGTGCCCTGCACGACGAGCGTCGACCGGCCGCTGACCGCGGCGGCCAGGTGCTCGCTGACCCAGGTCTTCGCGGTCCCGGGGACGCCGAGGAGCAGCAGCGCCCGGTCGGTCGCGAGCGTCGCGACGGCGACCTCGACGAGGCGACGCGGGCCCACGTACTTCGGGCTGACGACGGTCCCGTCGGCGAGCGTGCCCCCGAGCAGGTAGGTGACGACGGCCCAGGGCGACAGCCGCCACGCGGGCGGGCGGGGACGGTCGTCGACCGCGGCGAGCGCGGCGAGCTCGTCGGCGAACGCCTGCTCGGCGTGCGGGCGCAGCAGGTCGGCGGTGTCGGTCACGTGAGCTCCTCGAGGATCGTGCGGCGTTCGTGGACGAGGTCGGCCGCACGCGTGAGCGACGGCGCGACGTGAGGTCCGGCGCGGCCCGCGACGGCGCGGAGCAGGGCCTCGGTGCGCGCGGTGGGCTCGGCGTCGTGCCCCAGCCGGCGCAGGACGCCCGCGATGCCCCAGACGGCGCTCTGGCGGGCGGCCCACTCGGCGACGGCGACGGTGAGCGGCTCGGACCACGGTCCGCTCATCCCCTGCACGAGGCCTGCCACCGCCGCCTGTCCCGCGGAGGTCGCGCCGACCGTCGCCGTCACGGCGCGCACGACGTCGGCGCGGTCGCCGGGGTCGAGGACGGCACCGAGCGTCGCGGCCGCCTGCGCGGACCGCCCGGGGCTCGCGCGCAGCAGCGCACGCGCCCACCGCGGGTCGTGCTCGCGCTC
>NZ_BHYL01000022.1 GCF_003851725.1 Cellulomonas algicola | reverse complement strand
CGGGTGCACCGCCGCCCGAGTGCGGGCCCGACCGCCCGCGGGCCGGCGCCGCGGGTGCGCTCCGACGCGGGCGTCCGCCGACGAGCCGGACGTCGCGGGCCTGCGGTCCGCGCTCGCCGGGCTCGACGTCGTAGGTCACGCGGTCGCCCTCGACGAGCTCGCTCAGCCCACCGGTCAGCGAGCGCGCGTGGACGAACACGTCGTCGCCGCCGGCGTCCTGGGCGACGAACCCGAAGCCCTTGTCGGGGTCGTACCAGGTGACCGTGCCGTCGGCCCCGTCGTCGGCAGCGGCCGCCCCGGCGGCCTCGGCACCGAGCGGGAGCAGGTGGTCTGCCTGCGGGCCCTTTTCCCCCGGCACGACGAGGAACGCGACGCGCTGCCCCTCCGCGACCACGCCGCCGCCGACGATGGCCGAGCTGTGCAGGAAGATCTCGGCGCCGCCGCCGTCGGGGGCGACGAACCCGTAGCCCTTGGCGGGCTCGTACCAGCTGACGGTGCCGAGCACGCCGAGCGCGGCGTCGGCGGCCACGCCGCCGATGACGCGGACGCGTCGTGCGACGGGACCGCGGTCGCCCTCACCGGCCTCGAACTCGACCTGCTGCCCCTCGCGGAGCACCCGCGGCCCGTCGTCGCCGACGATCTCGGACGCGTGGACGAACAGGTCGTCGGCTCCGTCCCCGAGGTCGAGGAAGCCGAAGCCTCGCTCGGCGTCGAACCAACGGACAGTTCCCTGGGGCACGGCTCACTCCTCGTTCATGGATGGTGCTGCCCACCAGTCTCCCCCCAACCGGGGGCCGACGTCCGCCCTGCCTCGTCGCGGCGCCCGCCTCAGCGGGGCTGACGTGCGCCGTCGTCCGGGCGCGCCCGCGCCGACGACGGCGTCCATCCCTCGTCGTCGCGCATCGCGCGCGTGATCCGCCGGCTGATGTCGCGCAGCTGCCGGGCCTGCGCCTGCGTGAGGGGGTCGAGGACCAGACGGTGCACCGTGCGGACGTGGCCGGGGGTGGCCTCGTGGAGCTTCTCCGCACCGAGGTCGGTCAGCGAGGCGAGGGTGTAGCGCCCGTCGGCCGGGTCGGGGGCGCGACGCACCCAGGCGCGCGACTCGAGCCGGGCCACCGCGCGCGAGAGCCGGGAGAGCGAGCTGTTGGCGTACCCGGCCAGGACGCTCATGCGGAGCGTGCGGTCCGGGGCGTCGTCGAGCGCGAAGAGGATGCCGTACTCGAAGTGCGACAGCTCGGCGTCGCGCTGCAGCTGCGCGTCGAGCGCGGCCGGCAACCACTCCAGCACGGTGGCCAGAGAGGACCAGGTCTCGAGGTCCTCGCCGCTGAGGACCGGCGGGTCGGCGGGGTCCGGCATGCGTGCAGCGTACGGGACCGCGGGCCGTCCGGGAGCCGTTGCGACTTGATCAGGAAAGTGATCACGCCTACGGTTCACTTGATCAGGAAAGTGATACATCGGGATGTGAGGACAGCATGGATCTGCGGCTGACGGGCAGGCGGGCCTTCGTGAGCGGGTCGACGCAAGGCATCGGCTTCGCCGTCGCGCGAGCCTTGCTCGACGAGGGCGCGTCGGTCGTGATCAACGGCAGGGATGCCGAGCGCGCGGCCGCGGCCGTGCGCCGGCTCGAGGCCGAGGTGCCGGGTGCGGAGGTCTCGGCGCTCGCCGCCGACTTCGCGGACGCGTCGCAGGTCCGTCGGCTCCTGGACGACCTGGGCGACGTCGACGTCCTCGTGAACAACGTCGGCGTGTTCGAGCTCGCCGCGTTCGAGCACCTCACCGACGACGACTGGCAGCGCTACTTCGAGGTCAACGTCATGAGCGGCGTCCGGCTCTCGCGGCACCTGCTGCCCGGCATGCTCGCGCGCGGCTGGGGTCGCGTGATCTTCGTCAGCAGCGAGTCGGGGGTGGACGTGCCGGCCGACATGCTGCACTACGGGTTCACCAAGGCCGGGATGATCGCGCTCGGCAACGGCCTCGCGAAGCGCACGCGGGGCACCGGCGTCACCGTGAACACGATCCTCGGCGGACCGACCTTCTCCGACGGCGTCGCGGCCACCGTCGCGCAGGTGGCCGCGGCCCAGGGCGTGACGCCCGACCAGATGAAGGACGCGATCGCCGCCGGCAACCGGACGTCGCTCCTCCAGCGGTTCATCGAGCCGCGCGAGATCGCGCACCTCGCGGCCTACCTGGCGAGCCCGCTCTCCTCCGCGACCAACGGAGCGGCCCTGCGCGCCGACGGCGGGGTGCTGACGACGCTGACGTGACTCGCGCGACGGCCGCGCTACGCGTCGTCGGGGCGGTCGAGGCGGTCCAGGAGCTCGACGGCGGCGCGGGTGTAGTCGCTGATCCAGCGGTCGTGGATGCGCTTGATCGGCAGCGGCGCGAGCGTCAGGTGCCGCTCGCGCCCGACCTTGCGCCCGGTCACGAGGTCGGCCGCCTCGAGCACGCGCAGGTGCTGGAGCACCGTGGTCCGGTCCAGGTCCGGCAGCAGCGCGCACAGCGACCCCGTCGTGTGCGGCGACTCCTTGAGCGCGTCGAGCATCCGGCGCCGCACGGGCGACGCGAGGGCCTTGAACACCCGGTCGTCGTCGGAGGTCTGGTCAGCCGGTGCAGACATGTGATAAAAGTACAACATGAATGACACCGAGCGTCTCGACGCGCTGTCCTTCACCGTCTCCGGCCGCGTGAGCCGCCCCTGCGCGGAGGTCTACGAGGCGATCGCCGACCCGGAGCAGCTGTCCCGGTACTTCACGACCGGCGGCGCCCGCGGCCGTCTGGAGACCGGGGCGGTCGTCACCTGGGAGTTCCACGACTTCCCCGGCGGCTTCCCCGTCACGGTCGTCGAGGCCGACCCGCCGCGCCGGATCGTCGTCGAGTGGGGCGGCGAGGCGACCACCGGCGACGCCGGGACGACGCGGACGACGTTCGAGCTCGAGCCGCTCGACGGCGACACCCGCACGCTCGTCACCATCACCGAGTCGTCGTGGCTGCCCACGCCGGACGGCGCGAAGAGCGCCTTCGGCAACTGCGCCGGCTGGACCGGCATGCTCGCGGCGCTCAAGGCCTGGCTCGAGCACGGCATCAACCTGCGCGACGGCTTCTACGCCTGACGCCAGGCGGTCGCGACGTCGACCCCCTGGACGCGCGGGGGGCGGCGTCGCGACCATGAACCGGAGGCGATCGCCATGACGACCCTGGGACACGGCAAGATCTGCCACGTCGAGCTGCCCGCGGTCGACCCGCGGACGTCGGCGGAGTTCTACGCACGCGTCTTCGGCTGGAAGGTCCGCGAGGCGCACGGGACCTGGTTCTTCGAGGACGCGACGGACGAGGTCAGCGGGCACTGGGTGCCGCACCGCGAGCCGACGCCGCCCGGGGTGCTCGTGTACGTCTGGGTCGACGACCTGGCGGCGGCCGTCGAGCGCGTGACGGCCGAGGGGTGCGCGATCGTCGAGCCGCCCGGCGGCGACCCGGGCGAGCTGACGGCGCGGTTCCGCGACCCGGGCGGGAGCGTCGTCGGGCTCTACCAGGAGCCCCCGCAGTGAGCCGCCCCCTACCCGCCGCGGGCTGACGGTCCTACCGTCGTCCCGTGGGGTTCGGGGCGGGCGCCGACGCGTACGACCGGTTCATGGGCCGGTTCTCCCGTCCGCTCGCGCGCCGCGTCGTCGAGCTGCTCGACGTGCGGCCCGGGCAGCGGGCCGTCGACGTGGGGTGCGGTCCCGGCGTCGTCACGGAGGTGCTCGTCGAGACGCTCGGTGCCGACGCGGTCAGCGCGGTCGACCCGACCGAGCCGTTCGTCGCGGCCGTGCGCGAGCGGCTCCCGGGCGTCGACGTGCGGCTCGGCGGCGCCGAGGACCTGCCGTTCGACGACGACACGTTCGACGTCGCGGTCGCGAGCCTCGTGGTGACGTTCATGTCCGACCCCGTCGCCGGCCTGACCGAGATGCGGCGCGTCACGCGGCCGGGTGGTCGGGTGGCGGTGAGCGTCTGGGACCACGTGCACGACCGTGGCGCCGCGTCGACGTTCTGGCGGGCGGTGCGCGACGTCGACACCGGCCGCGTGAGCGAGAGCAGCGACCTGCTGTGGGTCGAGGAGCACGTCGAGGAGCTGTGCGCGACGGCCGGGCTCGTCGACCTGCGGGTGGTGGAGGTGCCGGTCACACTCACGTTCGCGTCGTTCGCGGAGTGGTGGGACCCGTTCCTCCTGGCCGTCGGGCCGGCGGGGGCGTACCTCGCGACGCTCGACGACGACGTGCGACATGCGGTTCGACAGCGGGCGGCCGAGCGGTTCGGCGCGCCTCCGTTCGATGTCACCGCGACGGCCGTCGTCGTGCTGGGCACCGCGGCCTGACGCGGGCGGACCTCCGTCGAACCGCTTGCGAGGTGAAGCGTTTCGACGGCTGCGCGCACGGGCGCCGTCTGGTGGGCTGCGAGTCCGTCGCCGGGGCCGCCCTGCCCTCGGCCGCCCCGTCCGAGAGGAAGTCCCGTGCGCTCGCTTCGCCACGTGCTGTCCGTCGCCGCGGCTGCGGCGGTCGCCGTCGCCGGCTCGCTGGTCGTTGCCGACCAGGCGAGCGCCGCGGCCGGCTGCCGCGTCGACTACGCCGTCACGAACCAGTGGCAGAGCGGCTTCGGCGCCGACATCCGCGTCACCAACCTCGGTGACCCCGTCTCGTCGTGGGACGTCCGCTTCTCGTTCGGTGCCGGTCAGACCGTCGCCCAGCTGTGGAACGGGTCGGTCACGCAGTCCGGCGCCGCCGTCTCCGTGCGGAACGCGGCCTGGAACGGGTCGATCGGCACGGGCGGCACCGCGTCGTTCGGCTTCAACGGCACGTGGTCCGGGTCCAACCCCGCGCCGACCGCGTTCACGCTCAACGGCGTCGCGTGCACCGGCAGCCCGGTCACCCCGACCAGCACGCCGACCACGTCGCCCACCCCGACGCCCACGTCCACCCAGACGCCGCGGCCGACCCCGACGCCCACGACGACCACCGGGCCGGTCGGCGGCACCGCCGCACAGCTCGTCACCGCGATGGGCAAGGGCTGGAACCTCGGCAACCAGCTCGAGGCGAACATCAACGGCGTGCCGAGCGAGACCGCGTGGGGCAACCCCGTCATCACCGGAGCGCTGCTCGACCGCGTCAAGGCCGCGGGCTTCTCGACGGTCCGCATCCCGGTCTCGTACCTGGCCAAGATCGGCCCCGCGCCGAGCTACACGGTCGACGCCGCGTGGCTCGACCGGATCCAGCAGGTCGTCGACCTCGCCTACGACCGCGGGCTGTACGTCGTCATCAACATGCACGGCGACGGGTACAAGAGCGTGAGCGGCTCGTGGCTCATCTGCGACGCGGCCTCGCAGACCGCGATCAAGGAGAAGTACCAGAAGGTCTGGCAGCAGGTCGCGTCCGAGTTCACGACGTACGGCGGCCGTCTGATCCTCGAGTCGATGAACGAGAACTTCGACGGGCAGTACGGCAACCCCACGCAGCCCTGCTACTCGAACATCAACGCGTACAACCAGATCTTCGTCGACACCGTCCGCAAGACCGGCGGCAACAACGCGTCGCGCTGGCTGCTCGTGCCGGGCTGGAACACCAACATCGACTACACGACCGGCGGCTACGGGTTCGTCATCCCGACCGACCAGTACCGCTCGTCGGCGATCCCCAGCACGGAGAAGCGGCTCATGATCTCGGTCCACTACTACGACCCGTGGGACTTCACCGGCGCGGAGAACGGCACCTACACGCAGTGGGGCCCGAACGCGACCGACCCGTCGAAGAAGACCTCGTGGGGCCAGCAGGACTTCATGGACGCGCAGCTCAAGAAGACGTACGACGCGTTCACGTCGAAGGGCTACCCGGTCTTCGTCGGCGAGTACGGCTCGATCGACAAGACGGCGTTCGACGCCGCGAACAACCGGTACCGCGCCGACTACGCGCGCGCCCTGGTCGCGACCGCCGCGAAGTACGGCGCCGCGACCGCCTACTGGGACAACGGGCACAACGGCCAGTACGGGTTCGCGCTGTTCGACCGGGCGTCCGCGACGGTGACCCAGCAGGGCATCATCGACGCGATCATGGGTCGCTGACCGCGTCCTGACCGGCTCCGGGCCGGGCGTCTCACCACCCGCGGGACCGCGGTGGAGACGCCCGGCCTGCGCCATGCTGGGCGGCGTGCGCGCCCCGACGACCACGCCCGCGCGGCCCCGGCCGCTCGAGGTGACCGACCTCCTGGTGCGCGTCGAGGACGGTCGGCGGGTGCCGGTCCGGCGGGCCGACGTCGTCGACGAGCTGCGCGTCCGCGGGCAGGGCCGGGCGGCTCGGCTCGCGTCTCGTCTCCCCGTGCGTGCGGGCGGCGTGCTCGACGAGCGGGCTGTCGACGCCCTGCTCGTGCGGATCCACTGCGAGCTCCAGCGTCTCGAGGAGGAGCTGCAGCAGCCCCGACGGTGCGCCGAGCTGCTGCGGCCGTGGGTCGAGCACTGGCGCGCGCAGGACCCGGACCGCCCCGTACGGGTCGTCGACGTGGGCTGCGGGATCGGCTACCTGGTGCGGTGGCTCGCGCACAGCGGCGCGCTCGGCCCGGGCGTCGAGCTGGTCGGCGCGGACCTCAACCCTGTGCTCGTCGAGGCCGCGCGCCGGCTCGCACGGGCCGACAGGGCCGACGACGCGACCTGCCGGTTCGTCGCGGGCGACGCGTTCGCCCCCGGCGGCGTCGTCGACGACCCGGACCGCACGATCGTGATGTCCGTCGGGCTGCTGCACCACCTCTCCCCCGACGAGCTGCCCGCGTTCTTCGCCGCCCAGGCGACCCTCGGCGTCGCCGTCTTCGCGCACGTCGACCCGGATCCCGACCCGTTGTCCACCGCGGCCGCGTGGATGTTCCACCGCGCGCGCATGCGGGAGCCCGTGTCCCGGCACGACGGCGTGCTGTCCGTCCGGCGCGCCCACCCGGGAGCGGTCCTGCTCGACGCCGCCCGGCAGGGCGCCCCCGGCTACGACGTCACGGTCACCGACGGCCGTCGGCTGCGGCCCCGCGTGCACGCGGCGCTGCGGCCCGTCACCGGCGTGCGGCGGGAGCCGGGAGCGCGGCGGTCCTCGCGGTGAGCGCGGCAGGAGCCGCGAGCGCCGCGGGGGCGGTGGGCGTGGCTGTCGTGGCCGGTGCTCTGCTGGTGCTTGCGTTGCTCGACGGCGCGTTCAGCGGGTTCCGCTCCGCGCACGGGCGGGACGGGCGGGTCCACCTGCCGCGCGCTCGCCTGCGGTCCCAGCTGCACGGCGCGGCGGCCACGGCGGTCGTCCTGGGGCCGGTGGTGCTCGGGGCCTCCCTCGACGTCGTCGCCCGGCCGTCGGCCCTCGACGCCTACGTCCGCGCCGGCATCGCGATGCTCACCGTGTACGTGCCGTACGCCGTCGTGGTGCTCCTGGCCGTCGGCGCGTACGCGCTCCTCGACTGGCGGCACCGCTTCCTCGCGACCGCCGTCGTGCTCGGGCCCGGGACCTTCCTGCGACCGGCCGTCGCGATCGCCGGCGGGGTGCTCGCGGTGCGGGCCGCCGCGGACGGACGCGTCGCGGTGCTCGCCGCCGCCTCGGTCGTCGCGGTGCTGGTCGTCGAGCCGCTCCTGGACCGCCGGTGGCGTCGCCGCGCACCCGAGCTCGCGCTGGTCGGTCCGGCGACCGACGGCGCCCACGACGTCGGGGCGCCGCTCCGCTAGGGCGCGACCGGCCGCTCGTCGACGACCTCGACGGTCAGGTCCGGCCAGTCCCGCAACGACGCGATGACGTCCGGGGTCAGGTCGCCGGGCGACGGCTGGACGAGCGGCCCCGGCAGGAACGTGACGGTGGTGCCCGTCGTGCCGTCGGGCTCGACCGGCACCAGGTCCGTGACCGGGACGCCCCGCTCGTAGCGCTGCTCCCACGACCCGTGGCTGCGCCGGTTGCGGTGCACGAGCCAGTCGCTCAGGGCCGAGACGACCGAGACGCCGCGACGCGGGTGACCGTCCGGCAGCACCGGCCCGTCGACCGCGTCGAACACGCGCAGGTCACGCGTCGACATCACCGGCTTGCGCACCGGGCGACCGCGCTCGTCGAGGCGCGTGTCCGTGCCCCGGCCGTCGTCGGCGACGCTCACCGAGCCGTCGGACCGGAACGTCACGCGGCACCGGCCGCCGCCGCGCTCGGTGGCCTCCTCGGACGCGTAGGCGAGCACCTCGAGCACCAGGTGCAGCACGCCGCCGGGTGCGAGGTCGGCCGCTCGCTCACGGGCGTCCGCGAGGTGCGCCACGTCGACCGACGCCGCCCAGTCGTGCGTCGTGCTCACCCAGGTCTCCCGGTCACCCACGGGTCCATCCTGGGACCCGAAGGCCCCGGTGACCAGGACGAACGGCCTTCTCGCGCCGCCGGCCGCGGTGCTCACCGCGTCCCGCCCTGGCGCCCGTCCCCCGCCTCGCGGGCGCGGGCCCGGAGGACGTCGAGCTCGCAGCCCGGCGCGTCCGGGTCGAAGCCGTGCTCGATCAGCCACCGCGACGCGACGAGGCTGCGCAGCGACCACCACGCGCGGATCACGTCGCGGTCGGCGCCGGGTCCGTAGCCGTCGAGCAGGTCGTCGAGCCGCTCCTCGTGCCCGAGGGTCAGGGTGGCGAGGTCGGCCATCGGGTCGCCCGGTCCGGCCTCGGACCAGTCGATGACCCCGACGACCTCGTCACCCTCGACGAACACGTGCGTGAGCTGCAGGTCGCCGTGCACGAACGTGGGCGGGCGTGGCCGGAGCGCCGCCTCGGCGATGTCCCGGTTGAGGCCGATGACGTCGGCGGGCAGGACCGCATGCTCGAGCAGCCACGCGCACTCGCGGTCGAGCTCCGCCCGCACGTCGTCGAGCGCGACACCCGGCCACGGAGGCAGCGGGGCGTCGTGCAGCCGGCGGACGGCCGCACCGGTCGCCGCCCACGCGGCCGACGACGCCGGCGACGGCTCGCCGAGCACGCCGAGCGCGCGGCCGGGCACGGCGGCGATCGCGAGCACGGGCGGCTGGTGCCAGACGACCGTGGGGGTCGGGACGGGTGCGAGCGCCATGGCCCGCACCTCGACGGCGGTGCGTGTCGGGTGCGCGTCGACCTTGAGGAACAGGTCGCCGACGCGCAGCGTCGTGCGCTGCCGGTGAGCGACCACGATCTCGATCTCGTCCATCACCCGCCATCCTGGCGAGCGACCAGGCGGGCGTCGCGCGAAAACCCGAGGCCCCGCGCGACGCCCGCCCGACGCGTGCTACGCGGTGCGGTCCTGCTGCGCGAGCCACGCGAGGAGGAGAGCGGTCGTCTCCTCCGGCCGCTCCTGCTGGATCCAGTGGCCGCTGTCGAGCGTGACGACCTCGACGCGCGGCACGAACGTCGAGAGGTGCGGCGCGGGCGCGATCGTGTCCCGGGCGCCGTAGACCATGAGCGCGGGCTGCCGGACGACCGGGTCGACGTCGGCGAGCAGGTGCCAGTTGCGGTCGAGGTTGCGGTACCAGCTCACGCTGCCGGTGAACCCGGTGCGCGCGAAGGCGGACACGAACACGGAGAGGTCGTCGTCGCTCAGGAGCGGCGCTCCGGGCGGGTTCTCCGCACGGGCCAGGTCGACGAGCGTCATGCCCGCCCCGGGCGGCGCGGGCGGCACGTCGACCCGGTAGAGGTTGCGGAGGAACCGCGCGGGGTCCTCGTCGAAGACGGCGGCCGCGACGCCCGGGCGACGGTTGAAGTGGACGACGTAGAAGTCCTCGCCGAGCACCTCCTCCATGACCTCGACCCACGGCCGCTCGCCACGCTCCTGGTACGGAAGGCTCAGGGCGACCACGCCGTTCACGCGGCGCGGGTGCAGCAGCGCCAGGCCCCACACGACGAACGCACCCCAGTCGTGGCCGACGAACGTCGCGTCCTCGTGGCCGTAGTGGTCGAGGAGCGCGACGAGGTCGCCCGTCAGGTGCACGAGGTCGTACTCGGTGACCTCGGTGGGGCACGACGAGGCGCCGTAGCCGCGCTGGTTGGGCACGATCACGTGGTAGCCGGCCGCCGCGAGCGCGGGGACCTGATGGCGCCAGGAGTAGGCGTGCTCGGGCCAGCCGTGGCAGAGGACGACGGCACGCCCTCCCCGTGGGCCGGCCTCGACCACCTCGAGCTCGACGCCGTTCACGGCGACGAGCGTGGGCTCGGGGAGGTCGGTCGGGACGGTCGGTGCACCTGCCTGTGTGGTCATGGCGTCATGCTGACCGGCAGAACCGGCCATCTCATGACCGGTTTCCTGCCAGTCTCGGCACGTGCGCGCCGACCGGCTCATGGCCCTCCTCCTGCTGCTGCAGCGCCGCGAGCACGTGACCGCGGCCGAGGTCGCGCGCGAGCTCGAGGTGTCCGAGCGCACGGCGCGCCGCGACCTCGACGCGCTCGGCACGGCCGGCGTCCCCGTGTACTCGGTGCAGGGCCGCGGCGGCGGCTGGCGGCTGGTCGGCGGGGCACGGACCGACCTGACCGGGTTGACCGCGGCCGAGGTCCGGGCGCTGTTCCTCGTCGCCGGACCGGCGTCGGCGGTCACGCCGGCCGTGCGAAGCGCGCTGCGCAAGCTCGTCCGCGCCCTGCCCGAGCCGTTCCGCGACCAGGCCGAGGCGGCGTCCTCGTCGGTCGTCGTCGACCCGCGCGGGTGGGGCTGGGCGCACGTCGAGCACCGCACCCCCGACCACCTCGACGCGGTGCAGGACGCCGTGGTCCGCGGCGTGCAGGTGCGCCTCGGCTACGTGGACGCCGCGGGCGCCGCGAGCACGCGGACCGTCCACCCGCTCGGCCTCGTCGCGCAGGGCGCGTCCTGGTACCTCGTCGGCGACACCGCGGTCGGGCGCCGCACGTTCCGGGTCGACCGCGTGTCCACGGTCGAGCCGACCGACGACCCCGTGCGGCGGCCCGACGACTTCGACCTGGCCGCCGCGTGGCGCGCGGTCGCCGACGAGGTGGACCGACGACGCACGCCGCTCACGGTCCGGGCGCTGTGCACATCCGACGGCCTCGACGTGCTGCGGATCGGGTTCGGGGGTCGGCTCGACGTGGGCGCGGCCACGGCCGACGGGCGCGTCGAGGTCGTGGTCCGGGGTCGCGACGAGCGCACGGTCGCGGGCGAGCTCGCGGGACTCGTCGCGTGGGTCGAGGTCGTCGGCCCGCCGGGCGTGCGCGAGCACCTGGCCGCGACCGGCGCGGCGCTCGTCGCCCGGTACCGCTGACGCCGCACGCGGGCGCGTCAGCGACGCGCCGCGCCGCTCCCGGCCAGGCCGCACTCGTACGCGAGGATCACCGCCTGCACGCGGTCGCGCGCGCCGAGCTTGGCGAACACGTTCCCGACGTGCGTCTTGACCGTGGCCTCGGAGACGAACAGCTCGGTCGCGATCTCGACGTTCGACGCGCCCTCGGCGATGAGCCGCAGGACGTCGAGCTCGCGCGGGGTCAGCGCGCTCAGGCGCGGGTCGAGCGCCGCGCCGCCCGGGTCCGGCGCCTGCCCGGCCGGAAGGTGGGGAGCGAACAGGTCGAGCATGCGCCGCAGCACGCGCGGCGCGACGACGGACGTCCCGTCCGCGACCGTGCGGATCGCGTCGACGAGCTCGGCGGGACGGGCCGTCTTGAGCAGGAAGCCCGACGCCCCGGCGCGCAGCGCGGCGAACGCGAGGTCGTCGACGTCGAACGTCGTGAGCACCAGCACGCGCGACGACGGGTGGTCGGCGACGACCCGACGGGTCGCCTCGATGCCGTCCATGCCGGGCATGCGGACGTCCATGACCACGACGTCGGGCGCGAGCGCGGCGACCTGGTCGAGCGCGACGCGCCCGTCGGCGGCCTCGCCGACGACCTCGAGGTCGGGCTCGGACTCGATGACCAGCCGGAAGCCGCTGCGCAGCAGCGCCTGGTCGTCGACGAGCAGGACCGTCGTCATCGGGCGTCTCCTTCGTCGTCGGACCACGGCAGCACCGCGTGCACGCGCCAGCCGCCGTCCGGCCGGGGACCGGCCTCGACGTGCCCGCCGAGCAGGGCCGCGCGCTCGCGCATGCCGACGATGCCACGGCCGGTGCCGCCGCCGCTCCCGGTGCGTGTGCCGCCGCCGTCGAGCACGTCGACCTCGACGGTCGTCGGGGTGCGGCGCACCGCGACCTCGACGGACGTGACGCCCGGCGCGTGCCGCAGGACGTTCGTGAGCGCCTCGCCGAGGATCCGCAGGACGGCCAGGCGCACCGCGGTGTCCTGCGGGAGCGTCGTGTCGAGGCCCGTCGCCGTGACGGGGACCCCGGTCACCGCGAAGCGCTCGACGACCGTCGACAGGTCCACCTCGGTCGGCTCGGTCCCGTCGCCCCCGGCCGGCGACAGCGCGCCCAGGACCCGCTGCATGTCGGCGAGCGCGGACCGGCCCGTGCGGCCCACCTGGCGCAGGGCCTCGCGCGACCGGTCCGGTGCGCGCTCGAACGCGGCGTCGGCGCCGTCGGCGAGCGCGACCATCACCGTGAGGTTGTGCGCGACGACGTCGTGCATCTCGCGCGCGATGTGCTGGCGCTCGGCGGCGCGTGCGAGGGCGGCGCTCTGGTCGCGCTCGCGGGCCAGCGCGCGGTACCGCTCGACGAGGTCGGCGGCGTGCAGCCGGCGCGCGCGGGCCGCGGACCCGACCGCGACGCCGAGCACGAGCAGCGCGAGCAGCAGCAGCACCGAGCCCGACCGGCGGCCCGGCGAGAACGACGGCTCGGACAGGTTCGGCGACCACTCCCCCGGCGCCATGACGGGAGTACCGGACCACGCGAGGATCTCGACGAGCCCGATGTCCTGCCACTGCCACAGCGCGACGGTCACGACCGCGAGCACGACGCCGCACGTCGTCCACGCGACCGTCGCCGACCGCTCGGCGGCGACGCTGTAGAGCGCGCACGCCAGGCAGGCGCCGAGCACGCCGAGCACGCCGTCCGCCAGGAGCGACGCGAGCGCGGCGACCGTCAGCAGCGCGGTCACGGTGAGCGGTCGCGCGCGCCGCATCAGCAGCAGCGTCGCCCCGACGGCCGTCCCCAGCAGCCAGGTGGTGACGACCGACTCCTCGACGCCCGAGTCGAGCGGGTAGAGCCCGAGGGCGACGGCGCCCCCGACGGTCTCCCACGCGAACCCCGCCCCGACCAGGCCGACGAGGACCATCACGGCCGCGACCGCGACGTCCATCACCCACGGCCGGGCGGTGACGAGCCGGGCGACCGGGCTCGCGCCGCGCACCTGCTCCTCGGTGAGCGGCTCGTCGTCCCGCCGGACCTCACGGGCCGCGAGCGCGCGTCGGATCACCACGGGCCCACTCTCCCACCGGTCGGCGTCGGGCCAGTGCGCAGGTGCGGCAGACCGTCCCGCAGGCGCGTCCGGCCGTCTCTCCGGTGGTTCCGGCCCGGTCCGCGGCGCGCCGGACGGCACCGGCGGAGCGGGCCTGTCAGCGGACGTCATGCCGCCGCAACCGGTACGCCGCCGCCGCGAGCACGACCACGACCCACGCCGCGACGACGACCCCGCCGCCCCAGACGCCGAGCCGCGGTCCGCGCGTCGCGTCGTCGAGCGCCGCGAGCGCGGCGTCGTCCTGCAGCAGCCGCGCCCCCGCCGAGGGCAGGAGGGCACGGACGGTGTCGGTGACCGGGCCGGGGTTCGCGGCCAGGAGGTGGTCGCCGACGACCGCGAGGACGATCCCGCCGACGATCGCGTCAGCGGGACGGCGCAGGAGCGCACCGAGGCCGAGCCCGAGCAGCGCGACGGCGACGGAGGCGAGGACGAACCCGGCGAGCGCGCGGGTCGTCCCGGGGACCGCCAGGTCGACGCCGGGACCGCCGGCCGCGCGCACCCCGGCCGTGGCGAGCCACGACGCCCCCAGCGCGAGGACCGCGGTCGCGAAGGCCGCCCCCGCGGTGACCACGGTCTGCCCGCCGAGCACGGGCAGGCGCCGCGGCACCGCGGTGAACGTCGCCCGCGCCGTGCCCGTCGTGTGCTCGCCCG